>CAZFAT010000094.1:0-15665 GCA_964517075.1 uncultured Solibacteraceae bacterium
CGGGCACCGGGGGCGGACGGGCGGGGAGTTCATCTTCCGCCATATCTTTCCCGGCGCCGAGCTGCTCCCCCTGTCCACCGTCCAGGCGGCCCTCGAGGAGGCGGGGTTCGAGATCCTGGACGTCCAGTCCCTGCGGCCGCACTACGCGCTCACCTTGCGGGAATGGTCCCGTCGCTTCCAGGCCGCGCGGGCCGATGCGGTGCGCCTGTCGTCGGAGCGAACCGCGCGGATGTGGGAGGTGTACCTGGCGGGTTGCGCTCGGGGGTTCGAACTGGGCCTGGCGGCAGTGCATCAAGTGCTCGTGGCGAAGCCCGGCGGCACCCGGCGCCAGCCGCTGACGCGGGCCCACTGGGAGCTCGATCTCGCCGATTGACGCGCTCGTGGCGCCGACGGCGCCGCTCCGCCCGGGAGCCGCTTCGTGCGGTTCCCGGGCCTGCGGTCGATCGGATGGGAGTGGAGGATTCAGCGCCGTCCGGCGCCAGTCATCTGCTTGCCGGAGGAGCGCTCCGTGCTGGCGGCTCCGTTACCGCCGTTGGCGGCCTGTCGGTTCACGGACCGCTCGGCGAGCGCCGAGAGTTTCTTGTCCGCGGCCTTCTCTTCCTCCAGCGTTTCGTCGAGCAGCGCTGCGATGTCCTTGTGGCCCAGCGCCTTGGCCCACGCCATCACCGATCCATACGCGGCGATTTCGTAGTGCTCGGCGCGCTGCGCCCCGGCGATGATGCCGGCGTCGAGCACGGCGTCGTCGAAATCTTCCTGGAGCAGGGCGTTGCCCTCCTCCACGATCCCGGCCATCCCGTCGCAGTGCTTGCCACGGGGCCGCTCGCCGAGTTTCTCGAAGGCGGTTTCCAGGCGGGTGATCTGCTGCTCGGTCTCGTCGAGATGGGTTTCGAGCAGGTCGCGCAGCTCGGGCGACGCGACCTTCTTGGCCAGCTTGGGCAGCGCCCGAGTCAACTGTTTCTCCGCGTGATACAGGTCGCGGAGTTCCTCGACCAGGAGCTGCTGCAGCGGGTGAGTTTGCGTAGTCGCCATGGGTGGTTCTCCTTGGATTAGCTTGGGCCCGGCCGAGACCAGCCCAACGTCAGTCGTGGTGAAAATGCCGGCCGGCGCTGGCCACGACGGAGCCAAACAGCCAGCCACAGACGCAGGGAACGGCGTCGGCCGCGGAACAAGAGAGAGCGGCGATCGCGGTCTGTCGGGCGATCGCTGTCAGTCGAACCAGTCCGCGTGACCGTGTCAGGTTGTGCCATGTGCTCGCTCCGGCGAGCGAAGGTTTCAAAGCGCATACCAACCGGTCCACTGGAAGATTGAGCCGAACGCGACGGACCTCCGCGGGAGTAGGCAATCGGTCGCCCAGCTTCGGTAGGACGAGCCGGCGCGGAGTGCGCGTCACTCGGCCTTGGCAAGCGGAGTCTGCGCCGGTCCAGAGAGGACCTCGCCCGTCGGCTCGAAGCGCGATCCATGGCATGGACAGTCCCAGGTGCGCTCGGCGTCGTTCCACCGGACGAGGCAACCCATGTGGGTGCAGGTGGGGGACAGCAGGTGCACCGCGCCATCGGGCGCACGGTAGGCGGCGACGCGCCCGTCCTTCCGATCCAGGATCCGGCCGCTACCACGCGGCACGTCGCGCGTGAATCGGCCTTCCGCTCCGGCAAAGCGGTCCCGGACCAGGTAGTAGGGGTAGTCCTTGTTCTCGCGCAGGTAGTTCCACAAGCCGGCGCGCACGTTCGTCCGGCTCGGGTCGAAGAGGCCGCTCCACGGATTCGTCCGTCCGATGACGTAGTCGCAGGCCATCATGCCGGCGAGCGTGCCGAGCGTCATGCCGTTCCCCGCAAAGCCCGTCGCGGTGAACTGGTGAGGCGCGGTCTCGCCAATGAACGGCAGCCCGTCCGCGGTTTCGATGACTTGTCCGGACCAGCGATGCGTCACAGACGCGCCCGGCACCAACCCGTCGAGTCCGGCCGCCAGCCGCTCGAACCGATCGATCCCGTCGTCGGCCTGGCCGGTCTTGTGGTCCTCGCCGCCCCAGATGACGCAGTCGAATCCCTGCCGTCGTTCCGTGCGCAGGTAGTGGTACGGGTCGGCGGTGTCCCAGAACAGCGCGTCGGGGACGCGCTCGGTCTCCACTCGCGCCGCGACGACGTAGCTCGAATAGAGGGCGAGCTTCGTCTGCAGCAGCGTCGTGCCCAGCAGGCTCGCCTTGCCGGGCGTGGGGTTGTGCGTGGCGATGATGACGTGGTCGCACGCGATGCGGTGCGACCCGGCCCTCACCTCGAGCGGGGCGCTCGACACCTCGGCGGCCGCCGTGTGCTCGAAGATGGCGCCATTCTCGTCGGCGGTGATCGCCTGAACGAGGGCCGCGAGATACCGCCGCGGATGGAAACGGGCCTGACCGCTGAGCAGCATGCCCGGCTTGCCGATCAGTGGCACGCGCTCCATGAACTGCGCGTCGAAGCCCAGGCTTGCCGCTGTGGCCGCTTCCCCCTTCAAGAACGCCGTGTCATCAGGGGAGGCCGCTCCGTGTGCGGGCGCGTGAAGATAGCCCGGCACCCACGCGAAGTCGCAGTCGATGTGTTCGGTCCGGACGCACTCGTCGATCTGGGCGAGGGCGGCGAGGCCGGCGTCCCACGCGGCGCGTGCGTGGTCCTCGCCAAACGACGTCACCAGACCAGTGATCGGTGTGTCGAGGACGCACGTCAGGTGTGCCGTGGTGTGTCCGGTGTCGCTGGAGGCCAACCGCCCGCGCTCCAGGAGCACGACCCGCCGGCCCGCTCGCCGCAGCAGATATGCGGCGGTGATGCCGGTCATTCCGCCACCAATGATGACGACGTCGGTCGTGAGGTCGCGCCGGAGCCGCGGGAACGGCCGGACGGAACCGGACGCGTGCCAGTACGGCGCGGTGGCCTGCAGAGTGGTCATGATTCCTCCTGATTCCTACGCCCCGACCGCGGCACAGGCTGATCCAAATCGGCCAGCGCCTGCACCGGACTGCTTAGACACGGTAAGCGGGTGGTCAGACCGGGACACCTCACGGATGCAACGCTCTCCGCCCACAAGGGCTGCAATCTCCTTGCCCGACGAGGCCGTGGCATTGCCATTGCAGCCTGCGGCTCCACGGGGGAGCTACGCATGAGAGTCAACATGGAGACCTGGGAACGGCTGGTCTCAGTCGCGGCCGGTGCCGGGCTGCTGGCCGCAGCGCGCCGCAGCACCAACGGAAAACGGACGGCTGCGGTGGTGACCGGCGCGGGGCTGCTCGCGCGCGGCGCGACCGTGTTCTGTCCGGTCCACGCCACGATCGGGCGCGGACGGCGGCGCGACGACCCGCGCCGGGCGCTGTCGGGCGCCCGCGGCGTGGCCATCAACGCGAGCGAGACGATTCAGTTGTCCGCGCGCACGCTGTACGACTTTTGGCGCGACCCGGCCAACCTGCCACGCGTGATGCCGTACCTGGTCCGCGTGGAGCGTCTGGACGACCTGCGATCGCATTGGGTCGCCCGCGGACCCGCCGGACAGCCTGTCGAGTGGGACGCGACGATCATCAACGATGTGCCCGGCGAACTCATCGGCTGGCAATCGCTGCCGGGATCCGATGTGGCGAGCGCGGGCTCCGTGAGATTTCGGCCACTCGCGCGCGGGGGCACGGAAGTCGTGGTCCGGCTGCAGTACGCACCGCCGGGCGGCCGGCTCGGGGCGTCGGTGGCGTGGCTGCTCGGCACGTCGCCCGCCCGACAAGTCCGGGAGGCCCTGCGGGAACTCAAGCAGGTCATGGAGACCGGTGAAGTGCCGACCGTCGAAGGCCAGCCCTCAGGCGCACGTTCAGCGGCTTTCTCGGTCACCAAGGCGATCGCATGAAGGCCGTCTGCTGGCAGGGCAAGCACCGGGTCGGCATTGAGCGCGTGCCCGATCCTGAGATTCTCAACCCGCGCGACGCCATCGTGCGCGTCACGTCCACGGCCATCTGCGGATCGGATCTCCACTTGTATGACAGGTTCATCCCGGCGATGGCCCGCGGCGACACTCTGGGCCATGAGTTCATGGGTGAAGTCGTCGAGGTCGGATCGGGGGTCGCGTCGCTGGACATCGGCGACCGCGTCGTCGTCCCCTTCGCCATCGCGTGCGGCCAGTGCGGGCTGTGCCGCCGCGGTGCGTGGTCACTGTGCGACAACTCGAACCCCAACGCGTGGATGCTCGAGAAGCTCTACGGCGCGTCAGGCGCTGGCCTGTTCGGGTACTCGCATCTCTATGGCGGGTATGCGGGCGGTCAGGCCGAGCACGTCCGCGTGCCGTTCGCGGACATCGGCCCGCTGAAGGTTCCCGATGAGCTGGACGACGACCAGGTCCTGTTTCTCGGCGACATCCTGCCGACCGGGTTCATGGCCGCGGAGAACTGCAACGGCGACTCTTCACCATCTGCTCCTGAATGATGGCCAGCGCCGCCGCCGGGGCAAAGAGACCCAGCAGCCGCACCACGTCGTCGGTGAGCTCGTGCAGCGGGAACAGGGAGGCGAACGCGATCAGGCAGAGGAGCGCCGGGAACAACGCGAGGAAGAAGTAGTACGCCAGTTGCGCCGCGAGCCCGAAGAGGTCGTCGCTGATGGCATCGCGGACGGTTCGTTTCGCGAGCTCGAACCAGCCGACCGTCGTGCCGAAGTACGCGAGCATGCGGTCACCAATCCGGGGAGAAGGGATGCAAGAGACAGGCCGATCCTCAAAGATCCCTGTTCCAGGCTGCTTTTTTCCGGATACACTAGCGCCGCTGTTTCCCCGCGGCACTGGGCCGTTCGGGAGATCAGCAAGAGCAGGGATCCCACATGGCAAAGACCGCACGCAAGAAGCCGTTCAAGGTCAGCCCCGCGAGCAAGCGTCGCTCCCGGGCTGACGTCGTCAGACAGATTGCAGAGGGCACTGACCTCAAGCCCGGCAAGGTTCGGGAAGTGTTCGCCGTCCTCGGCGCGCTCATCGCCGCCGACCTCGGCCGGAAGGGGCCGGGCGAATTCAATTTTCAGGGGCTGATGAAGCTCCGGACGGTCGATCGGCCGGCCACGAAGGCCCGGAAGGGCCGGAACCCGTTCACCGGCGAGGAGATCATGATCAAGGCCAAGCCGGCCAGCCGCAAGGTGCGTATTCGCGCGCTGCGGAGCCTCAACGAGATGGTCTGATCCGGCCCTCGGTGGGCGGCCTCGCCGGAACGGCGGGGCCGCCTTTCGTTCAGGATGCGGCCAGCGCCTCGACCACCATCGCCCGCATCGCCTGCAACTCCTCGTCGGTGACCGTGTGGCCCATGCCGGCATAGAGCCGGAGGGTGACAACGCCGCCCAGCCGGGTGAATGTGTCGGCCGTTTCACGGACCCGCTGCGCCGGGATGTGCGCGTCCACGTCGCTGCAGCCGAGGAACACCGGAGTGCCCTCGAGCGACCCTGGATAGGTCCGTGGTGTGCCTGGTGGACCAATCAGTCCACCGCTCAGTCCGGCCACACCACCGTACCGCCGGGCGTGCCGCGCGGCGTACTCGGTCGTGAGACAGGCGCCCTGCGAAAAACCGGCGAGCAGCGTTCGCGCGGCCGGGATGCCGGCCGCGGCTGTCCGGGCCAACACCCGGTCGATGGCGGCCATTGCCGAAGAGACCCCGGGCTCGTTGTCGGCGATCGGATGCATGAATGGGAGCGGGTACCACGTCGATCCGCTCGCCTGCGGTGCGAGAAACGCCACGCCGTCGCCCGCCAGCGCGGGCGCCAGGCCGAGGATGCTGGCTGCCGACGCGCCGCGTCCGTGCAGCAGGACCACCGCCACGCGCGCCCGGTCCAGTGGCGCGCCCGCGTCGAGTACTGGCTGATTCGCGTGCGGGTCGGCAGGAGGGCGGTTCATCGTGTCGCCGGTCCGGAATGTCGATTATCGTACTATCGCCGGGTGAGCGCAGGAAAATCACCGTGCCGGTGTCCGGGTTCCACAGCGCCCCGATGATGCTGCCGGCCCCGAAACGCTCATGGTGGATGGGTTTTGACAATGACGAGATGGCTCCTCGCTGTACTGCTTGTTTTCCCGGTGGCGCTGTCGGCCCAGAACGGCCGCGCGCGGAACGTGGTGCTCTTCCTTGCCGACGCCGGCGGGATTCCGACGGTGGCGGCCGCGAGCTGGCACGCCCACAATGCCCCCCGGGGCCTGTTCATCCAGCGGATGCCCAATATCGGGCTGTCGGATACCACGCCGGTCCGGTCGATCGTGAGCGACTCCGCGGCCGGGATGACGGCCATCGTGACCGGTCAGAAGACGCTCAACGGCGTCATCGCCCAGGACGCCACCGCCGTGCGGGGCAAACAGGATGGCAAGCCGCTCAAGTCGATCCTGGAGTACGCGGAAGAGCACGGCCTGGCGACGGGCATCATCACCAATGATGCGCTGACGGGCGCGACGCCGGCCTCGCTGTATGCGAAAGCGAACGATCGGGGCCAGACCGCGGGGATCTTTCAGCAGGCGTTCGCGGCGCGGTTCGGCGACGGGCCCGACGTCATGATTGGCGCCGGCCGCGGCACGATCGCCAAGGCGCTGGCCGCGACCGGTGTCGATCTCGAGACGCTCGGGAACGAGAAGAAGCGCCCCGTTCTCCGAACCCTCAGCGAGGTTCCTGCCGATGCGACGCGCGCGATCGTGCTGCTCGAGTCCGCCGACTTCCAGGTCACCGAAGCGATCCAGCTGGCCACGCGCATGCTGTCGAAGAATCCCCGCGGGTACTTCCTGATGGTGGAGTGGGACACGCACACCGACAACGTGCGCCGGGGCCTAGACCGCATGGTGCAGATCGATAGCGCCATCCAGCAGACGGTCAAGACCGCCGGCAACACCACCCTCGTGATCTTCACCGCCGACCACTCCTTCGACCTGCGCCTGCGCGGCGGCGACAACACCAGGCCGCTGCTCGAGGGCCTCGACGAAGCCGAAGCCCTGAGGGCCAAGGAGAAGCAGCCGGAACTGCAGCTCCGCGCGGTGCGGATGCAGAACGCCCATACCGGCGAGCCGGTCCTGGTGGCGGCACAGGGCCCGGGCGCCGAAGGCGTCCGGGGCTACCTGCACAACACGGACATCTTCACGGTGATGATGAACGCGTTCGGATGGAAGGCCAACTGACACGCGCGGCTGCGACCCTCGCCATCGTGTGCTGGCCTTCCAGGGTAACGAGGTCCGGCCCGGGCTGATGCCCGTCGATCTGGATAACGCGTCTCATTCCATCCAGTACGGCGGACGCCGGTGATGGCGAAAGAGCGCCGCCTCAGTCTCACGGCCCGGCGGCGTCGTGCCGTCGTACTCGGGCGCCCCCTTGACCGACGCGCGATCCAGGCCCACGTGGAGCTTCCCGTCCGGCCAGTCGAAGCGATCGATCCAGTCAGGCGAGATGAGGACCTGCTTGCCAATCCACCAGTTGCTCGTGTCCGCCACCAGGTAGCGCAGGCTCCAGGTGTCGACGTCCACCAGGAAGTCCTCGACGTGCCCGATGTCGCCATCGCTCGCGTGCAGGCGGGTTCCGAGAAGGTCTTGACTGTCGGCCAGGCCGAGATCGCCACGAGCGTCCTCGAGGAGAGCAGCGCCCGACGCGGGCACCCGCCGCGCGGCCTCGATGCCCGAGGGCATCGTCGCCGGGACCAGCGACCCACGACGCATCGCGCCAGGACCGTTTCTCACCTGCGCGCGCGTCACGGACACCCGGAAGTCAACAGGACCGCTCGGGCTGACGGATTGCGGCGACACGAGCGCCTCGTGCTCGTCCCACCAGCCCGTTGAGTCAATGACCAGATAGCGGATCGCCCAGTGATCGATGTCGATCAGGACTCGGTCGAGCGTGCCCATCGGCCCGTCCGCGGCCTCGATGTTTGCATGGCGGAGCGCCTTCAGACCTCGCAGCATGATGCAACCTCTCGTCTGCCGGCCCGGGCCGTTGCAAGATGCGTGCGACCTGCCGGGCGCTCCGCCGCGACACGCGCATGCTAGGATGCGTAACTTGGTGATCTCGTGTGGTTCTTTCTAGGCGCTGGCATCCTCATCGGCATGCGACATGCCCTCGAAGCCGACCATCTGGCAGCCGTGGTCGCACTGTCAACGCGCACGCGCGGCCGCATGGCCACCATGCTCCGCGGAGCGGCCTGGGGCCTCGGACACACGACCGCGTTGCTCGTGGTGGGGGGCGCCTCGCTCGCCCTGGGCACGTCGCTGTCGCAGACGTCGGAGCAATGGCTCGAGCGGGCCGTGGGGGCGATGCTGATCGTCCTGGGTGCCCAGGTCATCGCCCGGCTCGTCCGGAGCCGCGTGCGTCTGTCGCGACACGCGCACGACGGGGTGGTACACATCCACGCGCTCGCGTCGGCGCCCCATGCCGGCGCCCCGCGCCATCACCATCAACACGCTGATCGCTCGCACGTGCGGGCTGCCCTGGTGGGCACGGTGCACGGGATGGCCGGGTCCGCGGCAGTGGTCGTCCTCACGTCGGCGTCGGTCGGGTCGTTCTGGATGGGGCTCGCCTACATCGCGAGCTTCGGGGTGGGATCGATTTTGGGTATGGCGGCGCTCTCGCTGGCCATCGCACTGCCACTCGAGATGTCGTCACGCCGGCTCGGCCACGCGTTCGGACTGGTCGAAGCGCCCATTGCCTGCGGCACCATGGCGCTCGGCCTCTGGATGCTGCGCTAGCGTCAGTTTCCCGCCGACACGCGGGCCGCGGGCCCCGCGACCCCCAGGGCGACCAGTTGCAAATCGTCGCCCTCGGCCGGGCGGGCGGGCGCGCCGCAGCCGGGACAGATGCCGGACGGCCCGGCGGCCAGGAGGACGGATTCGCAGTGCCGACATCTGGCCTCGACGGGCGTGTCCTCGATATCCAGCGTCGCGCCGGCGATCGGGGAGCCCTCCGCCGCAAGGGTGAAAGCGAAGAGCAGGGTTTCCTGGACGATGCCGGAGCGTCGGCCGAGCCGGACGCGGAGGTCGGTAATCCGGGCACCCCGGCCGAAGTGCGGGAGCTCCGCGCATGCGAGCTCAACCAGGCCGATCGCGAGGGCGGCTTCGTTCATGGCGACTCCTGCGCAACGTGTAAGCACGGTCCTCGCCAAGATGGACGCGGGCCTGGACGCCCTGAATCGGCCATGCCGCGGACGGTCCGTTACTCAGGTTGGGCGCTGACCTCGCACGGTATGCGAACACCACCGGCAGGCATCAGGCTTGCAGACGTTTGGAACGGAGGTAGGCCCGATGGTGCTCCATTCGCTTCAGTCCGCTCGCGCGTTCGTCCTCCTGGCGCTGGCGGCCGGCGCGGTTGTCGCGGGTTGCGCGACCAATCCCGTCACCGGTCAGCGGCAGCTGGCGCTCGTGTCCGAGGCTCAGGAAATCTCGATGGGCCAGGAGGCAGCCGTCGAGGTGCGCGACTCCATTGGCCTGGTGGACGACGCGGCCATGCAGAGCTATGTGAGCCGCGTGGGTCTGCAGCTGGCAAGTGGGTCGGAACGTCCCAAGCTGCCTTGGGCCTTCGCCGTGGTCGATGACCCCACGCCGAACGCGTTCGCCCTGCCTGGCGGATTCATCTTCGTCACCCGGGGTCTCACGACCCTTCTCGATTCAGAGGCCGAGCTCGCGTCCGTGCTGGGCCATGAAATCGGCCATGTGACCGCGCGTCACTCGGTGTCCATGATCTCGCGCCAGCAGTTGACGCAGCTCGGCCTTGGCCTGGGCGGCGCGTTGTTTCCCGAGATCCAGCCCGTCAGCCAGGCCATGGGCGCCGGGATGCAGTTGCTGTTCCTGCGCTATGGGCGCGAGGCGGAACGGCAGGCCGACGAGCTGGGCTTTCGCTACGCGCGCAGCGAAAACTACGATGTCCGCGAGATGGCGGATGTCTTCGCTGCCTTGGGCCGGGCCTCGCAACTCGAAGGGCAGAGCCCGCTGCCGAACTGGCTCGCGAGCCATCCCGCGCCGGCCGACCGCATCGAGGCGGCCCGCCAGCGGGTGGCGGCGGCCGGGCCGCAGCCGGGCACACCGCGCCAGGGCCGGTCGGAGTACCTCGAGCGGATTGACGGCCTCGTCTACGGCGAGAATCCCCGGAACGGATTCTTCCGCGACCGCGTCTTCTACCATCCCGATTTGCGCTTTCAGATGACGATGCCAGCGGGCTGGCAGACCGGCAACTTTGCCAAGGCCGTCGTGGCGGCCGATCCGGCCGGCACGGCGACCATCAGTCTCACGCTGGCGGGTGACATGACACCGGCCCAGGCCACCGAGCGCTTCTTCACCCAGAGCGGCGTCACGTCGGCGGGCAGCTCGCGTGAGACCTTCAACGGCGTCCCCGCCGTGGTGTCGGGCTTCCGCGCGAGTGCCGAGCAGGGAGGGACCCTGCAGGGGTATGCGGCCTACCTGCAGCACCGCGGCACCACGTATCAGCTGCTCGCCTACGCCACGACGGCCGCCTTCTCCCGCCAGGAGCGTGCCCTGACGGACACGCTCCGGAGCTTCGCACCGGTCACGAGCAGTGACGTTCTCAACGTTCAGCCGCAGCGCATCGACATCGTGCGGGTCCCGCGCGCGTTGACCCTGGCCGCGTTCGACAAGCTGCAGCCCTCGGCGATTCCGGTGGAGGAGCTCGCCGTGCTCAACCAGTTGGACGGCCCGTCGGCATCGCTGGCGTCGGGCAGCCTCGTCAAGCGGGTGGTTGGCGACCGGCGCGCGCCCGCCACTCCGGCGAAACGGTAAGAGCTCAGAACTCCGCCACAGCGAAGTGATTCGCTCAGGGAGCGTGTGCCACGGACGGTTGAAAACGCGCTCTACAGATGCTGGACCGGCGGCGCGCCCTCGTCGCCGGTTTTGTCCGCCTGCCGTGCCATCGACCAGTCCGCCAGATCCTTCGATCGGAGTGCCACGGTCAGCGCGAGCGTCAGCACAATCCCGCCGAACAGGATGCCGAAGGCGAGCTCGACGATGCGTCCACCCACGCCGAGGTGATCGAGCGCCATCGCGGCGAAGAGAATCAGGACCAGCCACTTCACGCCGAGACTCAACAGCCGTGCCTGCTCGACGTTCATGTTCACGAGGCTGATGAGCACGCCGCGGGAGAGATACCGCGCGAGCACGTTGCCCACGACCAGCAGGACGAGCGCGGTCAGCAGGTTCAAGGCGGATCCGAACAGGCGCAGGGCCAGTTCGGAGGTGAGCGTGGGATCGAACGCGGCGAGCCCAATCAGGAATCCCAGGAAGATCATGCTCCAGGTTCCCACCCGCGCGACGAGGAGCGTCGGGCTTCCCGTGCTCGTCCAGTCGCCCAGATCGGGTCCAAGGCTGCTGACGCGCTGATCGAATTCCACGCTGCGCAGGACGCGGGTGAGGAGCGACCCGAGCAGCCAGCCGAGGAGCGCCCCGATCAGGACCGACACCAGCAGGGCGATCGTGCCGGGCAGCAGGCGTGCGAGTCCGGTCAGCACGCTCGTGGCCGACTGGTTCAGCGCGTGCTCAACTTGGTTCCACATAGCAGTTCTCCTTCACCGGCGATCACGGGGCAAAGCGATCGGGCCATCGCCAGCGAGCCAGCAGATACGGTTTCTGGGTCTCGTAGGCCAGACAAAGATCCTCGACGCGCCGCCGGACCTCGGCGCGATCCGCGTCGCTGACGTCGTGCGCGAACGACGCAGCCCAGCCGAGGTAGACCGGCGTCATCGCCCGCAACAGGTGCTCGCGATTGATCGTCCGCAGGCGGAAGCCGAGCGCGACATCGAAAATGATCCGTGCCCAGAGGTCGTCGGGCATGCGGAACTGATCGGCCGGCGCCCGGGCCAGCCGGCCGAGCGCCACGACGGTGGCTGGTGGCAGCACGCGCGCCCAGACCTCCTGCAGATTCCGGAAGCCCAGCTGGAACGACTCCACCATGGAGCGGACATCGACCGGCCGGCGCTCGTCCGCGACGGTCGCCGGTTCGCCGAACACCGGCACCGCGCGGGATCCGCGGACGCGCTGCCAGGTCGTGGCATGCAGTTCGAGGTCGGTAAAGAGCGATCCGAGCACCTGGGTGAGCGACGAGCTGACGTCAGCCGATTCCTCGGCCGGTGGCAGCCACGCCGGCAGGTAGGCCTGACCGACCGTGAAGCCCCGTTCGACGGCTTCCGGGAGCAGCCAGACCGGGCCACCGCGAGCGTTGCGGGGCGCGGGCTGCACGAGTGCGGCGACCATGCGCGGCGACAGCCCGAAGTCCACGCCCAGTTGGCCGTCGGCCTGCCGGCCGTACAGCGACCGCATCAGCGGATAGACGATCCCCGTGTTGATGAGCCCCTCGAGCCGGTGGCGCGGGTAACAGGGCAGGAGCACGTCGGCCTGTCCGTCGAGGATGGGCCGGACGAGGCGACTGATGGTCTCGGGGCTCACCGCGTCCGGCTGTGCGCCAACCAACGCGCACGCACGGGCGCTCACCTGAGTCCCCACCGTCGAGAGCGGCAGGAAGGGATCGCGGCCATCCCCGGTCGCCAGCGACGGCCGGCTCGTGGCGGACAGCCGCCAGGGGATCCCCTGCACGGAGGCGCCCCCGAGATCGATCGCGGGATCCCCGACTACGGCTTCGGGGTAGGCCAGTACGACTCGCAATCCGGGCAGCAGGTGCAGCGCGACGTCGCGGGCGGCCGCGATGGCCGCGCGCACGGCATCGAGCGTCAGGCACCCGGGCGCGGCGAGGGTGACATCAGCCGGCTCGAGGCTCGCCAGCCGCGCGGCCGCATCCTGCAGTGGGGCCTCCGGGGTGATCGAATCGCTCATACCGGCTGCGCCAGGAGGGCCCGAAGCGGAATCCAGACCCACGCGGGACGATGGTTCAACTCGTACAACACTTCGTAGCAGGCCTTGTCCAGCAGATAGGCGTCGAGGAGCATCCGCGCGGCAGCCGGATCGGACGGCAGGATGCCACGACCGGCCGTCCGCCGATAGGCCCGAAGGAACGCCGCCGAGGCGGCCTGTTCCCACAACCGGGCCCAGGGCTCCAGCCGCTCGAAGGCATCGGGCCCGCGGGTGGTGAACTGGGTCAGGCCGACCCACGCGGCATAGCTGAAGGATCGCAGCATGCCGGCCACGTCCTTCAGGGGCGAATGCTTCGCGCGGCGCTCCTCGAGCGAGCGGGCAGGTTCCTCCTCGAAATCGAGGAAGGCGTATGCGTTCTTCACGCGCAGGACCTGTCCGAGGTGATAATCGCCGTGCACGCGCGTGCGCGGCCCGTCGATGCGGCGCGAGGGCAAGTCCTCGAACGAGGCGAGCAGAGGCCGGCGGCGGCTGAGCACGAGCGCCGCCTGGTCGGCCACCGGGTCTGGGAGCGCGGCCAGATTGGCGCGGAGTTCCGTGAACATGCGCCCGGCCGTCGCCTGGAGCGCCGAAACCAGCTGGACGACGTCGGCCGGCGTCAGGGGCTCGGGTCGGAACGCCGGATCGGTCGTCGGCGCGGCCAGCGCCAGGTGCAGTTCGGCGGTCTGGCGGCCGAGCGTGGCCATCGCGTCGAGGTACAACGCCATCTGGTCCCTGGCGACGGGATGAATGGGCTCGTCAGACCGATCGAACAGGTTCGCCGGCTGCGCCAGGTCATGATCGGGCGGCGACAACGGCGAGCAGGTGGTGTAATACCGCTCGAGCTCGTCGAGCGTCCACGTCCACCCGTCGCCTTGGTTGAGCACCAGCGTCTGCAGCAGTGCCAGCGTCGACGGCACTCCATCGTCGGGCACGTAGTCGATGGTGCCCGCGACGGCCGCGATGTGCGGGAACTGTGCCTGCTCGGTGAGATACCGGCCGACTTCCACATCCGGATTGATGCCGGCTTCCTGGCGCCTGAACAGCTTGAGCATCAGCCGGTCGCCGTAGATGAACGACGTGTTGCTCTGTTCGGCGCCGCTGCGGACCGCCGGCAGGGGCGCCTCCCGCGGACCGCGGGCCTCGTCGAAGCCCGGCGCCGGCACGCCCCGGATCTCGCCATGCCGGGTGCGCAGCTGCTGGCCGTCCGCGATGCAGGTGAAGAGACCCGCCCGGATCGCTTCGCCAACCGCCGCGTCGTGCAGAATGCCGCGGCCCGCAGGCGACGACACGGCACACAGGATCGCGGCCGTCGGCACGTCGCCGAGGTGCTCGAACGTCATGGCCAGCGGAATGACGTACGACTCTGGCGGGCCGCTGGCATAGGAGACCTCAATCAGGGCGAGCGCCGTTTGGGCGCCGGGCATCTCGACCCAGTCCCGGATAGCCACCTGCTGGAGCGACCGGCCGCGTCCGCCGAACCACCGCTGGTGCGGGAGGAACCGCGGCAGCACGGCGCTCTGCAGCCGTTCGCGTTGCGCGCTGGTCAGAAGTCCCGCCCAGCCCGCGTCGGCCGACAGGACCAGCGCGTCGCCCGACGTTTCCAGCGGTTCGGCGGCGGGATGGAGCTCGAACCACATGAACACGTACGGCCCGGGCGTCAGCGCGTACGGACGCCGGCTGATGACCGGAAACTCGACGTAGCCGAGCATCTCGATCGGCCGGGCGCCCTCGAAGGCGGCCAGGTCGAGCTCGATCGGCTGGGCGAAGCGCGAGAGGTTCGCGATGCACAGGATCACTTCGCCCTCGAACGTCCGGAGGTACGCCAGCACCTTCCGGTTGCCCGTGTCGAGAAACGCCATCGACCCGCGGCCGAACACGCGGAACAGCTTGCGAAGCGCAATGAGGTTGCGCATCCAGTGGAGGAGCGACGAGGGGTCGCTCTGCTGCGCCTCGACGTTCACCGTCGCGTAGCCGTAGACGGGGTCCATGATCACCGGGCTGTAGAGCCGGGCGGGCGTCGCGCGTGAGAAGCCGGCATTGCGGTCGCCGCTCCATTGCATCGGCGTTCGCACGCCGTTGCGATCGCCGAGGTAGATGTTGTCGCCCATCCCAATCTCGTCGCCGTAGTAGAGGATGGGCGTGCCGGGAAAGGAGAACAACAGGCTGTTGAGCAGCTCGATGCGCCGCCGGTTGTTGTCCATGAGCGGCGCGAGGCGCCGGCGGATGCCGATATTCACCCGCATCCGCGGGTCCGCGCTGTAGGCCAGATACATGTAGTCGCGTTCCTCGAGGCTGACCATCTCGAGCGTCAGCTCGTCGTGGTTCCGCAGGAACAGCCCCCACTGGCACGACTCGGGAATGTCGGGCGTCTGCGCGAGGATTTCCGTGATCGGCAGGCTGTCTTCGAGCCGCAGCGCCATGAAGATGCGCGGCATCAGGGGGAAATGGAACGCCATGTGGCACTCGTCGCCGGCGCCGAAGTACGGTCGCACGTCGCTCGGCCACTGGTTGGCCTCGGCCAGAATCACCCGGTTCGCGTAACCGTCGTCCATCGCCCGGCGAATGCCCCGGATGAGCGCGTGCGTCTCCGGCAGGTTCTCGCAGTTGGTGCCAGCGCGCTCGATGAGGTAGGGAATCGCGTCGAGCCGCAGGCCGTCCACCCCCCGATCGAGCCAGAACCGCATGATGGCCAGAATCTCGTCGACCACGGCGGGGTTGTCGTAGTTCAGATCCGGCTGGTGGGAGAAGAACCGGTGCCAGTAGTAGGCCTGGGCGACCGGATCCCAGGTCCAGTTCGATTTCTCGGTGTCGGTGAAGATGATGCGCGCGTCGGCGTACTTCTGATCCGTGTCGCTCCAGACGTAGTAGTCGCGCTCGACCGAGCCGGG
>CAZFAT010000095.1:0-3627 GCA_964517075.1 uncultured Solibacteraceae bacterium
GAGAAGATGGCGGCGACTGCCAACGTCGTCACTGAGATGGTGACGCAGCGCCGGACGATGCGGGACGGCATGATGAAAATGCAGGAAGGCATGATGAGCCACATGATGGAGCACATGCAGGCAGGGACGGGCTCGATGGCCATGTGCCCGATGATGACGCAAACGGGCGGCATGAAAAGAGAGTAGTCACATGAGCAACACCACCTCCAATACCAACACAGCACT
Source organism: uncultured Solibacteraceae bacterium (assembly GCA_964517075.1). Lineage (GTDB taxonomy): Bacteria > Acidobacteriota > Vicinamibacteria > Vicinamibacterales > SCN-69-37 > CAZFAT01. The sequence continues at coordinate 226 of CAZFAT010000095.1, forward strand.
GATCATCATCGGGACGGTCATCGTCGTCTTGTTGCTCGTTCTGGTCTTCAGCGGCAGGATGATGACAGGGGGCATGATGGACGGGTGGAGGTAACAGAACCAGCCGTTTCTGGGCAGCGTCATAACCACCCATTCGTAAATCCCGCCCGCCGCAGTCCCGTCACGACGTACGGGCACGCGCGCATCAGCCGCCAGACCAAACCCGACCGGTGGTTTTCGCACATCAAGACGACCGGACCGCACGATCGTCAAACGCGCGGGCATTACGCTGCTCATCGCCGGAACTCTTCTTGGGTTCCTGTTTCGGTTCCTGCCCGTCGCCGACATGACCGACGCCATGGCGCTCGACGGTGTCGTGATCGTGCTGATCGTGACCGGTTCCTTGCTCTTCTTCCGTGGACGTCGGTACCTGGCCAGAGCGCGTGCGGGCACGATCATCGGCGATGCCAGGCCTGACGTGCTCTACCTGCGAGCCTTTGACACAGACCCCTGTACGCGGCGGGCGATCAATGGAAACAGGTCGTCACCAGTCAGATGCGGTCGGCGCGACTCGTCATCATTCGAGCGGCGCCTCAGGATGGGAGCCAGGCGTCCATGTGGGTCGAATGGGATTCGCTACTCGTCGCGGTGTCTGCGCCGATCAGCGCCGCTCTCAGTTGTCCCTCGCCCCTCGCCGCCAAAGTGACGAGAACTCGCGCGCGAAATTCCAGAATGTCAGTGGAGATAGCTCCGGTGTCCGCAGCAGATCAGTGCGACCGATCGGAGCACTACGACGAGCGCGGCCAACATGAGCTATCCTGTCGCGCAACCGTCCGCTGAATCAACCAGCTTGATGGCGATCTGATTCTGGCGAAGCACAGGTGCGGCGCACGCGGAACGCAGCCCATCACGTCAGAAATCAGTTCGGGGCGGCCGACGCAGGAGCTGAACCCAGCGGCGTCTGGACCAAACCAACCGCGGAGTGTTCCCGCGCCTTGTTCCAAGCTCGCCGTTTGGACGAGCGTGCACTCGGAGTGTTGTTTCATGCGACGATACTGAGACCACCGTCTTCCGCGTCGCGCCGGCGTGAACATGTGCCACGGGGAACGATGCGCACCTCGGCAGTGTCTTTATGACAAATCGGCGTCGCTATCGGGTCTCGATCATTGTCGTATCACTCGTGCTCACGCTCGCCCACAGAGGCGAGGCGCAGACGGTCAATGCGCCACGCTGTGGAACAGGAGTGCACGAAGCGGAGGCCACCGGGACGGTCTTTCTTCCCCAGGATCACATCTTCTGCCCGCTCATCGCCGACCCGAAGGAAGTCCGATCCTTTGTGACCTTCCTCCGCGGCACATTTCCGTCACTCGACGACCCATCGGGTGAGGGTACGTCGATTGCCTCCGTTGGCTTGGGCGACAGCTTCGGGCTCGTGCGCCAGGGAGGGCCGGCCGCCGGCGAAGGCGTGCAGCTCGACGTCGTCGGAAGCATCTTCGCGCAGTTCAACGTGGGAGCTGCGTCGAACGATCTCATCAACGCGGACTATGTCATCGGCGCGCCACTGACCTTTCGCCGGAGCGGCTTCAGCGTGCGCGCGCGGATCTATCATCAGAGCTCACATCTCGGCGACGAGTACCTCTTGAGCAGCGAGGATGTCGAACGCGAGAATCTCTCGTTCGAGGCCGTGGAGTTCCTCGTGTCCCAAGAGATACGTGTCGTGCGCGCATACGCCGGCGTCGAGCGTATCTTCCGGCGGGAGCCCGACACCCTCCCGTCCAAGCTGTTCCACGCCGGGGTGGAGTTGCGGACCGGGCGTGCGCGGAAGATTCAATTGGTGGGAGGCGTTGATGTCAAAACGACGGAGTTCCACGACTGGTCGCCGGCGGTCAGCGGACGCGCGGGGGTGGAATTCGGACGGCCTGGACCGGGTGGCCATCCCGGGCGCCTTATGATGCTGATGCTGGAGCTATACGACGGCCCGTCACCGTACGGGCAGTTCTTCCGGGACGACATCTCATACGTGGGCATCGGCCTGCACTTCGGGCTTTGACAAGGGCTCTGCGGCGTGTCGTCTCCCTCAATCCTGAGTGGCGGCCCTGTGCTCAGCAAAGAGTAATTTTGCGAGCCGTTCAAACCGGTGTTCGTGGTTCAGGGCGCCGAGAAGCGTGAAGGTCGTGGCCGGTCGGCGACACCCCGGCACCGTGTCATCGGGAATGTTCACGCCGGGCCGTGCCGATTCATCGTTCGCCCGGTCCGAGAGCCGCATCTGGCCTCTCACCGTTGCCGAGTGTGATCCACTCGGCCACCGTTGTGCTCCGCTGGCTGTCACGCCGCGACCGGGTTCGCAGAGATCACGGTCGCGGCCCGCTCGCAGCCGGTGCCGCCGGTACGACGAGAACTCGCGCGTGAAAGTGCAGAATGTCCGTGGAGATAGCTCGGCAGCGAGTCGGCGGGATTTTCAGTTGCTACGACCGGTCAGCCGCGTAGTATTCGGTCCGATTCACGTGTGGGACAGAACGGGCCTGCACCGGCAGGGGTTGATGACCGGCCCCTACCGTCCCCCCGACTGGGCTGCCGCAGCCTCGTCCGCGCGCGCGGCGCTCAGCATGTTGCGCATCGCGTAGTTGCCTTCATGGCACGCGTACTCGTACATCCCACTTGTCTGAGACTTGAGATCCAGCGCCACAGTCCACGGGGTCGTCCATGTCTCGGGGTCGATGATCGTGAGTTCGTATCGGAGTGTCTCGGCGTCCACGCGCCGGAAGCGTTCGAGAAGACGCTGATTGCGGCTGCCGCCCCGATACGCCATGCCCTCGAGAAACCCGGTAGTCTCGATGACGAGGGTATCACCCTCCCAGCGTCCGCGCGAATTGCCTTGCATCTGGCGGAATGCCGGCGGCTGGGTGCGGTCGTCCAGGGAAACTACTCGCGTCTCGTGAATCATCTCGTAGGTGATGGCCACGGCGTCCGGTCCTTGGACGATGCGCGTATTCGCATTGTAGATAGCCGGAAAGATCGCGCCCGGTAGGCCGCGCGTGATGCATCGGTCGTAAAGACTGAAGTCGGCGGCGCTGTTACGAGGCCGGCTTGGACCTCCACCGCGACGCCCGCCGCCGCGCGATTGCGCTTGTGTCACCGCCGGAATCCGGCCGTTCGGTGGGTCGATCACCAGCGAAGTGCGCCGGGATTGGCTTGCCCGCTCCAGCCAGTGTGGTGGCGGCGACGTCGGAGAGCCCACGGCGCCCGCATTCGACACGTCCGCCGTGAAGACATCGATTTCGGCGAGTGTTCCCTCGTTCCGGAGCTGCGTCTCTCGCAACCGGGCGGCGTACTCCGCGTCGGTCAAGTACTGCCGCTCCCCGAACTGTGCAGGCCGCTCGAACGGCACGCCGAGCTCCCCTTCACTCGTCCAGGTGCCCTGCA
>CAZFAT010000096.1:0-3262 GCA_964517075.1 uncultured Solibacteraceae bacterium
TCGAGTGCACGCTCTAACCTGCGCGATGTTCCTGGCCGCCGCGGTGCTGGCCGGGCCGGCCCTGGTGGCCCAGGTGCCCCGCAACCGCCCGCTCTACCCGGGCGAACAGTGGGTGAATTTGTTCAACGGGAAGGACCTGACCAACTGGGTTCAGGTGGGCAAGGAACGCTGGACGATCGAAGACGGCGTCATCCACGGCCAGGGCGTCACGGACCAGTACGGTTATCTCCGCACGGAGAAGATGTACCGGGACTTCTGGTTCTCGCTCCGCTTCAAATGCGAGGCCGACGGCAACAGCGGCGTGTACTTCCGCACGGACTTCAAGCCCGGGACGGCCGCCGTCAGCCGGGGGCTCCAGGTCGAGATCGACCGGACGATCAACCACCACAACGGCGGACTCTACGGTGATGGCCGCGCCTGGATCGCCTGGCCGTCACCCGAGTTCGAACAGGTGCTCCGGCCCACCGACTGGAACGAGATGCTGCTCAAGGTCGAGGGCAATCACTACCAGGTGACCCTGAACGGCATCAAGGTCCTGGACTTCACCGACCCGCGCGCGTCACAGGACGAAGGCTACATCGCGCTGCAGCTCCATTCGGGTGGCGACGGCAACATGCGGTTCAAGGACCTCTGGGTCCGCGACCTGCACTACACGTATCAGCCGGCGCCCTCGACCGCCAAGCCGGCCGCGCCGTAGAAACGACGTCCACCATGAGACGTCAGCTCTTTGCGATCCTGGCGCTGCCCCTCGCGCTGTCACTCGGCGTCCGCGCCGGGTCGATCGCGCAAACGCCACCTCCCGTCGCCTTCACGAACGTCACGGTCGTGCCGATGACGGCCAATCGGACGGATCCGGGGCAGACCGTCATCACGAGCGGGGGCCGAGTCACGGCGGTCGGTCCGTCGGCCTCCACTCCGGTGCCGGCCGGCGCCGTCACGGTGGACGGGAAGGGCAAGTTCCTCATGCCCGGCCTGTCCGAAATGCACGGCCACATCCCGCAGGTCTCGGACCGCTCCTGGGCCGAGGACACGCTCTTCCTGTACGTCGCCAACGGTGTGACGACGGTGCGCGGCATGCAGGGGTCGACGGGACAGCTGGAACTGCGTGAGCAGACCCGCCGCGGCGAGCTCATCGGACCCACGCTCTACCTCGCCGGGCCGGCCTTTTCGGGCGGCACGGTCAAGACCGCCGAAGCCGCCGCCGAGCGCGTCCGGCAGCAGAAAGCCGAGGGGTGGGATCTGCTCAAGGTGCTGCCTGGCCTCAGCGTCGAGACCTACGACGGGATGGCGCGCGCGGCGAAGGAGGCCGGCATCGGGTTCGCCGGGCACGTCCCCGCCGCGGTCGGCATCCTCCACGCGCTCGAGATGGGCCAGGAGACCGTGGATCACCTCGACGGGTATGTCGAGCTGCTCGACGCTCGCGCGAAGCCGCTCGATGAGGCCGCCCTCCGCGGCGTCATCGAGAAGACGAAGGCCGCCAACGCGTGGATGGTGCCGACGATGTTCGTGTGGGAGACGCTGCTGGGCGCGCCGACCCTCGAGTCGCGCACGGGCCTGGACGAACTGAAGTACCTGCCGCGTCCACTGCTCGCGCAGTGGACGGGCCAGTTGCAGAAGCGGCTCGGCAATCCACAGTTCGACGTGAAGGCCGCGGCGCTTCACATGCAGAACCGCACGCGGATCCTCGCGGCGATGCATCAGGCCGGCGTGCGGCTGCTGCTGGGCAGCGACGCGCCGCAACAGTTCAACGTCCCCGGCTTCTCGATTCATCACGAGATGCGAAGCATGGCCGACGCGAAGATGACGCCCTTCGAGATCCTCCGCACGGGCACGGCCGCGACCGGTGCGTATCTGAGCCCGCGCGGTGAACCGTTCGGCACGATTGCGGTGGGCCAGCGTGCGGATCTGATCCTGCTCGATGCGAACCCGCTGGCCGCGCTCGAGAACGTCGCGCGCCGATCCGGCGTCATGGTGCGGGGCCGATGGCTGGCGGAAATCGACATTCAGAAGCGGCTCACCGCCATCGCGGAGGCGAAGAAGTAGCAGCATCTGGCTATCGGCTATTGGTTATTGGCTATCGCGATTGGGTTATCGGTTATTGATCGGGTTATCGGTTATTGATCGGGCACAAGCCGCCGTTTCACACGTTGACACCATAATCGGTCGATGGGCGCCATACCGATGCGTTTCGCGGCCGCCGCGGCGCTGGTGGCGGCGACCGCCTGCGGTTCGGACCCGGCGGGGCCGACGCCTCCAGGGCTCGACCCGATCCGCGTCCTCGTCCTCACCGCCACCGCCGGCTTCCGTCACGACTCGATCGACACGGCCAGGCAGGTGCTCACGTCGCTGGCCGCTTCGTCGGGCGCGTTCACGGTGACGGCCACCGAGGATCTCTCAACGATCGATGCGGCCAGGCTGGCCGCGCACGACGTCCTGTTCTTCGCGCTGACCAGCGGCGAGCTGCCGTTCACCGACGCGCAGAAGGCCGCCATCCTCGGCTTCGTGTCCGGCGGCGGCGGGTTCATGGGCGCGCACAGCGCGACCGACACGCTGTATCAATGGCCGGAATACGGTGCGCTCGTGGGCGCCTACTTCAAGGAACACCCCTGGACGCAGACGGCGTCCGTGGTCGTCGAGGACCCGGCGCATCCTGCTACGGAAGGGCTGGGCGCCAGCTTCTCGATCCTCGAGGAGTTCTACACGTTCCAGGAGAACCCACGGCCGCGCGTCCGCGTGCTGCTCAGTCTCGATGCGGCGTCGGTGGGAGCGGCCGGGGACTTCCCGCTCGCGTGGTCGCAGTCCGTGGGCGCCGGCCGGGCGTACTACAACGCGCTCGGACACTTTCCGGCCACGTGGACGGATCCCCGCTTTCAGGGTCAGCTCCTCGGGGCCATCCGGTGGGTGGCCGGGCGAGAATAAAACTCCCGCATTGAGGATTTGTCGATTGATTCATTGATGATTCGATTGACGATTGCATCAATGACGATTGATTGAGACCTTCAGATCACGCAGGTCCGTGCACCGCCTCGAGGATCGTGATCTCGGCGGTCAGGACGGCACCGGCGGGGATGATGCCGGGCACGCCGCGCTCGCCGTAGGCCAGGTGCGGCGCGATCTCGAGCCGGCGCATCCCGCCGACGCGCATGCCGTCGATGCCGTAGAACAGTCCGTTGACGAACGTGTGCCGGTCAATGCGGGCCTCCGTCATGAGCGTGGCGCCCTCATCCTCGAGCCACGCGGCGCCCACGGGTCCCGACGCCGC
>CAZFAT010000097.1:0-4004 GCA_964517075.1 uncultured Solibacteraceae bacterium
GCTGCTCGCCGCCATCGCCGCCGCCGGCATCGGCATCAGCAAGTCCGGCTTCGCCGGCTTCGGGCTCCTGCACGTCATCGTCTTCGCGTTCCTGTTTGGCGCGCGCGACTCGACCGGCGTTCTCTTGCCGATGCTGATCGCCGGCGACATCGCCGCGGTCGCGGCGTTCCGCCGGCACGCCCAGTGGCTCTACATCCGTCGCATGCTGCCGCCGACGATGGTGGGCGTCATCGCCGCCGCGGCCGTGATGTCGCGGCTCGACGACGCGATGTTCAGGCCGGTGATCGGATGGATCATCCTCGTCCTCACGGTCCTCCAGGTCGGCCGGATGCTGCGCCCGGACTGGTTTGCACACGTGCCGCACACGCGCCGCTTCGCCTGGGGGATGGGCCTGGCCGCCGGCGCCGCGACGATGCTGGCCAACGCCGCCGGGTCGATTCTGGCGCTCTACTGCGTGGCGGTCTCACTCCCGAAGTGGGAACTGGTGGGCACGACCGCCTGGCTCTTCCTGCTGATCAACGTCTTCAAACTGCCGTTCAGCGTGGGGCTCGGCCTGGTCCACACCGAGACGCTCCTGCTCGGCGCGGTGCTTCTGCCGGCCATTGGCGCGGGCCTGTTCGCGGGCCGGTGGCTGACCGATCGCATCCCGCAGCGCGCCTTTGACACCTTTCTGCTCGTTTTCGCGGGCGTGGCGGCGCTCCGACTCATCGGGGTGATCTAGCACGCCGGCGTGCGTTATCCTCTTGGCGAAAACGGCAGGGCACTCCGGCGACAGACGGAAAGGACGGTCACCATGCGACGACCTGCTCTTCTTGTGTTTCTGACTCTTGCCTTGGTCGCGGTCGCGCTGGGCGGCACCCCCTCCGCGCAGAAGCCAGCCGCGTCGGCGGCGTTGCCGGTCATCGTGCTCGACACGGTCAAGGGGGCGATTGAGATCGAGGTGTGGCCGAACGAAGCGCCCAAGTCGGTCGAGCACATCCTGGCCCTCGTGCGCCGGAACTTCTATCGGGGCCTGCGGTTCCACTGGGTCAACTCGGCGGTCGCGCAGGTGGGCGACCCCGCGTCGCGCGACGTCACGAAGAAGGAGTCCTGGGGCCAGGGCGGAAGCGGCACCAGGATTGGCGTGGAGGAGTACTCGAAGCGGAAGTTCGCGCGAGGCTCGGTGGGCATCTCCCACCGCGACGGCGCGAAGAACGGCGACAGTCAGATCTTTGTCTCGAAGGCGGCCAATCCGAGTCTCGATGGGAAATACACCATGATCGGGCGGGTGACGAAGGGCATGGACGTCGTGGACAAGATCGCGGTGATGGACATCCTGCGAAACGTCACCGTGAAATAGCGCACGCTGCGCGTGACGCGGGATCGATGGACGGGCCGACCTTCCGCCTTGCCGAGGCTTCCGCCTTCGCTGAAGCTCCGGCGGACTCGCCATAGCCTTTGGCGGCGGCGGTCGGTGGCCCCCCGTAGCTTGAGCGGAGGCGGTCAGGTCGGCCCAGGACTCGGTGTGACCGCCGGCAGCGGGAGGGCGACGCGGAACTCGGTGCGGCCCGGCCGTGACTCGAAGTCGATCTCGCCCCCGTGGCCGCGCACGCGGGCTCGCGCCACCTCGAGACCCAGGCCCGTCCCCTGGCCGGGCGGCTTCGTCGTGAAGAACGGATCGAAGACGCGCGGCGCATGCTCGGGTGGAATCCCCGGCCCGTCGTCGATCACGCGAACCACGAGGTAGCGGCCCTCCGGCCGGGCGGTGGCCAGCACGGAACCGCCCGCCGCGACGGCGTCCAGGGCGTTGTCCAGCAGGTTCATCCAGACCTGGTTCAACTCGCCTCCGATCGCGTGAACCCGCGGCAGGTCCGCCGGCAGATCGATCGTGACGTGAACCGACTTCGCACGGGCCTTGTGCCCCAGGATGACCAGCGTGTCGCGCATCCCCTGCTCGACGTCGGTCGGTTCGGGAACGGGCGCACGGTCCAGGTAGGTCAGCCGCTTGATCGCCCCCACCAGTTCGGCGATCCGCAGGCCGGCGCGCTCGCTTTCCGCGGCGAGCTTGCGAATCTCACAGCTCGCCGCCAGCCAGTCCAGCGCGGCGACCAGCGACGCAGCCGGCAACACGTCGGCCAGCTCGTCCAGCGCCTGAATCGTGACGGGCGTGTCAGCGAGTGCCTCGCCAGCCGACTGGTTCGCGTCGTGACGGGTCAGCCAGACGGTCAGGTCGTCCTCCCGATCCGCACGCTCGAGCGGCGACTGCAAGGGCACGGGACGAGTGTCGAGACAGGCCTCGCGCACGCGATCGACGGCGGCGAGCTGTGCGTCGGTCAGGCGTGCGGCCGCGAGGGCGCGCGCCGCACGATCCGCGTCCGTCGCGCGCTCCTGCAGCGCCTGGCCGCTCCGGGCAACCGCCGACGCCGGATTATTGAGCTCGTGCGCGAGTCCGGCCGCCAGTGTGCCGAGCGAGGCCATCTTTTCCACTTGCCAGTCGCTGGTGCTGAAGGCCCGTGAGCGATCGAGCATGACGTGCACGCACATCCCGGTCACCACCGGGCACTCGCGGATGAGCTCCGCAAAGCACTCCGGCGGCACGGACAGGAGCTCGACCGACGTTTCCGTCACGGCCTCGCCCGGCGAGCGCGCCATGCGCGAGAACGGCAGCCTCCCCCCGATGTCGCCGCCCTGCCACTCGAGCACGCGGCGACGGCCGCCGCCCCGATCCACGAAGATGGCGAACCGCCCCGCCAGCACGATCTCGAGGCCCATCTCCGACTCCTCGATGGTCATCCCCTTGCGGGCCACGATCTCGCCGGCGTCGTAGAACCGCAGGCGGCCGTGCGCCGCCAGCCACTCTAGTTCACTTCTCGGCGCCCGGCCGATCGTACGGTGCTCGGCCAGACGGTCGACGATGTCAGACGGCGATGGTTCGAGGCGCACGGTGCGGCATTCTGCCACACGCGGGCAGGCTGGCAGTTGCCGACTAACGACGCCGTGGGCGGGCGGCCGTGCCTTTGGCCCGCTGGCCGCTGGCCTTCGCTCTGGAGACTGCCGCGGGGCGGCCGGACGCCGGCGGTGGTGCGAGGTCGAGGCCGAAGACATCGGGGAGCGCGGACTCGTCGAGCACGCGCCGCGACGTCGATCGCCCTCTGGTCAGACCCTTCCCCGCGCCGGCCCGGGCGACGAGATCCTCCTGCTTCACCTGCCGCAGCGTGAACAGGAGCACCGGATCGGTGTCGAGCCGCGCGCCGATACCGTACAGGACGGCCGCCACGTGCTTGCACATCAGCGCCCAGTCCGGGCAACTGCACGACAGCGTGATGTTCTTCGGCGACGGAAAGAGCCCGGCGCCCTTCTGGCAGAGGCGCGCCATCACACTGGTGGACAGTCGGCCCTGCAGAAGCTCGATGACCGAGTCAATCGTCCCGGCGACGTCGCGGCACATGGCCTCCCACGGCCTCCGCGCCACGGGCGCCACCGTCATCGTCACTGTGTACAGTTCCGAGCCGCTCACGCGCGCCGTGATGTGTCCGGGCGTGATCCAGAGGTCGACGACGCAGCCGTTGCGGACGTAGCTCCGGCCGCGCGGCAGCCGTGTGGCGTAGTCGCTGTAGCGTTCGAGGTTCTCGCACCATGCCCTGCCCCAGAACGTCGTCGCGATCTTGCGGCCTTGGATGACGACGGGCGCGGGCGGGCGGCCGGCCCGCTTCGCCAGCTTCGCCACCTCGCGCGCGGCCTGGCGCCGCCGATCGGCCACCGAGACGTACGGAGCCCAGCCGTAGTAATAGTCAAAGGCCATGTTCTCGTCCCGCGTCAGTCGTCACGCCCGACTTGCCGGATGTCGAGCGCCACGAGGCGCAGCAAATCATCATCGCTCATCTCGGTGAGCGGCAGCTCGCCACCTCCCTCCAGCAGATCGCGCGCGAGCCGCTGCTTTAACGCCAGCAGCTCCTCGATCTTCTCCTCGACCGTGCCGCGGCAGATGAACTGGTGCACGAGCACGGGCTGCGTCTGGCCGATGC
>CAZFAT010000098.1:0-8072 GCA_964517075.1 uncultured Solibacteraceae bacterium
GGGCCGGGCGCGCCCCCCCGCCCCACGGGTCTGCCGCCCGTCGAGGGCCTGGGCGGCGAGCTCAACCAGGTGTGGGCCAACCTGATCGACAATGCGCTGGACGCCGTCGCGCCGTCCGGACGGGTGGACGTGAGCGCCGCCGTCGAGGATCGCTTCGTCGTGGTGCGTGTCATCGACAATGGGCCCGGCATTCCCGCGGCCGCCCTGGCCCGGATCTTCGATCCCTTTTTCACCACCAAGCCGCTCGGCGAGGGGACGGGGCTCGGCCTCGACATCGCCCGGCGCATCGTGGGCGGCCACGGTGGAGCGCTCGATTTCACGAGCGCACCCGGCCGCACCGAGTTCCGTGTGACGCTGCCGCAGACCGGCGCGAAGGCCGCCAGCCGGCCGGAGGCCGAATGAGGACTGCCCCATGCCGAGATTTCTGATTGAATCGCCGCACGAGCCGGACACGGTGGCGTGCGCCCGCGTCGTGAAGGTCTTTCTTGCCACGGGATCGCACTTCCTGACCCACGCGCACTGGGGCTGCATGGACGGCGTCCACAGCGCGTTTCTCATCGTGGACGTCGGCGACAAGCAGGAGGCCCGCGGCATCCTGCCGCCGGCCTTTCGCGCCGACGCCCGGATCACCCGGCTGAACTACTTCACGATGGACAAGATCGACGCCACCCTTAGGCAGCACGGCGCCGCGGAGTGAGCGGCGCCCATCAGACATCGACCGTGGCCAGACCCGTCATTCTCGCCGTCGATGACGACCGCGAGGTCCTGGCGTCCATCGACCGGGATCTGCGCCAGCGCTACCGCGCCGATTATCGCGTGCTGCGCGCGTCCTCGGGCGACGAAGCGCTGGCGACGTCGCGCGAGCTGAAGGTCCGCGGCACGCCCGTCGCCCTGTTCCTCGTCGACCAGCGCATGCCCGGCCTGAGCGGCACGGATCTGCTGCTCGAGGTGCGCGCGCTCTTCCCCGACGCGCGCAAGGTGCTGCTCACCGCCTACGCCGACATCGAGGCCGCGATCGCGAGCATCAACACCGTCGGCCTCGATCACTATCTGCTCAAGCCGTGGACGCCGCCCGAGGACCGGCTCTATCCGGTGCTCGACGATCTGCTGTCCAGCTGGAGCTCAACGGTCCGGCTGCCGTTCGACGGAGTCCGCATCGCCGGGTCGCGCTGGTCGCGCCAGTGCTACCAGGTCAAGGAGTTCCTCTCGCGCAACCACGTCCCGTACCAGTGGGTGGACGTGGATCACGACGCCCCGATGCGCGAACTCGTGGCGTCGCTCTCGCCCACCGGCGTGTTGCCGGTCGTCCTGTTCCCCGAGGGCGCGCCCATGGTCGGGCCGACCATGGGCGCGCTCGCCGACCGCGTGGGGCTCAAGACGCACGCCACCCAGCCCTTCTACGACCTCGTCATCGTCGGCGGCGGCCCGGCGGGGCTGGCCAACGCCGTGTATGGCGCGTCGGAAGGCCTGCGGACGCTCATGATCGAGCAGAGCGCGCCGGGCGGCCAGGCGGGGACCAGCTCGCGGATCGAGAACTACCTCGGGTTTCCCGCCGGCATCACCGGCGCGGACCTGGCGCAGCGGGCGACCGCGCAGGCGCGGCGGTTCGGCGCCGAGATTCTCACGGCGCAGGAGATGGTGGGCCTGCGCCGCGAGGATCCCTATCGCATCGTCCGGATGGCCGACGGCAGCGAGGTGTCCTCCTACGCGGTGTTGATCGCGACGGGCATGAGCGTGCGCACGCTCGAGGTGCCGGGTATCGAACCGTTGCTCGGCGCGGGGGTGTACTACGGCGCCGCCCTCAGCGAAGCGGCGCTCTATCGAGACGCCGATATCTGTGTCATTGGCGGCGCCAACTCGGCCGGGCAGGGCGCGCTGTTCTTCGCGCGCTACGCGCGCACGGTCACCATCATCGTCCGACGACCGGCGCTGATGCCGGCGATGTCGCAGTATCTGGCGCATCGCATCGCCGCGACGCCGAACATTCAGGTGCTGCCGCGCACGGAGGTGATCGCGGCCGAGGGGCACGGCCACCTCGAACGCGTGCGGCTGCAGAACGCGGACACGGGCGAGACGCGATCGCTCGACTTGGCCGCGATGTTCATCTTCATCGGCGCCGCGCCCCGATCCGAGATGGTCGCCGGCACGCTCGAGCGCGACGAGAAGGGCTTCCTCGTCACGGGCCTCGATCTCCGCCAGCGTCCCGGCGGCCGCGCCTGGCCGCTCGATCGCGATCCGCTCATGTTCGAGACCAGCATCCCGGGCGTGTTCGCGGCGGGCGACGTCCGATCGGGCGCCAATCGCCGCGTCGCGGCCGCCGTCGGCGAAGGCTCCGCCGCGATTTATACGATTCACCGTTATTTGGAAACGGTGTGAAGAGGCAGTGAGCTTTGAGCTCCGAGTAGCTGGCGGGCTTCCGCCGTCGCCGGCGGTCAGCCCGCCGGCCGTTCGATCGCAGGGCGGCGCCAGGTCTGCAGGATGCGCATGTAGTTGCCGCGCTCGAACGCCAGCGGATCGGGGCATCGTTCGAGGCTCAGACTGCCGCGCATCTGCCGGATGGAGTCATATTCCCGCTCCTCCATCCATGTCTCCAGCTCCCGGCGCAGCACGGCCAGCCGTTCCGGACCGTGCGTGAGCAGCGACGAGACGAGCTGGACGGCGTGGGCGCCGGCCATGACGGCTTTCACCACGTCCTCGACGGCGTGCACGCCACCGGTCGCGGCGAGCGACGCGCGCACGCGGCCCGACAGGATCGCCAGCCAGTGAAGCCGCAGCAGCAGCTCGGACGGATCGGACAGGCGCAGCTTCGGCACCACCTCCAGCCGCTCGATGTCGAGGTCGGGCTGGTAGAACCGGTTGAACAGCACGAGGCCATTCGCGCCGGCCTCGTCGAGCGTCACGGCCACGTGCGCGAGCGACGAGAGATAGGGCGACAGCTTGACGGCGACGGGCAGCGCCACGGCGGTGCGGACCGCCCGCGTGATGGCGACCAGCCGCTGTTCGATCGCGGCGCCACTCTCCAGCGGATCGGCCGCGACCACGTACATGTTCAACTCGAGCGCATCGGCGCCGGCTTGCTCGATCTGCCGCGCGTAGCTGGTCCACCCCTCGCCGGAGATGCCATTGAGCGACGCGATGACCGGCACCGCCACCGCCGCCTTGACGCGACGAATCTGTTCCAGGTATTGATCGGGCGCCAGCGCGAAGTCGGCCCGCCGCGGAAAGTACGACACGGCTTCGGCGTGGGCGTGCGCGTGCGTCTCCACGGCGTGCCACGTCGCGTCGGCCTCCATCGCCAGCTGCTCTTCGAACAGCGAGTGCATCGTGATGGCCGCCGCCCCGGCGTCCTCGAGCCGGCGCACCAAGTCCATGTGGTCCACCAGCGGGGAGGCGCCAGTCATGAGGGGATGCGGAAGTGGCAGTCCCAGATAGGTGGTGGACAGGTCCATGGTGACGGCTCCGAGTGTGTCGCCTCGATCAGGGCGCCTTGGGCGCCGCCGCCGGCGCGTGGCCGGCCGCCAGGTCGTCGAAGGTCGCGAAGCGTTTCCTGATGGCGGCCTGGCCCTGCTGCATCAGGGTCCGGAACCGCTCCGGGTCCTGCTGCTCGACGAGCCGGAATCGCGTCTCGTTGCGGGTGAACCGATCGAGGTCCACGTTCGGCCGGGCGGCGTCGAGCACGAAGGGCGCCTCGCCCCCGGCCTCGCGGCGCGGATCGAACCGGTACAACGGCCAGTAGCCCGATTCCACTGCCAGTTTCTGCTGGTCCAGCCCGTGCGCCAGATCGTAGCCGTGGGCGATGCACGGACTGTAGGCGATGACGAGCGACGTGCCGGCGTAGGCCTCGGCCTCGGCGAAGACGCGAACGGTCTGGGCATCCTTCGCGCCAAACGCCGTCTGCGCCACGTAGACGTGGCCGTAGCTGCGCGCCATCGCGCCCAGATCTTTCTTTCCGCTGGCCTTGCCGGCCACGGCAAACTTGGCGGCCGCGCCAATCGGGGTGGCTTTCGACTGCTGGCCGCCAGTGTTCGAATAGACCTCGGTGTCGAGCACGAGGATGTTGAGGTTCAGGCCGAGCGACAGCACGTGATCGAGCCCCCCGAAGCCGATGTCGTAGGCCCAGCCGTCGCCGCCGACAATCCAGATCGTCTTCCGCACGAGGTGATCGACGATGAGCGCCAGGCGCTGGGCGTCGGACTCCGACCGGCCGGCCAGCGCGCGCCGGAGCGTGTCGACACGCGCGCGCTGGGCGGCGATGTCCGCCTCGGTCGCCTGCGCGCTCGTAAGCAAAAGGTCCACGAGCGCGTCGCCCACGACGGGGGCGAACTGCCGCAGTAGATCGCGCGCTCGTGCCTCCTGGCGGTCGAGCGCCAGCCGCATCCCGAGGCCGAACTCGGCGTTGTCCTCGAACAGCGAGTTCGACCACGCCGGACCGCGCCCGTGGCGGTCCTGCGCGTAGGGCGTGGTCGGCAGGTTGCCGCCATAGATGGACGAACAGCCCGTGGCGTTGGCGATGAGGAGCCGATCGCCGAACAGCTGGGTCAGCAACTTGAGGTACGGCGTTTCGCCGCAGCCGGCGCACGCTCCGGAGTACTCGAACAAGGGCTGCAGGAACTGGACGCTCTTCACATCCGATTTCACGCGCGTGCGATCCACTTCCGGCAGATCCAGGAAGAACGCGTAGTTCCGACGCTCGGAGGCCAGGAGCGCCGTCTGCGGAACCATCTCGAGGGCCCGGTGGCGGGGGTTGGCCTTGTCCTTGGCCGGGCACACCTGAACGCACAGCGAGCATCCGGTGCAGTCCTCGGGCGCCACCTGGATGGTGTAGGTCGCGTGCTCGCCGTACTCCTTGCCCTTGAACGGCACGAACTTGAACGTATCCGGCGTGCCGGTCGCCACGCACTCGGCCGCGTACACCTTCGCGCGAATGGCGGCGTGCGGACACACGAGCGCACACTTGTTGCACTGGATACAGAGGTCGGCATCCCAGCGGGGAATGTCCACGGCAATGCCCCGCTTCTCCCACTGCGAGGTCGCGGTCGGCCACGTGCCATCCACCGGGAAGGCGCTGACCGGCAGGCTGTCCCCCTTGCCCGCAATCATCACGCCCGTGACGCGCGTCACGAAATCGGGCGCGGCGGGCGAGACGACCGGCGGCCGGACCCGATCGGCCGACACGGCGTCGGGCAGAGGCACCGCGTGCAGGTGCGCCAGGGTGTCGTCGACGGCCTCGAAGTTCTGCCGCACCACGGCCGGCCCGCGCTTGGCGTAGGTGTGCTCGATGGCGGCCTTGATGCGGCCGATCGCCTCGTCGGGCGACAGCACACCGGCCAGCGCGAAGAAACAGGTCTGCATGATTGTGTTGATGCGGGTGCCCATCCCGTTCCGGCGCGCCACGTCCAGGGCGTCAATCACGTACAGCCGCAGCCGCTTGCCGAGAATCGCGGCCTGCACCTCCGTCGTCAGGTGGTCCCAGACCCTGTCCGGACCGTGTGGACTGTTGAGCAGGAGGATGCCGCCCGGCGCCGCGTACTCGACCACGTCATACCGATCGAGGAACGCGAACTGATGGCAGCCGACGAACGCCGCTTGACGGATGAGGTAGGGCGACCGAATCGGGGCCGGCCCGAAGCGCAGGTGCGAGATGGTAATGGCGCCCGACTTCTTCGAGTCGTACACGAAGTAGCCCTGCGCGAACCCACTCGTGGCATCCCCGATGATCTTGATCGAGTTCTTGTTGGCGCCCACCGTCCCGTCGGCGCCGAGGCCGAGGAACACGCTGCGTGACACCGTGTCGGGCTCGATGTCGAGATCGCGATCCCACTCGAGGGACGAACGACTGACGTCATCCACGATGCCGACGGTGAAGTGGTTGCGGGGGACCGCCGCCGTCAGGGCGTCGAACACAGCCGCCACCATGCCCGGCGTGAATTCCTTCGACGACAGACCGTACCGGCCGCCAACGATGACCGGGCGCGGACGGGACGCCAGCGGCGCCTCCGCATACGCGGTGACGACGTCCTGGTAGAGCGGCTCGCCCACCGAGCCCGGCTCCTTGGTGCGATCCAGCACCGCGATCCGCTCCACACTCGCCGGCAGCGCGCCCAGGAGGTGCGCCGCCGAGAAGGGCCGGTACAGCCGGACCTTCAGAACGCCCACACGACCACCGCGGGCGTTCAGCCAATCCACGGTCTCGTGCGCGGTGTCCGCCGCCGACCCCATCAGGATGATGACCCGGTCCGCCTCGGGATGGCCGTGGTACTCGAACAGCCGGTAGTGCCGGCCGGTCAACGCGCCAAACTCGTCCATGACGTTCTGCACGGTCGCGGGGCACGCGTCGTAGAACGGCGAACAGGCTTCGCGCGCCTGGAAGAACGTGTCGGGGTTCTGCGCGGTGCCGCGAATGACCGGATGGTCGGGCGTGAGCGCCCGGCGGCGATGCGCGGCGATCAACTCGTCGGGCAACAGCCGCCGGTAGACGTCGTCGTCGAGCGCCAGGATCTTGGCGACTTCGTGGGACGTGCGGAACCCGTCGAAGAAGTGCAGCACCGGCACGCGGGTGCGCAGCGTGGCGGCCTGGCCGATGAGCGCGAAGTCCTGGGCCTCCTGGACGGACCCCGACGACAGCAGCGCCACCCCGGTCTGACGGCAGGCCATGACGTCCGAGTGATCGCCGAAGATCGACAGGGCGTGCGTGGCGATGGTGCGCGCCGCGACGTGCAGGCAGAATGGCGTCAGCTCTCCCGCAATCTTGTACAGATTGGGAATCATCAACAGGAGGCCCTGGCTGGCCGTGAACGTCGTGGCCAGCGCGCCGGCCTGCAGCGCGCCATGCACGGCGCCGATGGCGCCTCCCTCCGACTGCATCTCGGTGACCGACGGCACCTGCCCCCAGAGGTTCGTGCGACCCTCCGCCGACCAGGCATCGGCCAGTTCACCCATCGTGGAGGAGGGCGTGATGGGATAGATCGCAATCACCTCGTTGACACGATGCGCGACGGCGGCAGCGGCTTCGTTGCCGTCGACGGTGATCCAGCGGGCAGGCGCCATCGAGCTCGCGACGGTGCAACAGCCGTGCCCTGTCCGTGTCGCCTCCGGACCAGCCGTGCCCCGTGTGGGGGCCGTGCGGTTCCGCGGTTCCCGTGCCGCACGCGCACGGGGGCGTGGGAACGTCCGCAGTGGCTGCGGGCTTTTCCGCAGGGGGCGCGTCGGTTCGGCGTACAATCGGAACCTGACGCCGATCGACCCGGCGCCGCCCCACTCCATGCATCGTCGCCTGCTGCCGCTGGTCCTGCTCGTGACGATCGTCACGGCACTCGCCCTGCCCGCGTGGGCCCAGCGCAATCGCGGCTGGGGCTGGGGCTACCCCGCGGCGCACCCCTACGACGGCACGTTCACGCTGGCCCGCCTGTGGTACGCGGACTATGGCGGCTGGGCGTTCGACTGGCCCGACATGGAATACAACCTGGGCCAGATCGTCGAGGCCATCACGGCCATCGCGCCGAACCCCGAAGGCGGCAACGTCTTCCGGATGGACGATCCGGAACTGCTCAAGTACCCGATTGCGTATCTGTCCGAACCTGGCTACTGGTATCCCAGCGAATCCGAGGCCCTCGGGCTGCGCACCTATCTCGCCAAGGGTGGGTTTCTCATCGTCGACGACTTCCACTACGACAACGAGTGGGCGGTGTTCGAGCGTGCGATGCGCCTCGTGCTGCCCGACGCGAAGATCGATCGGCTCGACACGTCCCATCCGGTGTTCAACACCTTCTTTCACATCACCTCGCTCGACATCCCCTACCCGGGGACCACGAACCTGATGGGCGAGTTCTACGGCATTCACGAGGACAACGACCCCGACAAGCGCCTGGCCGTGATGATCAACTACAACATGGACATCGGCGACTACATGGAGTGGTCGGCCACGGGCCGGTACGTGGTGTCGCCGACGAACGAAGCGTTCAAGTTCGCGCTCAACTACCTCATCTACGGGCTCACGCACTAGCCATCTGGCTATCGGCTATTGGTTATTGGCTATCGTGATTTGGTTATTGGGCTATTGATCGGGCTATTGG
>CAZFAT010000099.1:0-3018 GCA_964517075.1 uncultured Solibacteraceae bacterium
TCAGCGTCGTCAGGCTGAAGAGCGCGAAGACGATCGCGAGAATGAGGAAGCGCGTGATGATCTTCGGCTCGGCCCAACCGACGAGCTCGAAGTGGTGGTGGATCGGCGCCATCCGAAAGATGCGGCGGCCCGTCAGCTTGAACGAACCGACCTGCAGGATGACGGACAGCGCTTCCAGTACGAAGATGCCGCCCACGATCGGCAGCAGCAGCTCCTGCTTGATCAGGATGGCGACCGTGCCGAGCGCACCGCCCAGCGCCAGCGACCCGACATCGCCCATGAAGATCTCCGCCGGGTGGGCGTTCCACCAGAGGAACCCGAGGCTCGCGCCCACGAGCGCGCCGCAGAAGATCGTCAGCTCCCCGGCTGGAGGAAATCGCACGAGCAAGAGGTAGTCGGCGAATTCGCGGTGCCCGGTGACGTACGCCAGCGCGGTGAAGGCGCCGGCGGAGACGGCAAAGATGCTGATGGCGAGCCCGTCCAGCCCGTCGGTCAGGTTGACGGCGTTGGTCGATCCCACGAGCACGAGCATCGCGAACGGCACGTAGAACCAGCCGAGATCGGGGATCCAGTTCTTGAAGAACGGAAAGATCAGCCGCGTGTTGTAGAGTGGCGGGTTCTCGGTCGTCAGCGAGATGAGTGTGAGCCCGACGCACACCGCCACGACGAGCTGCGCCAGGAGCTTGTAGCGCGCGAAGAGCCCTCGGTGGCTGTGGCGGGTGACCTTGAGGTAGTCGTCCAGAAAGCCGATCGCCCCGAAGGCGGCCGTCGCCAGGACCGCAATCCACACGTAGACGTTCGTCAGGTTCGCCCACAGCAACGTGGGAATGAAGACCGCGGCCAGGATCAACAGGCCGCCCATCGTGGGCGTGCCCGCCTTCGCGACGTGACTGGCCGGGCCGTCCTGCCGGATGACCTGGCCGACCTGGAATGCGCGCAGCCGCCGAATCATCCACGGCCCGAGCACCAGGCTGATGACGAACGCCGTCAGGCTGGCCGCCGCCGTGCGGACGGTGATGTATTGCACGACCTCGATGCCGGCAATCTGCTCGTGCAGCCGTGGCAGGAGGTGGTAGAGCATCAGGCCCCCTCCTGCAGCCGGTCCGCGACGATGTCCGTACGCGTGCCGCGCGATCCTTTGACGAGAACGAGGTCGCCGGCCCCGACCAGTCGAGCCACGGGTCCCGCGGCCGATGCGCTGTCGGTGTAACGAAAGATGCGCGATCCCGGCAAGCCGGCCGCGATGGCGCCCGCGGCCAGGCCGTCCGCCACCGGGCCGCCAATGGCCACGAGCGTGTGCACGCCGGCGTCGGCGGCCGCGCGCCCACAGGCCTCGTGCAGGTCGCGCGAGCGGTCACCGAGCTCGAGCATTTCGCCCAGGACGGCGATCCGGCGGCCGGCGGCCGGTGTCGCGGCGAGCGCCGCCAGCATGGCCGTCACGGCGGCCGGGCTCGCGTTGTAGGAGTCGTCCACGATGCGGGCGCCGTCGGCGCGCCGAATCGAACGCCCGCGCCGCGCGACCGACGTCAGGGCGGCGGCACGCGCGGCGATCTCCGCCGGCGGCACGCCCAACTCCAGCGCCACGGCCGACGCGGCGAGGACGTTGAGGAGCTGCACGCGGCCGGCGAGAGGAACGTCCACGTGCCACGTGCCGGTTCCCGTCACGACCTCGGCCGCGGTGCCGTCAAAGCCGCGATCGGTAATCGCGGTCGCCCGGACGTCGGCGCCGGCGGACTCGCCAAACGTGACGCGGCGGCCCTGATACCCGGACAGATGCGCCATCACGAGCGGGTCGTCCGCATTGGCCACGACGAGCGTGTCCCGGGTCGCCTGCTCGAGGATCTCGGCCTTCGCCGCCGCGACGCCCTCGCGGGACCCGAAGTGGCCCACGTGCGCATCGCCGACGTTCGTCCAGACACGCACATCCGGCTCGGCAATGCCGACCAGCGTCCGGATCTCGCCCGCGTGGTTCATGCCGAACTCCACCACGGCGATGTCCGGTCCCTCGCGCAGGCCGACGAGCGACAGCGGCAGGCCGATGTGGTTGTTCAGGTTGCCCGTGTTGCGGAAGACCCGATACCGGCTGGCGAGCAGGTCGGCGGTGATTTCCTTCGTGGTCGTCTTGCCGGCGCTCCCGGTGATGGCGACGACCTTCGCGCCGGACGCGCGCCGGATGGTCCGCCCCAGATCCTGCAGCGCCTGAACCGTGTCCCGCACCTGAACGACAACCAGGCCCCCCGCGACGGCAGGCGGTTCGGCGACCAGCAGACCGGACGCGCCGTGGTCCATCGCGTCCTGGAGGAAGGCATGCCCATCGAAGCGCTCGCCGCGAATGGCGATGAACAACGCGCCGGCCGGCAGCGTGCGCGAGTCGATCGACACGGCGTCGAACACCTGATCCGCCCGGCCGGCAATCAGCCGGCCACCGGTGGCCTGAGCCACCATTCCGGCGGTGAGCGCGACGGCAGCCACGGTCAGCGTCACACCCGTGAAGCGGCGCGGCGCTGTCCGAGCGCCTCGCGCGCGACCTCGACATCGTCGAAGGGCAGCGTGCGATCTCCGATGACCTGGTATTTCTCGTGGCCTTTTCCGGCAATCACCACGAGATCGGCAGGGGCGGCCGCGCGGATGGCCTGCCGAATCGCGGCGCGACGGTCGATGTTCGTCTCGAACGGTGTCACGGCGCGGGCCGGCCCGCCGGGCTGCGGGGTCGGCGCGAGGCCCCGCGTGATGTCCTCGATGATGCGCGCCGGATCCTCGGACCGCGGATTGTCGGACGTCAGGAGCACCAGGTCGCTCAGCCGCGCCGCAACCGCACCCATCAGCGGCCGTTTGCTGCGGTCACGATCGCCGCCGCAGCCAAACACCGTAATCAGCCGACCTGAGGTCAGCGGCCGGACCGTCTCGAGCAGGTTCTTGAGGGCGTCGTCCGTGTGCGCGTAGTCCACGACCACGCGCACGTCGTCGGCCGGTGTGGAGACGATCTGAAAGCGGCCTGGCACACGCTGGAGCCGGGCG
>CAZFAT010000100.1:0-20175 GCA_964517075.1 uncultured Solibacteraceae bacterium
TTCTTCCCCGTGAAGATCGCCTCCAGCTCCCGCCGCTGCTCGGGCGTTGCATCGTCTCCGACATAGCAGCGAGCTGTGCCATTGCCGCCGAAGAAATTCCCGGGCCACACAAAGGAGAGAGCGACCTTGGTTCTCTCGAGATCGACGCCGTCCGAACTGCCGCGCTGGATGTCGAACGCGAATGCGCCGCCGCACCACCCCTGGTCGGGCTGCCCTTCCGGTCCGAGCCAGCACGGGCACAGCATCTTGCAATTGCAGAGTTCCATGCTTCGTCCAGAAAGCTGCCAAGCCATTACGTGTCCCCCTCTGCTACAAATCCCTACGCCAGAGAACTCGAGGCATTGTAGCCCACGACCCCTGTTCGGGAACGGAAATGCGAAGGGCGCAACCTCCGGCGATGTCAGTGCACTTACGTCCGCCGCATGACGTGGAGCGCGAGTCCATCGCCAATCGCTTCGAAGTACCCGGGCAGGGCCTGAACAGCCGAAGCCGGCGCTTCCTTGCCCGCTATCCAGGCTCCGTGGTCTGCCGCCCGGTTGGAGAAGGGGATGGATCCGCCGGCGGGGCCCGGGGCGCATCGCTCGCCATCGAGCCAGCACCGCGGCAGGAAATTCCGAACGACATCGCGGATCCCATCGAGTCAAAACACCGGGCCGCCCGCGGCGTTGCTCCCGCACCTTGACAGTGGTCCTCGTACAAGTCAGAGTGGCCAGCTCATCGCTGTTAGCGCCCCGGAACCTGGAGGATCCTTATCATGCTGTTTGCCGTCAGCTACACCGCACAACCCCACGGGAATGAAGCGCGCGACAAGCGGACGTTTGCGCTCCTGGCCGCGTGGAAGCCGCCGGCCGGCTTCGACATGAGGGGCTGGTACGACTACGCCGACGGCAGTGGCGGCATTGCCATTGTGGACGTGCCGTCGGCTGAGGTGCTGCTCGAAGCACTGGCGCCCTGGTCGTCGTTCCTGGTGTTTGGAGTCAAGCCGCTCGTGCCGGTCGAAACGTCCACGCCTATTTTCCAGAAGGGCATCACCTGGCGCGAGTCGGTGAAGTAGGTCGACCTCGCGGTCCGGACATGGCCGCCGGCCCCTCCGAACCCACCCGCGCTTGCGACCGTCCCCGGCGCAAGGTGTACGTGCGACCGCCGGAGGAGCACGGATTCGACTGCGGCGCATCGGGCGGAATCGCCTGCCCGGCGAATCGTGTACGCCGCTCGTCCTCACGCGACAGGCGCTTGCGGTGCGGATCCCCCCGCGTCAAGACAGTCAAGATTGCGCCATCGCCACTTGGTGCTTTGTTCAGCGCCTGCTCCTGGACGCCGGCCAGTCGACCACGACCGTCGCCGGCGGCACGGGGGCATTCTGCGCAACAGCCATTGTGTTGACCAGAAACCGCTGGCCGTCCTGCGAAACAGCGTAGAAGCTCCGGCCAGGGGTTGGGTTGGCGGGAAACAGCGGCTGGATATCGAGAACACGGACCGCGGCGCCTTGAGCGTCGACGCGAGCGGCAGTCAGCGTTGGTCGTGGCTGAGCGCTGACGTAAAAGATCTCTTTGCCGTCACGGCTCCATTGGGGAGCGGCACCGCCTAACCGGGAAATCTGCCATTTCCCGCCCGAGCCCGGAGGAAAAGAGACGACGTACACTTCATGCCGTCCGGTCTCAGCGGAGGAATAAACGACCCAGCGGCCGTCGGGTGAGAAATCGCCGGGAAACCCTGTTGCAGTGCCGCCAGGCGTCAGCGGGTACGGTGTCCTGTCGCCGAACGTCGGAAGTACCCACAGGCGCGGACCCGTAGGCGTCGGCACTGATCCTGTGGCCTCGCCAGGAGGGTCTGGCGCGGCGCGACCACGCGGATCCCGCCCCTCGACCGGCCGGATTCACCGTGAACAGCAGAAAGCGACCATCCGGGGACCATTCGACGGGAAACTTGGATTGGTCGTCTATCAGCAGCTCCTGTTCGGCTCCTGAGCCATCGGCAGCCTTCTGATAGATATCGAGCCGGCCTTTCCGAGAGGAGTTGAATGCGACGGAGCGGGAATCCTGAGACCATGCCACGGAGTATTCGTTGCCTGGATCGAACGTAAATCGCGTGGGAAGACCGCTCTGTACGTCGAAAATCCAGATGTCCGACGTGACCGGGCCCGGTCCTGCGCCTCGACTGCTCACGGCCAGCCGTCTGCCGTCGGGCGAAAGGCGAACGTCGTTGTAGTTGCCTCGTTCGCCAACGACGCCGACCTGCGTGCCTGATCGATCGAACCACGCGAGGCTGGTGCCGGTGGTGATGGCGCCGCTGCGGCCGCGCGGGCTTCCTGCTCGAAGCGTCGCAGTCGATCGGCGTCGGTCGAGAAGGCGGAAGGCAGCACCTTGATCGCGACGTCACGCCCGAGCCGCGGATCATGCGCCCTGTAGACCTGGCCCATCCCGCCCTCGCCGACCAGCTCGACGACTTCGTAAGCGCCGATCTGGGCCTTGGGCGCGAGGCTCATATGAGCCGAAAGTATAGTGCCGGTCCCTGACGAGGGGACACGTGGCTCACGCCGGCAGATTCGTATCGACTTCCAGCGGGCGGGCACGCAGCGCCGCAGCCGCGATGGGACGATGGGCCCGGCGAATCACTGCTCGAAGACGGGCGAGCAGCTTGCCGACGTCGTACGGCTTGGTCAGGTAGTCATCCGCGCCACTGTCGAGACCGGCAATACGGGCCTCGATGGAGTCTGAGCCATTTCGTAATCAGCAGGTCCGCGGTTCGAGCCCGCGCGCCGGCTCCAAAAAGACTCAGTGATTCGCGCGATTCGGTTCGGTTCGGCGCTAGCGCGCGCCGACCTGACCGCCAATCTGACAGCCACACGACTAGTGCGATTGCCTCATGCGACTGCGCCTATCGGACCACTGGAACGGCGCTCGCCGCTAGCTGTTGCGCAAGGCTCTTTCGATGCTCGGAGCTGGCGGGCCAGCCAGTGACGAGTGCGTGGCGCTCTGGCGGTTCATCGGCTATCGCATCAAGGCCAAGGTTTCGCGCCGAAGACACCGGGAAGTCACCGCGACCGCGAACGGCGCCGCGAGCAAGGCTGCTGGCGAGCGACCAGATCTGATCGGCAGAGAGGTCAGGCGTTCTGAAGACCGACACACCCGCTGGATCCGTACCTAAGAACGCTCGAAAATGGACGCGGTCAGCGTTCACCTTGCTGCTGTCGAAGATGAACCGTGAGAGCTGTTCCGACGCTTCTAGTGGGTCTGCCACGACGGCGGCCGGCGAACCGCACTCATGAGCCTGAGAATGGTCTCGGGGATACCACTCGTCAGGAAGACGCGGCCGTAGGTCGGCTCATATCCAACCAGGGCAGCGTAACCAGCGGAACCGCTCGGCCCAATTGCCACACTCAACACTCGACGGCTGTCGAGCACCCAATCAAAGGCGACATCACCATTCTGCTCAACGACGATTTCCGGAGCCGGCCAATCTAGCGGAATAGATTGGGCGAAACGAATTGCGTCGTGAAGAGCCAGCGGTGGAACGCTAACCCCTGCCTCCTCAGCCGCAATCAGAGCGAACACTAACGGACGTTCAATCCGCTCGATATCGATAATGGAAACGATCTCCGTCTCCAATGGGCTGATGTCGATGTCGTCGGCGCGCGCCGCTCTGGCAGCCGGGCTGACCGCGGTATCGGCCCAGTCGAACTGCGTATGGTTCTTGGCGGCCACACCAGTCATTCGTAGAGTCTAACAGCCTCTTCAGTCAAGTGCGAAAAGAACAGGTCATTCTTGAGATCGCGAAGGTCGAGCAGAATCGACCGTAGGGACTCTGAGTCGGCGGGAAATTGACCAGCCTTGAAGACATCCACGTCGATGATGTACGGATTTGTCCCTTGGCCTTGATCTAACCTCTGCGTGACGAAGGCGACGGCATCGCGACGCACGTCGGCAATGGCAACGCGAGTGCGAAATTCGATGACTTGTTGCGGGATTGCGGCCGGAAGCCTCGGCGACGCTTCCAGCAGTCGATCGAAGTTGTCGCCCTCTCGGAAAGGCAAATCCAGCTTGTTGATGTACCGCAAAGCGATTCGCGTGACCGTTGTCGGATGCACCACATTACAGTAGGCATCCCACAGATGAAGAGCCTCTGCAATCATCTCTTCGGCGGACTGATACGGTGGCAGTCGATTGAAGGTGAAGCCGTCAAGCCTGAACTGCACACGTCTATCGTTGGTCGGCGATTGAAGGATGAAACCCCTGACTCCAAGGTCCCTAGCTTCAGCAAACCCCTGGCCCTCTCGAGTCTCGAACCTTACCTGTGCAGTCTCTTGGCGTTCTTTCTTGGGAAACTCGTCGCGAATGGAGTCAGCGAGCGCTTCGAGTTCTTCGACGGTTGGGTTGGCGCCAGCAATTCGCAAGTCAACTAGCGCCTCGGCAATCGGCGGTCGTGACAGCTTCCGTGGTCTCGCCATTTGTCAGACGAATCCTAGCCTATGTTGGAGGACTTGCCACAAAGCCATTGATGCCGAAGTACGGCGAGTCTTGAAGATGCGTGTGGACGAGATCGTTCATCTCGCGAACGTCAGCTAGACTGACGCTGCCATGAATCTGGCTCGCCTGTCTCTGCGCCAGCGCCTGTTGCGTCTGGCGCTGGCGCTGCTTGTGTGTGGCAGCGGCCCACTGATGGCCATCATGCTAGATGGCACGCTGAAAATCACACGCAGACTGAATCCGGATCCTGTTCTTCTCGCCATCCTGGCGATACTGACGTTTGGGCCGAGCCTGATCTTGGTGGTTGCTGTCGGGCGCACCCGCCTTCGCACGTCGGACGCAGCGAGTGGGGACTTGGACAAACTCGCCGTGGACATCCTTGTGCAGGTGGCCTCGCTGATCGTGGCCGTTCTCGTCCTCTACGGTGTGTCCACACTCGTCCGCCTGGTCAGGTTGTTGGGGGGGCACTAAAGGGGCGGGTAGAGGCTTCAAAAGCCTCGCGGATCCGCTTCGGTCCCTGTCGGCCGGTGTTCGTGATCGGCGCCCGGCGGCGCGGTCGCCGTCATGACCTCCAGTCGTTCCTGCAACAGGCGGAGGTGCAGCCGGAGGTGGTACTGCTCACCCGCGTAGGCGAGCGGGACCGAGACGACAGCCACGTCGCGCTCGATGGCGAGGAGCCGTGCCCGGAGGGCCTGCAGGTCCTTCGGCCCCTCCGAGAGCAGCATCACGTCGATCTCCCGGACGGCCGCGTACCAGCGATAGATGCGCGATCGAATGCGCCACTGGTACAGCGGCGGACCGATGCGAAACAGCGGGAGCAACAATGCGACGAAGGGAAGCACGAGCACCTTGAGACGGTCCAGGAGCACGGCGGTCGGGTACGGCAGCCAGCGGTACAGAAACGATGGGCCGTTCTCGATGTAGCGTCGCGCATCGCCCGCCATCGGCACATCGACCAGGTCCGCGGAGGGAAACTGTCGCCGCTCCTCGAGCACCCCTCCCGGTGCATGGACGCGCGTGACGGCATCCAGGAGAGCCGGCACCAGGCTCGCGTGCAGGTCGCGGCGGGCGACCAGGCTTGCCGCCGTCGCGACCAGTCTGGTGTCGCGCGGCGGAAGATTCCGCTCGAGACTGATGACGCCCTCGGTGAGCGTAACGGGCGTCAGAAAGGAGAACAGCCGCCCGTAGGCGCCGGTGCGCTCCATGTCGAGCAGCTCGACGCCCGGCGTGCCGAAGATGACGCGAACGAACGGCGCCTCGGTCGAGGCGACGAAGATCGCCGCGTCGATCGTGCCGTCGGACAGCGACTGAAGGGCCGCGGCAGTCTCCGCGGGGACGAGGGCCGCCGTGGCCTCGGTGACGCCGTTGGCCTCGAGCAGCCGGGTCGAGAGCAGGCGCGTGCCGCTGCCGGCCGCACCGACGGCCACCCGTCGTCCGTCGAGGTCCGCCAGCCGACGAATGGTCCGATCCGCGCGCGTGAACACCCAGACGGGTTCCAGGAACAGGCTGCCGAGGGATTGCAGCGGCTCGGCGGCCTCCGCGGTGGCGGCCCCTCCCTGCACCAGCGCCAACGAGACCGCGTCTCGCTTCAGGAGCTCCAGATTCTCCACCGATCCCGCGGTGGCGACCACTTCCAGCGTGATTCCGTCGTCGGCCAGGAGACGGGCGTAACGCTGGGCGTAGGCGTAATACGCGCCGTCCTTCGTGCCGGTGGCGATGCGGATCACCGTCGGCGGCGAGGTGCCGACGTACTGATAGGCCACGACGAAGCCGGCCGCAATGACCAGCCCCAGCAGGCCCCACACCCGGAGGAGCTCGGCGATGGCTCCTGACGGGCGCGGTCCGACGGCACGCCTTGCGCGCGACACGGCGAGGATCAGACGCGGCCGAGCCGCCCTGCGCGGCTCGGCCGGCGACTCAGCAGAGGCTCAGGCGGTGAACGGCGCCTTGACGACCACCTTCACGCCGGCGATCACGCCTGTGGCCGCGCGCTGCACCTGTTCCACGGCGGTCGTGCTGATGTTGCCCGCCGCCTTCAACGCCCCGCCCGCCGCGGCTGACGCCGCATCGGCCGCATCCACGCCAAGCTCCTTCGCGCCCTGGATGGCGCCTTCCACGGCGGCTTTCGCGGTCACGGCGATGTCGCCCCCCACGTCGGCCGTGGCCTTGACGACGCTGCCCGCCGTGGCGGCGAGCGTATCGGTGGTCTGGCCACTGAGGTCCGTGGTGCCTCGGAGGACCCCCAGCATCGCGCCTCTGGCCGCGGATCCGAGATCGCCGCCGACATTCGAGGCGCCCTGGATCAGCCCCCGTGCGACGTTCCCCGTCGCCTCGGTCGCGGCCTGGCCGACGCCCCCGACACCCTGGATCGCGCCCGCCGCGGCCGCCGTGACCGCGTCGACGCTCTTGATGCCGACACTCGAGGCGCCTTCGATGGCGCCCTCCATCGCCTGGCGAGCCGCGCCCCCGACGTCGCCGCCGACGTCCGCCGTCGCCGTGACCAGGCTCTGGACCGTCGAACTCACGGCCTCGACCGCTTCACCGCCCACTTCCTTCGTGCCTTTCAGCATGCCAATGACCGCGCCTTTGGTGGCCTTGCCCAGGTCGCCTCCTACCTGGCTCGTCCCCTGGATGACGCCGCTGGCCACGTCGGTGACCGACTCGGTCAGCGCCTTGCCAACCGCGCCAGTGCCCTTCAGCGCGGTCGCGAGGGATCCGCTCACAGTTTCGGTGACGACGTTGACGACTTCGCCCGTGCCCTTGATGGTACCGATAATCGTGTTCTTCACAGATTCGACGAGAGCTTGCATGGGAACCTCCGCGAGGGTTTACGTTGACAGGTGCAGACACCAAGCCGCCGACCGCCCTCGAGGCGTGCTGAAGGGAGCCGCGGACGCGAAGAGAATCTGGGGAGGCGTCGTGCCGGACGTCAGAAGACGCCGCGGCCGAGATTACGGAAGGCGGGGCGAACGGGCCGACTCACTTGAGGAGTCTCTGTCGGACCCGCTCGCGCTGTCAACCCGCCACGCGGTTGCCACGCGGTCACACGGTCCCCGGCCGGTCGCCTGCCATCGAGGGCATCCGGATTCCGCACGGAAACGTAACCAGCGGCTTCGAGACGGTGTGGGACCTGCCGGGCAGTCTTCCGCTCGCGAAGAGCATCGCGCCTTGCGCCTACGGCTCGAAGCCTTCCAGCATCCAGATGTCGTAGGGCCAGAGCGCGATCGAGGTGGCCACGCGCGTGCCGTCCGGATGCAGGCTGAAGCCGCGGAGGTCGTCGGTCGCGCCAGGCAGGTCGAGCGCCGCAGTGCGTCGCTCGCGACCGCTGGTTACATCGAGTGCCCACAGCTCCCACTCGGCACCAGTGCCTGTTGCATTGCGCGCGATGCCGAGCACGTCGCTGCCATCCCTGGAGAACGCGACGGCCGCGGTCGCGAAGCTGCGCGACGACAACTGGCGCCCGCGCGCGTAGTCCGCACTCATCAGCCGGAGCCCCTGCCGATCCCCCCGCGCGGCGAGAATCTCGCGGCCGCCAGGCGCCCACGCGACGGGCACACGCTGCACGGCCAGCTCATCGAGTGGATAGGTGGCCAGAATCTCTGGCGCCGTGCTCGAACCCGGCCGCATGCGCGCCACCTGCAATTCGTGGGTGGCAGGCAGGTTGCGCGTGTAAACAATGGAGACCCCGTCGGGTCCTCTCGTCAGAGGCCAAGGTGATCGTATT
Source organism: uncultured Solibacteraceae bacterium (assembly GCA_964517075.1). GTDB lineage: Bacteria > Acidobacteriota > Vicinamibacteria > Vicinamibacterales > SCN-69-37 > CAZFAT01. The sequence continues at coordinate 8,191 of CAZFAT010000100.1, forward strand.
GAGCCTTGACGGTTCGGTAGCACTCACCGGACGCATCGCGCGCTTCGCACGCGAGGGGCACCTGTAGTACCTGCCCAGCCGGCACAGCGTCAAGGCTCACGTGGCTGGTCCGCCTCGTGTCAGGTTTGGTCCTATCGCGTTCTATTGGAGCTCCTTCAACCACGCGCGCGCGAACTGGACCGCCGCATTGGTTGGCGCCGCACCGAGGATGTACTCCAACTGGGTCAGCCCCCACATCTCAGCGCCATCACCCCAATAGAGACGCGGCCCCTCCAACCGCGTTGGCTGCTTGAAGTCGATCTTGGCGGCGTCGTCGATGAATAAGGTCAGGTTTTTCTTGAGAATGGCATTCAAGTTGTAGTGGTTCCAGTGCACCTGCTCGAGCCGAATCTTGTCCTTGTCCCCTCCGCTCGCGCTGGCAGCCAGAAGCGTGGCTTCGGTGTCGGGGCCGCCCATGGATGCTGATTTGGCGACGGTGTACTGCTTCTTGAACTCCTCCGGATTGGTCTTGATCAGCGGCGCCAGCGTGTTGAGTTTCGCCAGATAGGTCTGCGCTTTCGCGCGCTCCGCGCCGGTCTCGGTCTTGATGGTCTCGGCGAGCTCCGTCCGTTCTTCTTCGAATGCCTGCCTGAGAGCGTCAGACGGGAACCCACGCATCATCATGATGATCGGGATGATGGTCGTCGTGATCATGTCGGCATCGAGAGTCCCTGTGGTGCCGAACGTCTGCTCGTTCACGCCGTGATCGACAGCCCTATTGCTTTGCTTGGCGATCGTCGCCGTGTGCTCCGCGCGGAACGCCGGCGCCATGACGACGGCCTTGACGGCGGCCAGCACTTCCTGCGTGAGCGCCACCCGCTCCGCCGGGCTCATCGCCTGGATCGCCTTCAGCGCGGTCGCCGAGGTGCCTGGCGTCTGGTCCATCAGCCACACGCTGTCGGCTGCAGTGGACTCGGCGATCCACGAGACCGCCCACGCTCGAAGATCCGCAGCCGTGAGCCCGACCTTGGGCAGCGCCGACTGTCTTGCCACAAGGCTGAAGCCCGATAGGACGACGAGGCTGGTGATGAGGGTCACGCGACTGATCATGGTTCGCTCTGGGGAGACGTTACTCGATCCATCTGAGATCCCATGCCTTCGAATTCACCCTGGACCGGGTCGATTGGAACGCGGAGGGCCTGCGGTCCCCCCGTATAATCCGAACCGTGTCGCTCGCGCCCGGCGCTCGTCTGGGGCCGTTCGAGATCGTCGGGCCGATTGGCGCAGGCGGGATGGGCGAGGTCTATCGCGCGCGAGATTCCAAGCTCGGGCGCGACGTCGCCATCAAGGTCCTGCCCGCGGCGTTCACGGCCGAGCCGGAACGCCTGGTCCGCTTCGAACGGGAAGCGCGCGTCCTCGCCGCGCTGAATCACCCGCACATCGCCCAGATCTACGGCCTCGAAGACGCCGGCAGCACCCGCGCGCTGGTCCTGGAGCTCGTCGAAGGCCGGACGCTCGCTGACCACATCCTGTCGCGCCCGCGCGGCCTGGCGGTGTCGGAGGCGCTGACGATCGCGCGGCAGATCGCCGACGCGCTCGAGGCGGCGCACGACAAAGGCATCGTCCATCGCGACCTCAAGCCGGCCAACGCCATCGTCACACCCTCCGGCGCGGTGAAGGTCCTGGACTTCGGCCTGGCCAAGACGCTCGTCGCGGACGCCGAGGCGGACACCCACGCCACGCAGACGACCATGACCGCGACCGGCACGGTGATGGGCACGGTGCCGTACATGAGTCCGGAACAGGCGCGCGGACAGGCCACCGACAAACGCACGGATATCTGGGCGCTCGGATGCATCCTGTTCGAGATGCTGACGGGCCGGCGCGCATTCCACGGATCAACCACGGTCGACACGCTCGTCGCGATTTCCGAACGTGAACCGAACTGGACGCTCGTGCCGGACACGCCCGCGAGCGTGCGAAGACTCCTGCGCCGCTGCCTCGAAAAAGACCCGAGACGACGAGTTCGCGACGCCGGCGACGTGCGTCTCGAGATCGACGACATCCTCACCGGTCAGGCGGATGCGGATCCAGCGACGGCCCCAAGCTCCACGTACTCACGAGCCGCCGTGTGGCGATGGGCCGGGGCGGCGCTCCTCATCGTTGGGCTCGCGGCCGGTGGTGCGTGGCTTCTGACTCGCTCCGCCGCACTCCACGCCCCGGCCGGCGTCGTACGGCTGTCGATTCCGTTTCTCGAGAGGCCACGCGCCCTGCCGATCGGGAGCGGGCACCTGGCGATCTCCGATGATGGATTACGCGTCGCCTACGCCGCGACAAATCAACTCTGGCTCCGCCGCATGGATCAGGAGGAGGCCACGGCGATCCCGATCTCGGGCTCGAATCCGTTCTTCTCGCCGAATGGAGAGTGGGTTGGCTTGTTCAGGGCCAACGCGCTGGTGAAGGTGCCGGTGGACGGGGGGCCCTCGGCGATTCTCGTCGTCACGAGCGACCGGCCGGCCGGCGCGGCCTGGAACCGAGCGGGCACGATCGTGTTCGCCACGACCGAGGGACTGTTCCAGGTCTCGGACGCGGGCGGAACACCGCGGCTCTTGGCGACGCCCGATCGTGCGCGCGGCGAGGTTCTCTACGCCTGGCCTCAGTTCCTGCCGGGCAGCCGATCGCTCGTGTTCACCGCGCGATCCGAAAGCGGGCCGGCGCGAGTCGCGATGCTGAATCTCGACACCCTCGAGCAGACGTCCCTGCTCGAGGGCGCCAGTTCCGCCCGGTATGTGTCCAGTGGTCACCTCGTGTTCTTTTCGGGCACGACGTTCCGCGCGGTCGCGTTCGACGCACACACGGGACAGGTGCGCGGGGAACGGATCACGCTCCCCGTGATGGACATCGCGACCGCGGCCGACAACGGCGCCGCCAATTTCGCGGTGTCGGCAACCGGCACCCTCGTCTTCACAACAGGAAAGGAGGTCGCGACGCCGAGTGGCGACCGATCGGTCGCGAGCTCGCTGGTGTGGATGGATCGCCAGGGCCAGAGAGAACCTGTCGCGATCGCACCCGGGAGCTACGCCTATCCGCGCGTGTCACGGGACGGCGCCGCGGTGGCGCTCGACATCAACACGGGCGGTCAGCGGGATATCTGGATCCTGAACCTCCAGCGGTTGACGTTGACGCAACTGACTCACGGTCCGACGGAAGACATCTTGCCCGAATGGGGCCCGGACGGCCGCGTCTACTTCGCGTCGGACCGGTCCGGCAACTTCGACATCTACTCGCAGCTCGCCGACGGCGCATCCGGCGACCGCCTGGAGTACGCCGCGCCGGGGTTTCAGGCGCCGGGAGGCGTGACACCGGACGGCACGCGCCTCCTGGTCTACGAACGCTTCAACGATCTGAGCCTGCTGACGCTGGGCCGGGGCGATCGCGTCGAGCCGCTCCTCCACACCAAGGCGGACGAGGCGCTCCCGGACCTGTCTCCAGACGGTCGCTGGATGGCCTACGAGTCCAACGAATCCGGAACACAGTTCGAAGTGTTCGTTCGTCCCTTCCCCGACGTGAACGGCAGCCGCGAGCAGGTCTCGGTCAACGGCGGGCGCTATCCGCGATGGGCGCCGAAGGGCAACGAGATCCACTTCGTCAATCTCGACGGCGCGATGATGGCGGCGTCGATTTCTTTTGCTCCGAGCCCGAGAATCGGATCGATCACGAAGCTGTTCGATTGGCGCACACCGCCGGCCGGACGGACTGGAAGGCCGTACGACGTGTCGCCGATCGACGGACGGTTCCTGATGACGGAGGTGGCGCCGTCCGCTCCCCGTGGTCCAACGCACGTGTCGGTGGTGTTGAACTGGGTCGAAGAGCTGACGCGCCTGGCGCCGCGCTGACACGTGCTGCGTATCGACGAAGGCGATGTTCCCGACATCACCTGGTCGAACCAGGCTGTCCAACTGTGAACACGCCCAGATGACCGTGCGCCATACAGTAAGGCGTGGGATCTCATGGATGATGCGTCGCACACCTTGAAACCGTGGGCTGCGCGTGCTGGGCTTCGCGATCAATGGCCGCGCTGACGAGCTGGCGCTGGAGATGCTCGGCCAGGTGCTGGACGATCTGCCAATCGTCGTGGAGGTCACCAAAGGGCGCATGCTCGCCTCGGAGCTGGTGTCGCTGGTACAGGCGCAGGGAGTATCGGTCGTCTGCCTCGCCGATCTGCCGCCCAGCCCTCCGTCCAAGACCCGCTACCTCGTGAAGAGGCTCCACGCCGCGTTGCCGAGTATCCGCATCCTCGTCGGGCGCTGGAGTCCGCAGGCGCTGGCGGACGACAGCACGCAGCTGCTGCGGGAGGCGGGAGCGACGCACGTGGCCTCGACACTTGCGGAGACCCGGACGTACCTGGGCGGGCTGGTCGAGATTCCTCGCATCCCGCTCCCGGGCGGGCAGCATCAAGTGGCACCATGGTCATAGACGTATCGTTCCTGCTCGCGCTGATCGTTCTGAATGGCGTCTTCGCGATGTCCGAAATCGCGGTGGTCAGTTCGAAGAAGGCTCGGCTGCAGCGCATGGCCTCCGAGGGGCGGACCGGAGCGGCGCGGGCGCTCGCCCTGGCGGCCGAGCCGACGCGGTTTTTCTCGACCGTTCAGATTGGCATCACCTGCGTCGGGATTCTCAGCGGCGCGATCGGCGAAGCGACCCTCGCCCGCCGACTGCAGCCCGTTCTTGAAGGCGTCCCGCTCCTCGAGTCACAGGCGCGGGTGCTCTCGTTGATCCTGATGGTCATGGCGCTCACCTACGTCTCGCTGATCGTGGGCGAGCTCGTGCCGAAGCGACTGGCGCTGACCGCTCCGGAGCGCATCGCCTCCCTCGTCGCTCGGCCGATGCAGATCCTGGCGACGATCGGGCGCCCGCTCGTGCAGCTGCTCAGCGCGTCAACCGACGGCGTGCTGAGACTGTTTCGCGTGCGCCAGACGCCAGAGCCGGCGGTGTCGCTCGAAGAAATTAAGGTGCTGATGCAGCAAGGCACCGAGGCCGGAATCTTCGAGAAGAGCGAGCAGGACATGGTCACGAACGTGCTCGACCTGGACGAACGGCGGGTCGGCGCCATCCTCACACCGCGCTCGGACATCGTGTTTCTCGAAGTGGGCCAGACGTTCGAGCAGCACCGGCAGGTGCTGGCTGAAACCCCTCACAGCATCGTGCCCATCTGCAACGGCGGGCTGGATCATGTGGTCGGGTTCGTGCGATCCAAGGACGTCCTGGCCAAGCTGATCCGCGATCAGTCGGTGGACGTGGCCGGACTCGCCTCTCCTCCCTTGTTCGTGCCGCGCAGCATCACGCTGATGAAGCTGCTACACCACTTCCGTCAGGCCCATTTGCCAGTCGCGCTGGTCGTGAGCGAGCACGGCGAAGTGGAAGGCCTCGTCAGTCTTACGGACGTGGTCGCCGCGATTGTCGGCGACCTGGCGGAAACCGCGGGTGAGGAGCCATCGGTGGTCCGGCGAGAGGACGGGAGTCTCCTGCTCGACGGCAATCTGTCGTGGGATCACGCCGAGCGCGCGATCGGCGCGGGCACCCTGACCGCGGAAGACGAGGCGTTCCAGACGCTCGGCGGATTCGTGATGCATCGCCTGGGCCGTGTGCCGCGCACCGGCGAGGTGTTTCATCACGCTGGTCTTCGGTTCGAAATCGTCGACATGGATGGCAATCGGGTGGACCGGGTCCTGGTCTCGAAGGCACCCGACCGGCCATCCGATCCGTAGAGCCTCGCCCTCTGACACGCGGGAGGCTCACATGCGCCACAACGCTGCGCTCATCCTGTTGTCGTGCTCGTCGCGATCCCGCCCAAGCAGGCATTGCCTGCGAGGGACATCATGACGGTGCGTAAGGCGTCCGCCCGGGCCGCACGCTTCGCGGACTAACTTGACGCGGTCTTGTTGGGCTGGTTCTTCCGGCTGCCCTGAGGCGTCGTGCGTCCTCCAGCGTTGGGCGTATGGCCGTAGCCGCTCTGACTCGTCTTGGGTGCGGGCTCTCTCGGCTTGGCAGGGGCGGGCGTCTTCTGCTTCTGAACTGGCATGGCGTTCCTCGCGAATCGAATCAAGTCTTCTGACCGCTCAACACGGCCGCGAGCACGTCGTAGTCAATGGGCTTCACCAGGTGGTGTTCGAAACACGCGTCGCGGCTGCGCTGGTGGTCATCCGCGCTCCCGTAGCCCGTGATGGCAATTATGCGGAGGCCGGCGAGGCCGGGCAGTTCCCGCAACATCCCTCCGAGATGCCAGCCGTCTACCAGGGGCAGCCCGATATCGAGCAGCGCGAGATCGGGCTGGAACGCGCTGGCAATCCGCAGGGCTTCGCTGGGGCCATGCGCGAGATAGACCTCGTGGCCTTCATGGCCCAGAAACGCCACGAGGGGTTCCGCCGCGTCAGGCGAGTCATCCACCACCAGAACCTTCATCGGCACGCCTGTTCTCGTGGGGAGACCCTCAGTATGGCTCAGGACGCGCGGGGCCGACTCGGGTGTATCCTTTTCCCCGCTCGCCCTCCATCCCCTGAGGTTCCCCATGACCGCCATCCCGCGCGTCGTCCTGCTGATCACCCTCGTCGCCACCGCCGGCGCGATCGCCGCGATGGCGCAGGCGCCCGCCGCCCGCGGCCAGCGCGGGCAGCCGGCCGCGCCGAAGCCGGCCCTGCCGGAGGCGGTCGCGACCGACATCCCCGGCGTCATCAAGGGGGGCACGAAGATCACTCTGCTGCGCGCAGGCTTCCAGTCCACGGAAGGCGTCATCGCCCTCCAGGACGGCAGCGGCAGCGTGCTGTTCACCGAGCAGGACGCCGACCGCATCATCAAGGTCGATCCGAACGACACGATCACGACCTATCTCGAGAACACGAACCGCACGACCGGGCTCACCTACGATCCGAAGGGGCGGCTCGTCGGCGCGCAGTCGCGCGATCCCAAAGTGGGCGTGCTCAGGCCTGAACCGCGCACGGTGCTCGCCGACTCGTTCGGCGGCCAGCCGCTCGTGCGGCCCAACGACGTCATCGCCGACAACAAGGGCGGGTTCTACTTCAGCGACCCGCTCGGCAGCGCCGCCATGCGCTTCCGCGAACCGCCGCCGGGCCGCACCGCGCTGCTGCTCTACATCACGCCGGGCGGCAAGATCGTGAAACCCACCGAGGACACGCTGAATCCCAACGGCATCCAGTTGACCGAGGATCAGCGGACGCTCTACGTCACCAACGGCCAGACCATCCGCGCCTACGACGTCCAACCCGACGGCATGCTGGCGAACGGCCGCGTCTTCGCCAAGACGGGCGGCGACGGACTGGCCATCGACACCGAAGGGCGACTCTACTCCGCCTCGGCCGGCGCGATGGGCGTCCGCGTCATCGACCGGACCGGCCAGATCATCGGCCTCATTCCGTCCGGCAGCCCGCCGCAGAGCGTCGGATTCGCCGGCCGCAACAAACGCACGCTCTACATCGTCGGGCAGGGCGCGCTCTACAAAGTGCAAGGCGACATGCTGTCGCAGGGGATTCTGTCGCGCGCGAAGTAAGGCGCGACTGGCCGCGATCTTGCTGCGTCCGGGGCATGGCCGACTTTGCTGCCGCCCCCGCGCTCGACGCGCTTCTCGACTCGCTCGCCCGCTGCGAGCCCGGCGAGGATCCCGTCATCAGCCTGTACCTCAACCTCCGGGCGAATCAGCACGGCAAGGACGCCTACGCGCCGTTCCTGAAGAAGGAGCTGGCCGCGCGCGGGCGCACGCTCCCGCCCGAGTCGGCGGCGCGCGCGGGCTTCGACCGGGACGCCGAGCGGATTGAACGGTACCTCGCCGAGGTGCCGCCCTCGGCCGAAGGCGTCGCGATCTTCGCCTGCGGCGCGCGCAACCTCTTCGAGGCCGTGCTCCTCGATGCGCCGGTGGATCAGCACCGGCTGTCCGTATCAGCGCAGCCGCAGCTCGCGCCGCTCGAACTCGTGCTCGACCAGCACCCCCGCCATGCGGTCGTGCTCGCCGACAGTCATGTCGCGCGCATCTTCGTCGTCGGTCCGGGACGACGGCGCGCGGAAACGGTGGAAGGCGAACCGGTCCGGCGGTCGTCGGGCGGCGGCTGGGCGCAGGCGCGGTATCAGCGCCACGTCGAGAAGCTGCAAGCGGACCACGCGCGCGAGCTGGTGCAGACGCTCGACCGCCTCGTGCGCACCGAGCGCGTCGAGCACATCATCCTGGCGGGCGACGAGGTGAACGTGCCGCTCGTCCGCAGGGAGCTCTCGAAGGAACTGGCCGCGAAGGTGATCGATCACGTGCGGCTCGAGGTGCATGCACCCGAGCACGAAATCCTCCGCATCGCCGCTGACGCGCTCAGGCGCCACGACGCGGCCACCGACGCCGACATCGTCGCGTCCACGCTGGACGACTATCGCGCCGGCGGGCTGGCCGTCGCCGGTCCCGAGGACACGCTCGCGGCGCTCGAGCTCGGCCAGGTGGACAAGCTGTATCTGACGACGGCGGAGCGATTCACGGCTGACGGCCGCGACGTGCCCGCCGATGAGTTCGTCAGCCGTGCCCGACAGACGTCCGCCGACGTCCGGTTCATCGAAGACGCGGCGCTGCTCGAGCCCGTGGGCGGCGTCGCCGCCGCGCTGCGATTCCGTCTCAACGGCAACGGACAACCATAAAGCGCCGAAGGTCATGAAGACCGGCCCGGCCTTCATGACCTTCTGTCCCGACATCGACGCTGTCGCTACCGCGCGGCGACCTTCAGGTTGTCGCGCACGCTCTTCACCCCGGCGGTCGCGCGCGCGATCCGAACGGCCTCGGCCTTCTCGGACGCGCTCTCGACAGTCCCCGTGAGGGTGACGACGTTGTCTTTCGTGTCGACGTTGATGTTCAGCCCGCCGACCGTCTTGTCGGCCAGGAACTTCGACTTGACCGCCGCGGTCACCGCCGCGTCCCCGGTCGCGTCCGCCACGTCGCGGCCGGCGTCGCTCACCGTGCGGCCGGCGTCACGCGCGGCGTCGCTCACCGCGCGGCCGACGTCACGCCCGGCCTCGCCCACCGTGCGGCCGGCCTCACCCGCGGCGTCGCGGGCGTCGCCTGCCGCCGAGCCCGCCGTGGGCGACGTCGGGTACTCACCCGGCATGGCCGCGTCACCGCCGGCCACCTTGATGTTGTCGACGACGTTCTGAACGCCATCGGTCCCGCGGGCGAGCACGACCGCCCGTTCCTTCGCCGCCAGCGTCTCGACATTGCCGGACAGCGTCACCACGTGGTCCGTGGTATCGACGTCAATCTGGTAGGCCTTGACCGTGTCATCGGTCGTCAGCTTCGACTTCACGGCCGTCGTGACACCGGCGTCGGTCTGCGCACACGCCACCGCCACCATCGCGAGCGTGATCGCGCCACACAGCCTGGCAATCGTCTTCATCATGATGATCTCCTCCTCAGGGCCTGGGCGAGCGCGCCTGAGGAGAGAGCATTTGTCGTGCCAGGAGGCCGATTTCGAGGAAACAGGACCATTGGGCCTGCGGGTATGTAATTGAGCCGCCGACTTTCAGGCCCGCGGTGTGTAGCCACGGGGCCTTCGGCCCGGCGCACCCCCTGCCGCGGGTGTAGGCGCCGCTGGCTGCCAGGCCGCCGTACCCGGACCGGCCGGCCTACGGCGTGTCCGCCGCCTCTTCCTTCAGCAGTGCCTCGAGTTCGGGCTCCGTGTACGGCTTGCCCCGGATAATCACCGCCCGCCGCATCGTCCCCACCACCTGCGACGTCACGGGCGCGGCCTGGTGGCCCCAGCTCCGGCGGATGTAGGTCAGCGCGGCGGCGAGGTCGGCGTCCGACATCGTTTCGAGCGGCGGCATCGGCGCCGCGAACTTGCCGACCTTCCCCTTCAGCACGATGCGCGCGAGGATGCGCTCCGGGCCGAGCACCCACCGCGAATCGACGAGCGGCAGCGCGAGGCCGTCCTGTCCGCGCCCGTCCGGCTGGTGGCAGGCGTTGCAGGTGGAGGTGTAGACGACGCGGCCGCGCTCGAAGATTTTCTGTTCGGCGGGCGTGAGCGGGCGCGCGCCCTCGGGGTTCCGGCCGGGCCAGTCGAGGCGCGCGAACAGGGCCGCCGCGGACTTGGCGATCTGCGGATCGGGATCCTTCGTCAGCGCCTCGAGCGCGCGCGGCAGCGCGGCCACACGCCGCCCGCTCGACGCCTGCATGCCGCTCAGGAGCGCCAGGCGGCGCCACTTCGGTTCGGCGGCCGAGCCGGCCAGCGCGAACAGGCGGTTGATCCTGGTGTCGTCGCCCTCGCGCAGAATCGCGGCCGCGAGGGTTTCGATGAGCGTCGCCGCGCCGGGCCGCACGTCACGCCACTCGGGCGACGCGTAGAGTCGCTCGAGAAACGCCAGCTCGCCGCCGCTCAGGCTGCTGACGACGGCCGGGATCATGTAAGGAGTCTCGGCATTGGTGCGCACGAGCTCGGCCAGCGCGGCGTCGCGTGCCGCCGTCTGGGCCTCACCCAGTGAAAACGCCACCTGCAGCCGCACTTCAGGGGACGGGTCGCCCGCGCGCGCGGCAATCTTCGCGACGAGCCCGCTGTTGCCCGACTGCAGCAGCCCCTCGCTCAGCCGGATGGCCGCCGCGCGGAGCTTGGGGGCGTCGTCATTCATCACCGACGTCAACAGCGGCTCGTCCAGGCCGCCGAGCCCTTCGAGCGTCCACAGGGCCTGCAGCCGGACCGGGGCGCTGACGGTCGTCGACACCGCCTGCGTGCGCAGCGCCGGCACGACGGACTTGTCGCCGCGCTCGATGAGCAGCCGGCGCGACGTGTCGCGCCACCACGCGTTCGGGTGCGACAGGTGCGACACCAGTTCGGTCGCCGAGGCCTGCGAGAGGCTCGGCGCGGGACCCGGCTGTCTGCCTTCGTGGACGATGCGGTAGATGCGGCCGAGGTGAATGCCCTTGTCGAGGCCGCGCTCGATCACCTGCCGGCGCAGGTACGTCGTCATGAACTGCCGATGTTGCAGGATGCCGCGGTAGAGATCGACGACGTACATCGAGCCATCCGGCGCGGTGTAGAGGTTGACGGGACGGAAGCGCTCGTCGGTCGATCCGAGGAACTCCGCCTGTTCGTACGCGTTCTTCCCGCTGAGCACGCCGTCCTTCTCGGTGATGATCGAGCGGCGGATGACGTGCGCGGCGGGCTCGACGGCGAAGTAGTTGCCGTAGAACTCGGCCGGAAAATTGTCGCCGCGGTAGATGAGCGGACCGCAGGTGGCGGTAAAGGTCCGCAGCATCCCGGTCGGCCGAAGCTGGCCTTCCAGGTACCCGCGATTCACACCCGGGTTCACGCGAAGGGGCCACAGCTCCTGATTGGTGTCCACCTGGTGGTTGACGCCGGTGGGCGTGCGATTCGTCGTGACGAGGTTGGGGTTGCGCGCGGGATAGTGGTTCGACACCAGGTCGGCGCGGAAGTAGTCCGAGTTCGAGTTCGTGAACAGCCGGCCGTAGTCGTCCATCGACTGGCCCCACTGGCCGCGCAATACCACCGGCTGCGCGACCCACTTGCCGTCCTGCAGCCGGAACCGCCGCCCGTAGGAGCTGGAGACGAGCCAGTTGTCGAGCGCCCAGGTCATGGCGTTGCCGCCGCCTTCGGGATTCGTCTCGCGCACCGAGTAGTCCGTCGCGATGGCGATCTTTTCGTCCGCCACGAAGTCGCCGTTGGTGTCGCGCGTGTACCAAAGGTTGGGCGGCTCGGCGACCAGGACGCCGGTCGTCAGCACCTTCACCAGGCGCGGCAGGTGGAGGTTGTCCATGTAGACGGTCCGCTTGTCCATGCGTCCGTCCTTGTTCGTGTCCTCGAGGACCACGATGCGGTTGATGGGATCGATTTCGCCCGTGCCGTCGGCGTCTGGCATGTAGCTGCGCATCTCGACGACCCAGATCCGACCGTCGGGATCGAAGTCGAGCGCCACCGGTTCCTCGACGAGCGGCTCGCTCGCCACGAGCTCGAT
>CAZFAT010000101.1:0-10263 GCA_964517075.1 uncultured Solibacteraceae bacterium
GTAGTTCTCCGCGACCAGCACCTGTCGTCCGGCCACCGCCGCGTGGCGATCGACGATCGCAAAATCCTCGCTCGTGAGGAACGGTGGCTTCTCGACGATGACGTGCTTGCCCGCGGCGAGGGCGCTCAGCGTCCAGTCCCGATGCAGCGTGGGCGGCAGCGCGACGACGACGGCATCGATGCCGGGCGCGGCCAGGGCTGCCTCGTAGGACGGGAAGTGGCCCGCCCCGCCATACCGGGCCGACGTGGCCGCCGCCCGCTGAGGATCGCGGCTCGCGTACCAGCGCTCGACGCCGGGCGCGATGGCCTTCAAGGCGTTCGAATGGATGCGGGTGGCGAGGCCCGTGCCGAGCAGTGCCAGGCGGGGCGTCACAGGGTCGCTGCCACCCGCTCCCCCGTCCGGAGCGCGTTGGCCGAGATGGTCAGTGACGGGTTGACGCCGCCGGAGCGTGGAAACACGCTGCCATCGGCCACCGACAGGTTGTCCAGGCCCCGGAACGCACCCCAGGCGTCCACCGGCGCCCGGGCCGGGTCGTTGCCCATGCGCACCGTGCCCACGGCGTGCGAGAACGTGTTGATGCCCTGGACGTACGTCAGTTTCGCGCCCGCGCGCTTCAGCACGCGCCTTGCCAGGCGGACCAGCGCACGCCGTGCCGCCAGATCGCGCGCGTCGTACTCGTGCGTGACGGTCGCTTCCGGCATGCCGAACCGTGTGGTCACCAGTCGGTCGATGCCCACGCGGTTGGCGGCCTGCGGCCGGTCCTCGGCCATGACGATGAAACCGGTGGTGTGGGGCACGAGCGTGGTGACGAGGGGGCGCATCCAGCGGGGCACGTACCGACGGACGTAGTCGAGTTGCGGTGTGCCGAACTGCTGGATGCCTCCCAGGCGGCCCCGCGGCGTTTCGACCGAGTCGTGTCCGAAATAGTAGTCCTGAATCGCAAGCTGCTTGTGGAATTCTCCCGACGGCGCCGGGCGGTGCAGGAACCCGCCCATCACCACGGCATTGCAGTGACGCATCAGGTGCCGGCCGACCAGATGGCCCGCGGGATTCAGCCGGGGAAGGTCCGAGGCGAGGAGCAGATGCGCTGTGGCCAGCGCGCCGGCCGCGACCACGACCTGCCGCCCCCGGAACCGTCGTTGCGCGCCCGTCCATCGGTCTACACACGCCACGTCGGTGACATGACGGCCCTCGATGGTGAGTTCGACCGCGACCGTGTTGACTGCGAGCTGGAGCCCGGCCTGGACCATGGGCGTAATCACCCGTGCCGCGACATCATTCTTGGCCTGAATCGCGCAGGCGAACCCGTCGCACGTGCCACAGCGAATGCAGGTGGTCCGGCCCGGCGCCGGCGTGTAATTGATGGCGAGTGGCAGCCGCGAGGGGTGCAGGCCCAGCGCGCGAGCTGCCTCGGCGAGACGGGCCGAGACCGGCGCCAGATCGGGGAGCGGCTGAGGGTACGGCGTGGATCGCCAGGGCTCGGTGGGATCCTCGCCCGTCACGCCCGCGACATCGAGCATCTGTTCCACGCGGCCGTAGTAGGGCTCGAGGTCCGCGTAGCTGTACGGCCAGGCCGCACCCGAATCGGCGTCGATGTCGGGGTCTGGCGCGAAGTCGGACTCCCGCATCCGGAGCGCGACGCCGCCGTAGAAGACCGACGCGCCACCCACCGTCGCCAGCACTCCCAGGACGGGGCCGGTCCCGCCCGCCAGGACCTGGTATGCCGTGTCCCTCGACCAGGCGGGCGTCAGTTCCACGAACCCCGCCGGCCCCCAGTTCTCCGGGCTGCGGGGAAACCAGTCCCCACGCTCGATCATGAGCACGCGCTTCCCGGCCTGGACGGCGGGCCAGGCGGCCATGGCCCCGCCGGGGCCACTGCCGATGACGATGAGGTCGAAGTCCTGGCCGGGCGGGGAGGTCGAGGGCAAATGCGAAGACATGCTGCCGTGCGGGACGACTGATTATGCCCCTGGACATAGAATCATCCGACATGAGGGGCGTCCATCGGTGGATCTGAGGCAGCTGGAGATCCTTCGTGCGGTGGCCGACACCGGGTCGTTCACGGCCGCCGGGCATCAGCTTCATCTGTCGCAGTCGGCGGTCAGCCGGCAGATCCTGCTCCTGGAAGAAGAGCTGCAGGAGCAGCTGTTTCTCCGCGTGGCCGGCAAAATCCGCATCACACCCGCCGGCACCACGTTGCTCGCGCTCAGCCGACGGGTCTTCGACGAGATCGAGGAGGCGCGCGCGAGCATCCTCGAGAGCCGGCAGACGCTGGCCGGGACGCTGCGGCTCGTCGGCGGCATGACCGTCTGCCTCTACGTGTTTCCGCCGCTCCTGAAGGAGTTCCGCCGGGCACATCCGGGGGTGGAGGTCAAGCTGACACCGGGCGCGACGCCGCGGCTCGTCCGACAGCTCCGAACCGGGACTGCGGATCTGGGGCTGGTCACCCTGCCGGTGGACGATCCCTATCTGGCCGCCGAACCGGTGCTCAAGGAGGAGCTGCTCCTGGTCACCGCGCCGCAGCACCCGTTGGCCCGCCGGAAGCGGATCATTCCGCAGGATCTGGTGCGGCAGCCGTTCGTGCTCTTCGAGGCGGGATCGAACAGCCGCCGCACCATCGAGGACTTCTTTTCCCGCGAGCAGATCGCGCCGACGGTCATCACCGAGACCGAGAACGTGGAGATCATCAAGGCGCTCGTCCGCATCGGGATGGGCATTTCCATCGTGCCCTACCAGGCTGTCGCCCGCGAGGTCCGGGCCGGCCAGCTGTTCTGCTCGCGGATTGCGGGGCAGCCGCTGTTCCGGGAGACCGGGTGGGTCTACCCGCGCGCCAGCCGCCTCCCGCGCGCCGTGCAGGAGATGAAGCGCCTGCTGGAAGTGGTGCGGCCCCGCCTGCAGCTGCGGCCGGCCGACGGCCCGACGTCGTGAACCGCGAAGACCTGACGGCCGCTCCGAGCGTGACGCAGAAGCGGTACGCATGGCCCCGATGCGAAAATTCCGTTCTGTTTTTGCGTCGGCTTCTGTCATAAGAGGCTGTGGACCAGCATCCCTTCCCCTCGCCGCAGGGTCTCTACGACCCTCGTCACGAGCACGACGCCTGCGGCGTCGGGTTCGTGGTCCACGTCAAGGGCGATCGTTCGCACGCCATCGTCCGCCAGGCGCTCCAGCTGCTGATCAATCTGCTGCACCGCGGCGCCTGCGGCTGTGAAGTGAACACGGGCGACGGCGCGGGCATCCTGATCCAGATGCCGGACCGGTTCCTGCGCCAGGAAACCGCGCGGCTCGGGATGACCCTGCCGGTCGAGCGCGGCTATGGCGCCGGGCTGGTCTTCCTGCCGCACGATCCGGCGGCCCGCCAGCGCATTCAGGCGCTCGTCGAGCAGGTTGCGGCCGAGGAGGGACAGCCGGTCCTGGGCTGGCGGGATGTACCGGTCGATCTGGGCCAGCTTGGCCCCAGCGCGATCAGGGTTGCCCCGGTCTTCAGGCAGGTGTTCATCGGGCGCGGCCCGGCCCTGCCGGCGCCGGGCGAGTCCGTCGCGGGCGACGCCGCCTTCGAGCGCAAGCTCTACGTCATCCGGAAGCGCATCGAGCACGCCGTGGACCAGTCGACCGATCCGGCTGACCGGGCCTTCTACGTGGTGAGCCTGTCGTCGCGCACGCTCATTTACAAAGGCATGCTCACGGCCAATCAGATCGAGTCGATGTTCCCGGACTTGACCGACGACGCCATGGAATCGGCGCTGGCGCTCGTGCACCAGCGCTTCAGTACGAACACGTTTCCGTCCTGGCCGCTCGCGCATCCCTACCGGTATGTCGCGCACAACGGGGAGATCAACACCCTGCGCGGCAACATCAACTGGATGCGCGCGCGCGAGGCGCTCCTCCAGTCGGATCTGTTCGGGGAGGATCTCCGGAAGATCCTGCCGATCATCCGCGAGGGTGGGAGCGATACGGCGACGTTCGACAACGTGCTCGAGTTTCTCGTCATGGCCGGCCGGCCTCTGCCGCACGCGATCCTGATGATGATTCCCGAGCCGTGGAGCGGTCACGAGAGCATGAGCCCCGCGCGGCGCGCCTTTTACGAGTTCCATGCGTCGCTGATGGAGCCGTGGGACGGTCCGGCCTCGATTGCCTTCACCGACGGCACCATGATCGGCGCCGTGCTCGACAGAAACGGCCTGCGCCCGTCGCGCTACTGGGTCACGAAGGACGACCTCGTCATCATGGCGTCCGAGGCCGGCGTGCTGGACATTGCGCCGGAGAGCGTCCTGGTCAAGGAGCGACTGCATCCCGGCAAGATCTTCCTCATCGACACGGCCCAGGGCCGGATTGTCGAGGACGAGGAAATCAAGGACCAGCTCGCGCGCGAGCATCCGTACGCCGGGTGGCTGCGCGACCACCTGGTGGCGATCGAGGACCTGCCCGACGCGCCCGAGGTGCCGCTCCCCGATCCCGACACGGTGCGCCAGCGTCAGCAGGTGTTCGGCTACACGGACGAGGACCTGAAGCTGCTCGTCGGCCCCATGGCCCGCCAGGGGGAGGAGCCCATCGGATCGATGGGGAACGACGCCGCCCTGGCCGTGCTGTCGGACCGCCCGCGCCTGCTCTTCGACTATTTCGCGCAGCTCTTCGCGCAGGTGACCAACCCGCCGCTCGACGCCATCCGCGAGAAGCTGGTGACGAGCATGGAGTCGACGATCGGCCCGGAAGGGAACCTGATCGCGCCGACGCCCGAGTCGTGCCGGCAGATCAAGATTACCTCTCCGATTCTCGACAACGATCAGGTGGCGAAGCTGCGACACATCCGCGCGGCCGGCTTCCGATCGGCCACGCTCCCGATGCTGTTCGATCCGGACGCGGACGGCCCCGGGCTCGCGCACGCGATGGACGCGCTGTCGGCGCAGGCCGAGGCGGCCGTGCGCGACGGGGTGAACATCCTCATCCTGTCGGATCGCGGCGTGACGCGCGATCGCGCGCCGATCCCGAGCCTGCTGGCCACGGCGGGCGTGCACCATCATCTCGTGCGGGCCGGGCTGCGGACGCGCTGCGCGCTCGTGGTTGAGGCGGGCGATGCGCGTGAGGTCCATCACGTGTCGCTGCTGCTCGGGTATGGGGCGGGCGCCGTCAACCCGTATCTGGCGTTCGAGACGCTCGACGACATGATCCGGCAGGGCGCGCTCGAGGGGGGCCTCACGCACGTCCAGGCGGTGACCGGGTACATCAAGGCGCTCAACTACGGCGTGCTGAAGGTCATGTCGAAGATGGGCATCTCGACGCTGCAGGGCTACTGCGGCGCCCAGATCTTCGAGGCGGTCGGTCTCCACCGCACGCTCGTCGATCGCTACTTCACGTCGACACCCTCGCGGCTGGGCGGCATCGGAATCGACGTGATCGCCGAGGAAGTCCGGCGGCGGCACACGCGCGCCTACGTTGACCGGCCCGCCGCCGAGCTCGAGCTCGATCCGGGCGGCGAGTACCAGTGGCGGCGCGACGGTGAGCTGCACCTCTTCAACCCGGAGACCGTCTTCAAGCTGCAGCACGCGACGCGCACCGGCCAGTGGACCGTCTACCGGCAGTACGCCACCCTCGTCAACGACCAGAGCCGCCGGCTGGGGACGCTGCGCGGCCTCATCGATTTCAGGCAGGCCCCGGCGCCCATCCCGCTCGACGAGGTGGAGCCCGTGGAGGCGATCGTCCGGCGCTTTGCGACGGGGGCCATGTCGTTCGGCTCGATCAGTCAGGAAGCGCACGAGCTCCTCGCCATTGCGATGAACCGGCTGGGTGGGAAATCGAACAGCGGCGAGGGCGGGGAAGATCCGAATCGGTACCGGCGCGACCCCAACGGCGACTGGCGGCGCAGCGCCGTGAAGCAGGTCGCCTCGGGCCGGTTCGGCGTGACGAGCGAGTACCTCGTCAACGCGAGCGATCTGCAGATCAAGATGGCGCAGGGCGCCAAGCCCGGCGAGGGCGGGCAGCTGCCGGGGTTCAAGGTGTACCCGTGGATTGCGAAGGTGCGCCATTCGACGCCAGGCGTCACGCTGATTTCGCCGCCGCCGCACCACGACATCTACTCGATCGAGGATCTGGCACAGCTCATTTACGACCTGAAGAACGCCAATCGCGAGGCGCGCATTCACGTGAAGCTGGTCGCCGAGGTGGGCGTCGGCACGGTGGCGGCCGGCGTGGCCAAGGCGCATGCGGATGTGGTGCTGATCTCCGGCCACGACGGGGGCACCGGCGCGTCGCCACTGACCAGCATCAAACACGCCGGCGTGCCCTGGGAACTGGGGCTCGCCGAGACGCAGCAGGTCCTCGTGCTCAACCGCCTGCGTGACCGGATCGTCGTGCAGGTAGACGGCCAGATGAAGACGGGTCGCGACGTCGTCATCGCCGCGCTCCTGGGCGCCGAGGAGTTCGGCTTCGCCACGGCGCCGCTCGTGGTGGCCGGCTGCATCATGATGCGGGTCTGTCACCTGAATACCTGCCCGGTCGGCATCGCCACGCAGGATCCGGTGCTGCGGGAGAAGTTCACGGGGCGGCCGGAGTTCGTCGAGAACTACTTCCGGTTCGTGGCGGAGGAAGTCCGCCAGCTCATGGCCGAGCTGGGCTTCCGGACCATCGAGGAGATGGTGGGCCGCGTGGATCGGCTGGATCTGCGCCAGGCCGTCGATCACTGGAAAGCCAGGGGCCTTGATCTGTCGCCCATCCTCCACGAGCCGGCGGTCGGTCCGGAGGTCGCGCGGCGGAGCGTGACCTCGCAGGACCATGGTCTGGACAAGGCGCTGGACAACGAGCTCATTCGTCGCTGCCAGCCGGCCCTGACGAAGCGGAAGCCCGTCACGCTGCGCCTGCCGATCCGGAACGTCAACCGGACCGTGGGCACCATGCTCGGCGCCGAGGTGACGCGGCGGTTCGGCGGACGGGGGCTGTCGGACGACACGATTCGGCTGACCTTCGAGGGCACCGCCGGCCAGAGCTTCGGCGCCTTCGTGCCGCATGGGATGACGCTGACGCTCGAGGGCGACGCCAACGACTATTGGGGCAAGGGGCTGTCGGGCGGCAAGCTGATTGTGCGGTCGCCGAAGGCCGCCACGTTCGTGCCCCACGAAAACGTCATCATTGGGAACGTGGCCCTGTACGGCGCGACGAGCGGTGAGGCGTACGTCGACGGCCTCGCGGGCGAGCGCTTTGCCGTGCGCAACAGCGGCGCCCTCGCGGTGGTCGACGGGATTGGCGATCACGGTTGCGAGTACATGACCGGCGGCCGGGTCGTCGTGCTCGGGCGGACCGGCCGGAACTTTGCGGCCGGGATGAGCGGGGGCATTGCGTACGTCCTGGACGTGGACGGCGCCTTCGGGACCCGGTGCAATCACACGCTCGTGGACCTCGAGGAGCCGGATGAGGATGATCTCGAGCTGGTGCGCGATCTGATCGGGCGCCACGTGCAGTACACGGGCAGCGCGCTGGGCCGCCGGCTGCTGGCCGAATGGGCGGTGACCGCGGCACGGTTCGTCAAGGTGATGCCGCGCGACTACCGGCGCGTGCTGACGGCCGAGGCCAAGGCTCGCGCCGAGGACCGGGAGCCGGCATTCGAGGAGCTCGTGGGAGTGGTGCGTGGGTAAGATTACGGGCTTCCTCGAGATCCATCGCGCCAAACCGAAGACACGGCCCCTCCCTGAACGCGTCCGGGACTGGCGCGAAGTCTACTTGCCGGTCGCCGAGCAGGATTCGCGCAATCAGGGTGCCCGCTGCATGGACTGCAGCATCCCGTTCTGTCACCAGGGGTGCCCGCTCGGCAACCTGGTGCCCGACTGGAACGACCTCGTGTACCGCAACCGGTGGCGCTCCGCCATCGAGCGGCTGCACGCGACGAACAACTTTCCGGAGTGGACGGGCCGGCTCTGCCCGGCGCCCTGCGAGGCGTCGTGCGTGCTCAGCATCAATGACGATCCGGTGACCATCAAATCGATCGAGCTGTCGATCATCGAACGGGCGTTTGACGAAGGCTGGATCGGGCCGGAACCGCCGGCTCACCGCACGGGCAGGCGCGTGGCCGTCATCGGATCGGGACCGGCGGGGCTGGCCGCGGCTCAGCAGTTGAATCGCGCCGGGCACCTCGTGACCGTCTTCGAGCGCGACGACCGCATCGGCGGGCTGCTGCGCTACGGCATCCCCGAGTTCAAGATGGAGAAGCGGTTCCTGGACCGCCGGCTCGCGGTGCTCGAGGCCGAGGGCATCGTCTTCCGGCCTGGCGTCAACGTGGGCGTGGATCTCACGGCGGGTCAGCTGGGGGAAGACTGCGACGCGGTGCTGCTGGCCGTCGGCGCCACGTGGCCGCGCGATCTGCCCGTGCCTGGCCGCGAACTTCGCGGGATTCACTTCGCCATGGAGTACCTCACCCAGCAGAACCGGGTGTGCGAGGGGGACGCCGTGCCGGTGCGCGACCTCATCACCGCGGCGGGGAAGCACGTGGTCATCATCGGCGGCGGCGATACCGGTGCCGACTGTCTCGGCACGGCGCACCGGCAGGGGGCGCGGTCGGTGGCGCAGCTGGAGCTGCTCCCGCAGCCGCCCGCAGATCGCGCCGCCAGCAATCCGTGGCCGGAATGGCCCAATGTCTTCCGCATTTCCCCCGCCCACGAAGAGGGGGGCGACCGGCTCTTCTCGGTGTCGACCGAGCGGTTCTCGGGGGATGCGGACGGCCAGGTCCGCCAGCTGCACGCGTCCAAGGTCATCGTCGTTCGTGAAGAAGGCCGACCGGTGATGCAGAAGATCACGGGGTCGGAATTCAGCATCCCGGCCGACCTCGTGCTGCTCGCCATGGGGTTCGTGGGACCCGAACGTGGCGGGCTGGTCACCGAGCTGGGCCTCGAGCTGACCCCGCGCGGCACGGTCGCGGTGGATGCCCACTGGAGGACGAACGTCCCCGGGGTCTTTGCCGCGGGCGACGCGCAACGGGGGCAGTCGCTGATCGTCTGGGCCATCGCCGAAGGGCGGAGTGCGGCCCACGGCATGGACGCGTATCTGATGGGCGCCTCGGCGCTGCCCGCGCCGGTCGCCGCGCTGGCGGGAGCGTGACCGCGCCTCGCGCCGCCGCCGTCGTCGAGGGGCCGGAGGCCGCGATTGGCGACCTCCGCCAGATCACCACGCTCACCGAGATCAGTCACACCCTGTCAGGGACTCTGAGCCTGCGGTCCGCGCTGGGGCGTGTCCTCGAGATTCTGAGCCGGCAGTACGGCGTCAGCCGGGGGGCCGTGACGCTGGTGGATTCGGCCGGGCACCTCCACGTGCAGGCGGCGCACGGCGTGTCGCTCGACCGCGCCGGATCGCGCTACGGCCTGGCGGAGGGCGTGACGGCGCGCGTGGTCGAGAGCGGCAAGCCGGTCATTGTGCCGCAGGTCAGCCGCGAGCCCATGCTGCGCGATCGGCTGACGCGGAGCGACGGCGATCGCCGCGATGCGTCATTCCTGTGCGTGCCGGTCGTGCTGAACCGGAGGCCCGTGGGTGCCCTGGCCGTCGATCTGCCGTTCCGGCGGCATCGCGATTACGATCAGTACGCGCGGTTGCTGCGGCTGGTGGCTGCCATGGTGGCGCAGGCGGTCCGGGTCGAGCGGCTGGTGGACACCGAGCGGCAGAAGCTGCTCGAGGAGAACATCCACCTGCGCGAGGAGCTGCGCGAACGCTACGACTTCTCGCGCATCGTCGGGACGAGCGGCCCGATGCGGCAGGTGTACGAGCAGATTGCGCAGGTGGCCCGGACCAATACAACCGTGCTGCTGCGCGGAGAATCGGGCACCGGCAAAGAGCTGATCGCGCACGCGATTCACTACAACTCCCCGCGAGCGAAACGGCCGTTCGTCAAGGTCAGCTGCGCGGCTCTGCCGGAAAGCCTGATTGAGTCTGAGCTCTTTGGCTATGAAAAGGGGGCATTTACCGGGGCGCAGGGGGCCAAGAAAGGCCGGTTCGAACTGGCCGAGGGGGGCACGCTCTTCCTCGACGAGATTGGCGAGCTGAACGTCACGACCCAGGTCAAGCTCCTGCGCGTGCTGCAGGAACGGGAATTCGAGCGACTTGGGGGGACAGAAACCATTCGCACGAACGTTCGGCTGATCACGGCCACCAACAAGGACATGGAACACGCCATTGCCGGCGGCGCATTCCGCGAGGATCTGTACTACCGGTTGAACGTCTTCACGATCTTCGTTCCGCCGCTTCGGGAGCGGAAGCCCGATCTGTTGCAGCTAGCCGACTACTTTCTGGAGA
>CAZFAT010000102.1:0-20088 GCA_964517075.1 uncultured Solibacteraceae bacterium
GCGGATGCGAAGATTTGCGCGGAGGAAGCGTTTGCGCCGCTCGTGGGCCTGTTCCGGTTCACGGACTTCAACGCGGCCCTGGACGCCGTGAATGCCTCGCGATACGGCCTGCAGGCGGGCGTCTTCACGAACACGCTGGAACACACCCTGCTGGCGTTCGACCGGCTCGAGGTGGGCGGCGTGATTGTCAACGACGTGCCGTCGTACCGCATCGATCACATGCCGTACGGCGGCGTGAAGGACTCCGGTCTGGGCCGCGAGGGGCCGCGCCAGGCCATCGAGGACATGACCGAACTGCGGCTCCTGATCGTCAACCGGCAGCGGTGATCGAAGGGCGCTATCCTTGACCCATCGATGCCGAGTGCGGCCGCCGACCCTGTGACACCGAACCTCGCCTCGCGCATCTGGCGCCGCGACACCTCCGTGTTCCTGCCGCAGGGCGCGACCGAACCGGCCCACGCCGCGGTGCGCCAGCGGCTCGGGTGGCTGGATGCACCGACGGCGATGGCCGCGCACCTGCCGGAGATCGAGGCGCTCGCCACGGTGCTGCGACACGACCACTTCGACGAGGTCTACCTGCTCGGCATGGGTGGCAGCAGCCTCTGCGCCGACGTGCTGCGCGACGTGGCGCCCGCCGCCTCCGGCCGCGCCAGGCTCCACGTCCTCGACACGACGGACGAGACGGCCATCGCGGAGATCACGACCGCCCTCGCGCCGGACCGGGCGTGCTTCATCGTGGCAAGTAAGAGCGGATCGACGATCGAGGTCGCCTCGCTCGAGCGGCACTTCTGGACCCTCATGGAGCGGGCGCGCGGCACGCACACCGGCCGGCATTTCGTGGCGATCACCGATCCGGACACGTCGCTGGTGACGCTGGCCGCCGAGCGTGGCTATCGGCATACCTTCGTGAACGCGCCGGACATTGGCGGGCGGTTTTCCGCGTTATCGCTGTTCGGATTGGTGCCGGCCGCGCTCATCGGGTTGTCGCCTGCCGATCTGCTCCAGGCCGGCCGCGACATGGCTGACGTCTGCCGGAGCGACGGGCCGGCAAACCCGGCGCTGGCGCTCGGCACGTTCATGGCCGCGGCAGCAGCGGGGCACCGGGACAAGCTCACCGTGATCCTCCCGGACGAGCTGGCGGCGCTCGGCGCGTGGGTCGAGCAGCTCGTGGCGGAGAGCACCGGCAAGGACGGCCGCGGCGTGCTGCCCGTGGTGGGTCAGCCGCTCGAGGCACCGGAGCGCTACGGCCCCGACCGCGCGTTCGTGGTGACCTCACTCGACGTGCGTGACGACAACGACGCGGTGCGCCGAATCGCGGCGGCGGGTCATCCTGTCTTTCACATCACCGCGGACGGCGGCGACGTCGGCGGCGAGTTCTTCCGCTGGGAGTTCGCGACGGCCGTCGCCGGCGCGGCGCTCGGGGTGAACCCGTTCGACGAACCAAACGTGCGGGAGGCGAAAGAGCGTACGCGGCAGCAGCTCGACGATCGTCGCCGGCTTGGACGCTTTCGCGTCGATCCGCCCCTTGAGGCCGACGCGGGGTTCTCGTGGCGGGCGCACGACGCCAGCGGGGCGATTCCCCACGGCCGCTATGTGGCGATTCTCGACTACTTGCCGGCCGACGCGGCGTCGCGCGCCGCCGTCGCCGCGTGTCGAACGGCGCTCCAGCACGCCGGAACGTGGGCCGTCACTCACGGCATCGGCCCGCGATATCTGCACTCCACGGGTCAGTACCACAAGGGCGGGCCGAACACCGGGGTCTTCCTGCTCCTGACCACGGACGATCCGACCGCCACGCCCGTGCCGGGCGCCGACTACACGTTCAGCACGCTCAAGCACGCGCAGGCGCTCGGCGACTTCGATGCCCTCGCGGCGGCGGGTCGCCATGTCGTGCACTACCACCTCCGCGGCGCCGCGGATCTGGCGGCGGCCCGGTCGCACATGCTGGGACAGCTGGGGGCCTGATGCGGGCGCTGCTCGTCTTCGCGCTCGCGGCAGCGGCCGGATCGGGTCTCCTCGCCGGCCGTCTGCACGCGCAACGTCCGGCGCAGAGCACGGTCTTCGCCCCTGAGGATCTCGGCGTGCTCGAGAGCCCCGATCGCGAGCAGTGGCAGCAGCCGGAGGCCATCATGGACGCGCTCGGCATTGCCGACGCCTCCCGCGTGGCGGATCTCGGCGCGGGCGGCGGGTGGTTCACGGTGCGCCTCGGCCATCGTGTGGGACCAAGGGGTGCGGTCTACGCCGAGGACATCCAGCCGCAGATGCTCGACGCCATCGGCCGCCGTGTCCGCGACCATGGTCTCAAGAACGTGCAGATCATCCGCGGCACGCCGGACAACCCCATGCTGCCCGCGGGGCTGGACGCCGTGCTGGTCGTCGATACCTATCCGCAGTTTCCCGAGCCGGTCCCACTGCTCCGCCACGTCCGCGCGGCGTTGGCGCCCACGGGCCGGCTGGGCATCGTGGACTTCCGCAAGGACGGGGCTGGCGGGCCCGGCCCACCGCTGGCCGACCGCATCGATCCGGAGACCATCCGGGATCACGCGAAGCAGGCGGGCCTCACGTTCCTCCGCGAGGAAACGTTCCTCCGGTATCAGTTCCTGCTGATTTTCGGGACGTAGCTCAATGGAGCGGATGACGCAGCAGCGCGGGCCTAGTCCCCTTGACGGCCGATGAGGCGCCACGTGCGCGGCAGCACCCACGCGGCCGCGACGGCCTTCAACAGATCCAGCGCGACGAACGGCGCGAGGCCCGCCGCGACGGCGGCCGGCAGCGACGGCTGGAAGACCGCCGCGAGCCAGGAGACCCCACCGAGATAGATGACGGCGAGGCCGACGAGCATGGCGGCGAGCGACGTGCCGTACCGGCGATCCCAGCCGCGTTCGGCGAGCCAACCGGTGGCAAATGCCGCGAGCGGATAGGCCATCAAGTAGCCGCCGGTCGGTCCCATCAGGCGCAGCCACCCTGGCGGCAGCGTCGCGGACGGCGAGAAGACCGCCAGCCCGAGGGCGCCGGCCGTGACGTACAGGACCTGACTGAGGGCGCCGAGGCGCGACCCCAGCGCCGCGCCCGTCAGGAGCACGGCCAGCGGCGTGAGCGTGAACGGCACCGCGGTGAACGGCAGCGGCATCGTAAACTGGGCCGCAGCCGCTGTGAGCGCCACGGCCAGCGCCACGACCGCGATGCGGATCGGCAGCGCCATCGAGGTGCCAGCGAGCGAGCGGGCGAGCAGCGTCGGCGAGTCGGCGTGTGCAGCCACGAGGGAATTCTAGTCAAATGCGAACGGCGCTGACAATCGCGGGCAGCGACTCGGGCGGCGGCGCCGGCATCCAGGCCGACCTGAAGACGTTCGCGGCTCACGGTGTGTTCGGGCTCACAGCCATCACCGCGATCACCGCGCAAAACACGGTCACGGTGTCGCGCGTCCTGCCGCTGCCGCCCGACATGGTCCTCGCCCAGATCGCGGCTGTGGTCAGTGACTTCCCGGTCAATGCGACCAAAATCGGCATGCTGGCCACCGCCGACATTGCGGCGGCCGTGGCTGCGGCGCTCGACGAGCATCGACTGCCGAACATCGTGCTGGACCCGGTCATGGTCGCCAAGGGCGGTTCGCGGCTGCTGGACGACGCCGCGGTGGCGGTCGTGCGCGAACGGCTCCTGTCGCGGGCGGACGTCATCACGCCGAACGTGCCGGAAGCGGAAGCGCTGACCGGCCTGCGCATCGCGTCGGTGGACGACCTGCAGCCGGCGGCCGCCCGTCTCGTGGCGCTCGGCGCGCGCGCGGTCATCGTCAAAGGCGGCCATCTGGCGGGCCCGGCCGTGGACCTGCTGTTCGACGGCCAGCTGGCGACGCGGTTGCACGCCGACCGGGTTCCCGGCCGGCACACGCACGGGACGGGTTGCACGTTCTCGTCCGCGGTGGCGGCGCGCCTGGCGCTGGGCGACACGCTCATCGACGCCACCCGGGCCGCGAAGGCCTACGTGACGCGGGCGATCGAACGGGCGCCCGGCCTCGGCCACGGCGCGGGCCCGCTGGGGCATTGAGGACGCGGAACGACGTCGGGCGTCGTTTCGCGCCCGTGTAGACTGAACGGATGTCTGCGCCGCTGCTGGCCATCACCGACGCGCCGCTCGCGCTCGAGCGACTGTGCGCGCTCGTCGAAGGCCAGGCGCGGCAGCGCGGCGAAGGCTGCGGCGGACTGGGGGTCTTCGCCGGCGTGGTTCGGGCGACCCATCAGGGGCGACCCGTCCGGTATCTCGAGTACGAAGCCTTCGCGCCGCTCGCGGTGAAAACCTTCGAGCAGATCGCGGGGGAAGCCGGCGACCACTGGCCCGGCGTCCTGCTCGCCATCCACCATCGCATTGGCCGGCTCGACATTGGCGAGACCAGCGTGGTGGTCGTCGCCGGCGCCGCCCATCGCGCCGAGGCGTTCCAGGCCTGCCGATACGCCATCGAGCGCGTCAAGCAAATCACGCCGGTCTGGAAGCACGAGTTCTTCGACGATGGCGATGCGTGGGTCGCGGGCGCGGTCGCGGACCCGACGGATGCCACCGCCCGGCAGGCGGCCTGGGAGCGCGCGTGCGGGTGACCGTGCACTTGTATGCGCGGCTTCGGGAGCTGGCCGGACGCGCGGAATGGACCTGTGATGTCGGCGCCGGTGCGACCGTCGCCGACGTCTGGCAGGCCCTCGCCTCGGCCTACCCCACGGTGCGCGAGCTCGACGCCGCGGTATCGGCGGCCGTGAACGCGGATTTCGCATCCAGGAAGACACCGGTGCATGATGGCGACGAGGTGGCGTTCCTGCCGCCGGTGTCGGGAGGCGCGGACGTGCGGACGCGAGCATGACGGATCAGGTTCTGGCCAAGCTGCGGGCGATTG
Organism: uncultured Solibacteraceae bacterium; assembly: GCA_964517075.1. Lineage (GTDB taxonomy): Bacteria > Acidobacteriota > Vicinamibacteria > Vicinamibacterales > SCN-69-37 > CAZFAT01. The sequence goes on from CAZFAT010000102.1 coordinate 4,880, forward strand.
CCGCACGCTACGATGAACTCAGCCGGCTGCTCAGCGACCCTGCGGTCCAGGCGGACCCCGGAACCTACCGCACCCACTCCAAGGCGCTCGCCGAAATCCAGCCGACCGTCGAGTGCTTCCGCGAGATTCAGCGGATCGAACGGGAACTGGCCGACGCCCGGGAGATGCTGAGCGGAGGCGACGCCGAGCTTCAGGCGCTCGCGACCGACGAAGCGCGCCGCCTCGAGGCGCGCCTCGCGTCGCTCGAAGAACAGGTCCGCGTCCTGCTCGTGCCCAGGGATCCGCATGACGACCGCAACGTGGTCCTCGAGATTCGCGCGGGAACGGGCGGCGACGAGGCCGCCCTCTTCGCCGGCGATCTGTTCCGGATGTACTCGCGGTTCGCCGAGCGCCGCGGCTGGAAAGTGGACGTGCTGTCGACCAGTGAGACCGGCGTCGGCGGACTGAAGGAAGTCGTCGCCACGATCGAGGGGCGGGGCGTCTATCGACACCTGAAGCACGAGAGCGGCGTGCACCGGGTGCAGCGTGTGCCCGTCACCGAGGCCAGCGGCCGCATTCACACGTCGACCGCCACCGTCGCCGTCCTTCCCGAGGCCGAGGACGTCGACATCCAGATCGATCCGAAGGATCTGCGCATCGACACGTTCTGCTCGAGCGGCCCCGGCGGTCAGAGCGTGAACACGACGTACTCGGCCGTCCGCGTGACGCACCTGCCGTCGGGCGTGGTCGTCTCGCAACAGGACGAGAAGTCGCAGATCAAGAACCGCCAGAAGGCCATGAAAGTCCTGCGATCGCGGCTCTACGACATCGAGATGCGCAAGCAGCAGGACGCCATCGCGAAAGAACGGCGCGGCCAGGTGGGCACCGGCGACCGTGCGGAGAAAATCCGCACCTATAACTTCAAGGAAAACCGGGTCACGGACCACCGGATCAACTTCACGATGCACCAGCTCGAGGACGCGCTCGACGGCGACCTGGACGAGCTCATCCGGCAGGCCGAGGCCCACGCCGAAGCCGGCAAGCTGCGGGACGCGGTGGAAGGATAGCGATCATCTGCGGGCGATGTCGTCGTTCCTGTCGCAGTCGATGGAGGGGGCGGCGCAGCTCGAACGGGCCGGGCTGTCCGCGGATGACAGCGCGCGGGACGCGGCCGTGCTGGCGCGCGCGGTGCTCGGATGGGATCAGGCGCACTGGCTGGTCCACCGGCACGACCCGGCGCCCGCCGAGTTCGCGGCCGCGTTCCTGACTCTCGTGGCGCGGCGCGCGGCGCACGAGCCGATCGCGCACATCCTCGGAGCGCGCGAGTTCTTCGGCCGGCCGTTCCTCGTCTCACGCGACGTTCTCATCCCGCGTCCCGAAACAGAACTCGTCATCGACCAGGCGCTCGCCTGGCTGTCGGCGGACGGGCCGGCATCTCCAACCATCGTGGACGTCGGCACGGGCAGCGGCTGCCTGGCCATCACGCTCGCGCTCGAATGCCCGGCCGCGCGGATGGTCGCCACCGACGTCTCCCCGGCCGCGCTGGAGGTGGCGCGCGCGAATGCCGCGCGGCATGGCGTGGCCGCACGCATCGAGTGGCGCCACGCGGCGCTTGCCGGCGATCTGGCCGGCGCTGCGGATCTCATCGTGGCCAACCCGCCGTATGTCGCCGAGCGCGATCGCGGATCGCTCGCGGCCGACGTCCGCGAGTACGAGCCCGCCGCGGCCCTGTTTGCCGGACCGGACGGCCTCGACGTCATCCGGCCGCTCGCCCCGGCGGCGCTGCGCGCGCTTCGTCCTGGCGGCGCGCTGATCATGGAGATAGGCGCCGGACAGTGGCCCGCCGTGCAGGACATCCTCGGGCGGGCCGGATTCCGGGACGTGGCCGTACACCCCGACCTCGCCGGCATCCCGCGGGTCGTGGTTGGCCGATAGACGCCGGATCGTCAGCCTGGCGGCCAGGACAACCGGCGGCCGGCCAGCACGTGCAGGTGGATGTGGAAGACGGACTGGCCCGCGTGGCTGTTGCAGTTGAACACTGTTCGGAAGCCGTCCGCGGCATAGCCCCGCTCCGCCGCCAGCGCAGCGCCCCGCCGAACCATCTCGCCGACCAGGCCGTCGTGTTCGGCCGTCAGGTCGTTGAGCGTGGCGACATGGGCTCGCGGAATCACGAGCACGTGCATGGGCGCTTGAGGATTCAGGTCCTCGAAGGCGACGATGCGGTCGTCTTCGTAGACGCGGGTGGCGGGAATCTCACCGGCGGCGATCCGACAGAAGAGGCAGGACATAGGCACTCACACCATCCCCGGCAGCTCGCGGAGCGACGCGATGGCTTCGACATCGGCGGCGAGACCCGCAGGCGGGCCGCCGCGGGCAATCAGCACGCCGCGCATCCCCGCCCGGCGCGCGCCCTCGACGTCGTGACTCACGCTGTCGCCGACCATCACCGCCTGGTCGGCGCGCACCCGCATCCGCTCCAGCGCGGTGCGGAAAATCGCCGGATGCGGCTTCATGTATCGCTCTTCCGGGGACGACACCGCAACCGCGATGAGGCCGTTCAGCGAGAAATGGGATTGAAACGACGTCAGGCAGCGGTGCGAATTGGAAATCAGACCGAGCCCAATCCCGCGGTCCGCCAGGATGCGAAACGTGTCCAGCACGTCGTCGTACAGCGAGAAGTGCTCGTGGGCGCCCCATTCCTCGTACAGTTCCCGGGCGGCCCGGTCCGCGCCGGGCGAGCCACCGCCCATCAGTTCGATGATGCGGCGCGTGTACAGCAGGTAGAGATCCTCGTGATAGAGCTGGTCGGCCGCGTCGAGCACGGGTGAGGCCTGGGCCACGGCCGCCTCAAACCGAGTCGCGTCAATGGCCACACCGTGCCGGGCGCAGGCGTCGCGGTAGCCGCAGGCCTGGAACCGGGGCCCGGGCTCGATGAGGGTGAAATCGACGTCGAAGAAGACGGCCGCGGTCGGCACCACCGCCGGCAATTATAGAATGTTGGTTTTGCCACCCCCGATGCGCGACTGGAAGGACACGCTCAACCTCCCCCGGACGGATTTCCCGATGAAGGCGAATCTGCCGGCCACCGAGCCCGACACGCTCGCCCGTTGGGACGCCATGGATCTGTACGGCGCCATCCGCGAGCGGCGGAAGGGCCAGCCAACCTTCGTCCTGCACGACGGCCCGCCCTACGCCAACGGCCAGATTCATCTGGGAACCGCCCTCAACAAAGTCCTCAAGGACTTCGTGGTGAAGTCCAAGTCGATGGCAGGGTTCGATGCGCCATACGTGCCCGGCTACGACTGTCACGGGTTGCCGATCGAGCTGAAGGTGGACCGTGAGTTGGGGTCGAAGAAGCGTGAGCTCTCGATCGCCGACTTTCGCCGGGAATGCCGCGCCTACGCGGACCGCTTCATTGGCGTGATGACCGACGAGTTCAAGCGCCTGGGCATCCTTGGCGAGTGGCAGCGGCCCTACGTCACGATGGACTTCCGCTACCAGGCGGCCATCGCGCGCGCGCTCGGCAAGCTCGTGGCCGGCGGCCTCGTCTACAAAGGCAAGAAGCCCGTGCACTGGTGCATTCACTGCCGCACGGCGCTGGCCGAAGCGGAGGTCGAGTATCGCGACCACACGTCGGCCTCGATCTACGTCGAGTTCCCGCTCGCACCCGACAGCGCGGGCGAACTCGCCGCCCGGCTTCCCGCACTGGCTGGCCGCCAGGTGTCCGTCCTCATCTGGACCACCACGCCCTGGACCATCCCGTCGAACCTGGCGGTGGCCTTTCACCCGGACTTCGACTACGCGGCCTACGACGTCGACGGACGGGCCATCATCGTCGCCGAAGCCCTCGCGGACCAGGTCGCCGCGGCAGCCGGACACACGTTTGGGCCGCCGCTCGCCCGCATGAAGGGCGCCCAGCTCGAGCGGCTGCGTTTCCGGCATCCCCTCTACGCGCGCGATTCACTCGCCGTCCTCGGTGACTACGTCACGCTCGAGACCGGTACCGGCGCCGTGCACACCGCACCCGGCCATGGCGCGGACGACTTCACCACGGGCCTCAGGTACGGGCTCGAGATCTACGCCCCGGTCGGCCCGGGCGGCCACTTCCTGGACACGGTCGAGCTCTTCGCCGGCCAGCGCGTCTTTGACGCGAACCCCCAGGTCGAAGCGGCGCTGCACGAGCGGGCCCGGCTCTGGCACCGCGAGTCGTTCAGCCACCAGTACCCGCACTGCTGGCGCTGCCACAACCCGGTGATCTTTCTGGCCACCGCGCAGTGGTTTGTACGGATGGACGGTGCGTTGCCGACATCGGAGGCGGGCCCGGACACGACGCTGCGCGAGGCCGCGCGGCAGGCGATCGAACGCGACGTGCGATGGTTCCCGGCCTGGGGCCGCGACCGCATCCTCCACATGGTGACGAGCCGGCCCGACTGGTGCATCTCGCGCCAGCGAGCCTGGGGCGTCCCCATCCCCGCGCTGGACTGCACGGCCTGCGGCGAAGCGGTGCTCACCGCCCGGCTCGTGGAGCGCGCCGCGGCCGTGTTCGACGTGCACGGCGCGGACGCGTGGTACGAGCGGCCGCTCGAGGAATTCGTGCCTGAAGGCCTCGCCTGTCCGGCCTGCGGCGGCACCGCGTTCGAGCGCGAACAGGACATCCTCGACGTCTGGTTCGATTCAGGCTCGAGCCACGAAGCCGTGCTGCCGTTCTGGCCCGGGCTGACCTGGCCGGCCGACATGTACCTCGAAGGCAGCGACCAGCATCGCGGCTGGTTCCAGAGCTCCCTGCTCGTCGGCCTCGGGACGCGGGGCCAGCCGCCGTACCGCAGCGTGCTCACGCACGGGTTCTTCATCGACGAAGACGGCCGCAAGATGTCCAAGTCGCTCGGCAACGTCGTGGCGCCACAGGACATCATCAAGCAGGGCGGCGCCGAGATCCTCCGGCTGTGGGTCGCGATGGTCGACTATCGCGAAGAGATGCGCATCAGCAAGGAGATCCTCGCCCGCGTTGTCGAGGCCTATCGGAAGATCCGGAACACGTTCCGGTATCTGCTGGCAAACCTGTACGACTTCGATCCGGGCCGCGATATCGTGCCGGCCGATCGGATGCACGAGGTCGACCGGTTCATGCTGGCGAGGTTTGCCCGGCTGACCGAGGACGTCCGCCGCCGGTACGAGGCCTACGAATTCCAGGCGGCGGTCCAGGCCATTACCGAGTTCGTCACCGTGGACCTCAGCGCGTTCTACCTGGACGTCTCGAAAGATCGTCTCTACACGTTCCGCGCGGGCGACACGGCGCGCCGATCGGCGCAGACCGCGCAGTACGTGATGGCCGACGGGCTGTGCCGTCTGCTCGCCCCCCTGCTGTCGGTCACGGCGGACGAGATCTGGCAGTACCTCCCGGGCCGGAGGGACGCATCGGTGCACCTTGCGGAGTTTCCGGCCGCCACCGCGGCCTGGCGCGACGAGGCCCTCGAAGAACGGTGGCACGCCCTGCTGGACGTGCGGTCTGTCGTCAATCAGGCGCTCGAGGGCGCGCGGCAGCGCAAGGAGATCGGCAGCCCGCTGTCGGCCCACGTGGTGATTCGGGCCTCCGGACGCGTCGCCGATCTCCTCGAGCGGTACGCGACCGATCTGCCCATGCTCTTCATCACGTCGTCGGTCGACCTGGTTCGGGCGACAGACGGCACGCCCACACCCGTGGTCTCTCATGCGTCGGGCGAAAAGTGCCCACGCTGCTGGCGCTTCGTCGCCGACTCGGCCCCGGCCGGCGATCAGGCCGGCCTGTGCGGACGGTGCGTGGACGCCGTCGGAGGCGCTGTTGTCGCCCGCGCCTGAAGACAGCGTCACCGCGCCGCCGCCCGCCGCCGCCCCGCCGCGCCCGTCCTTCCGCCTCGGGCTGCTCTGGTGGACGACGGTGGCGATCGTCGTCTTCGATCAGATCACGAAGGCCGCCGTCCGCAGTCACCTGCCGCTGCACGGGAGCCGCCCGGTGCTCGCGGGAGTCCTGGACCTGATTCACGTGCAGAACGCCGGCGTGGCGTTCGGGCTCATGAACGACTTCGCCCATCCGCAGCGCGGGCTGCTGACCATGGGACTCGCGCTCGCCGCGCTCATCGGCATCGGCTACTATGCGCGGCAGCTTCATCCGGGCGAACGGCTCGCCCGCGTCGGCCTGTCGCTGATCCTGGGCGGCGCGATTGGCAACCTGATCGATCGCGTGCGCGACGGGTTCGTGGTGGATTTCATCGACGTCTACTGGCGGGACTGGCACTTCTGGGCGTTCAACGTGGCGGACGCCGCCATCACCGTGGGCGCCGCGCTCGTCTTCCTCGAGCTCCTGCGGGGCAACCGACATGCATCCCATCCTGTTTGAGATCGGCAACTGGCCGGTGTACTCCTACGGCGTCCTCCTGGCGCTGGCCTATCTGGCCGGCCTGCAACTGGCCGTCGTCCGTGGCCGGCGCGCGGGCCTTGACGGCGCCCGGGTGATGGACCTGGGCATCTATCTCATCATCGCGGCCCTCGTCGGCGCGAAGCTCATGCTCATCGTCGTCGACTTCAATTACTTCCGCCAGCAGCCGCGCGAACTGCTGTCGCTCGTGCGGGCGGCCGGCGTCTTCTACGGCGGCCTGATCGCCGCGTTTGCCGTCGCCGTCGTGCTGATCCGTCGCTACCGCCTCCCGCTGTGGCAGACGACCGACGCGTTCGCGCCCGGCATCGCACTCGGCCACGTCGTCGGACGTCTGGGATGTCTGCTGGCCGGGTGCTGCTATGGCCGGCCCACAGATCTGCCTTGGGGCATCACCTTCACCGATCCCGCCGCCGCGGCTAACGTGGGCACTCCGCTCGGCCTGCCGCTGCATCCCACCCAGGCGTACGAAGCGGGGACCGAACTCCTGATCCTGCTCTTCCTCCTGGCCACCGAGCGCCGGGGACGACCGTTCCCCGGCCGCACGTTCTGGTCGTACATGCTGCTGTACGCCATCTCGCGATTCATCATCGAGTTCTTCCGCGGCGACGACCGGGGCACGCTGATGGGCCTGTCCACGTCCCAGGCGGTGTCCGTGGTGCTGGCGCCGGTGGCGCTGGTCATGCTCCTCCGCCTGCGACGCCGCACGGAGGCTTGACACGCCGCGTCCGACGATCATGTCTGCCCGACCGCGCCCGCGCTCCGGCGGGGCGTCCCCGGACTCGACACCGCCGCCGACAGCTGTCCCGGTCGACGGGCCACCCGCGCGCGAAGAGGACTTCGACGTTTCGGACGCCGAGGTGGGCCAGCGCCTCGATGTCGTCGTCGCGAAACATCTGCCGGAGATTTCCCGGTCGGAGATCCAGCGCCTGGTTCGCGCGGGCCATATCACCCTCTCGCGCGGCAAAGCCCGACGCTCAACCGCCCTCTCGGCCGGACTCCGCGTTCATGTCGTCGTCCCGGCGCCTCGAGCGGCCACGCCGGCGGCGGAAGACCTGCCCCTGTCCCTGCTGTATGACGATGAGGACGTCGTGGTGATTGACAAGCCGCCGGGCATGGTCGTGCACCCGGCCGCGGGCCACCGCGACGGGACCCTGGTCAACGCGCTGCTGCACCACGTCCGCGGTCTCAGCGGTATCGGCGGCGAGGAGCGGCCCGGCATCGTCCACCGTCTGGATCGCGGCACGTCGGGCGTGATGGTGGTGGCGAAGCACGACCGCGCGCACCGCGAGCTCGCACGGCAGTTTCACGATCGCCTGGTCGGCAAGGAGTACCTGGCGCTGGTCTGGGGCCGGCCGGTACGCGGACAGCTGTTCGACCGTCCCATCGGCCGCGATCCTCGCAATCGGCAACGCATGTCCACGCGATCTCGCCGTGCGCGCGAGGCGGCGACCCGGATTCTCAGTGTCGAGCCGCTCGGGCCCGTCTCGCTGGTGCGGCTCACCATCGGCACCGGCCGGACGCACCAGATTCGGGTCCACCTCAGCGACGCGGGCTTCGCCGTCGTCGGCGATGCGGTCTACGGCGGAAAACGGGCACGCGCGGGCGGACCGGGCGTGCTGGCCGCCCTCGAACGCCCCTTCCTGCACGCGTCCCGCATCGAATTCACGCATCCGACCGGAGGCCAGCGGGTGATGGTCGAGGCGCCGCTCGCGGCGGACCTCGCCGACCTCCTCGCCCGACTGCGTCAGGAGCACCGATGAAACCGCGCCGCGTCCGCCGAACCCGCATCTTCTCCGGCAAGGTGTTTCGCGTGGAACGGGATCTCGTGCGACTGGCCAACGGGCGAACCGTGCCCATGGAGATCGTGCGCCATCGCGGGTCGGTCGTGCTGCTGCCACAGCCGTCGCCGGGCCGCGTCATTCTGGTCCGCCAGTTCCGCTACGTGGTCGGACGATGGATCTGGGAACTGCCGGCGGGATCGCTCGAACGCGGCGAAACGCCGGCCAGGGCGGCACGGCGCGAGTGCGAGGAAGAGACGGGATGCCGACCGGGCCGGGTGCGGCGGCTGGGCGCGTATTATCCGAGCCCGGGATTCTGCGACGAGGTGATGCTCTTCTACGTGTGCGCGGCGCTCACGCGTCCCGCGCGGGCGGCGGCGCGCGACGTCGACGAAGAACTCGAGCCCCGGGTGTTCACGGTGCGCGAGGCGTGGCGGCTCGTCGATCGGGGCGAGATTCTGGACATGAAGACGCTGGCGGGTCTGGTGCTGTTGAACCGACGGGCCAAACGACGTCGGGCGTAGTTTCCGGAAATAGTTTCCGGAAATTACGCCCGACGTCGTTTTCTTGTTCTACGCCAGTCCGAACCGGGGCCTGGGCTCGTCGTAGCGCGGCTGATCCGTCTTCCGGTTCGCCGTCGCCGGCAGCACGAGGTTCAGGACCTCGTCAATCGTCGTGACGTAGTGCACGGTCAGGTCCACGCGCTGCAGGGGTGTGAGGTCCTCCAGCACGTCCTTCTCGTTCTGCTTCGGCATGATGACTTCCTTGATGCCGACGCGCCGGGCGGCGAGGACCTTTTCCTTGATGCCGCCGACCGGCAGCACGCGGCCGGACAGCGTGATCTCGCCGGTCATGGCCACGTCGTTCCGCAGAGGGCGGCCCGACAGCTCCGACGCCAGGGCGGCCACCATCGTGACCCCGGCCGACGGCCCGTCCTTGGGAATCGCGCCGGCGGGCACGTGGAGATGCAGCTCCGCGTCCTTGTAGAAGTTCGTGTCCACGCCGTAGTCCGCGGCATTGGCGCGGAACCAGGACAGCGCGATGCGCGCCGACTCCTTCATCACGTCGCCCAGCTGGCCGGTGATGGTCAGCTGGCTGGCGCCCGGCATGCGCGACGCCTCGACGAAGAGCACATCGCCGCCGACCGGCGTCCAGGCCAGGCCAATCGCCACACCCGGATCCTTGGTCCGGTCCTTCATCTCCTCGTCCATGAACCGCGGTGCGCCGAGCAGTTCGCCGACGAATTCTGGCGTCACGGTGACGGAGACGGGATGGCCCTCCGCCTGGCGCCGGGCCAGCTTGCGGCAGATCGAGCCAATCTCACGCTCGAGGTTCCGCACGCCCGCTTCGCGCGTGTAGCCGCGAACGATCACCGAGAGCGCGGCGTCGGTGAAGGTGACCTGCTCCGGCGTCAGGCCGTGATTGGTCACCTGGCGTTCGACGAGGTGCTCACGGGCGATGCGCATCTTCTCTTCCTCGGTGTAGCCCGCCAGCTCGAGCACTTCCATGCGGTCGCGGAGTGGACCGGGAATCGTGTCGAGGACGTTGGCCGTCGTAATGAACAGCACATCGGACAGGTCGAACGGCACGTCCAGGTAATGATCCCGGAACGCGATGTTCTGCTCCGGATCGAGCACCTCGAGGAGCGCCGACGCGGGATCGCCCCGGAAGTCGGAGCCGAGCTTGTCGACCTCGTCGAGAACGAACACGGGGTTGCGCGACTCGGCGCGCCGGAGGCCCTGGATGATCTGGCCCGGAAGCGCGCCGATGTAGGTGCGCCGGTGCCCGCGGATCTCCGCCTCGTCGCGCATGCCGCCGAGCGACACCCGCACCACCTTGCGGCCGAGCGCCGTCGCGATGGACTTGGCCAGCGAGGTCTTGCCGACGCCCGGGGGCCCGACGAAGCACAGGATGGGCCCCTTCACGTCCGGCTTGAGCTTGCGCACGGCCAGGTACTCGAGAATGCGGTCCTTGATCCGCTCGAGACCCGAGTGGTCGGCATCGAGGACGGTCTTGGTGCGTTCGAGATCGATGACTTCGTCGGTCTGCTTCGACCAGGGCAGCGCCACCAGCCAGTCGATGTACGTCCGCGCCACGGTGTACTCGGCGGCCGCGGCAGGCATCTTCGACAGCCGGTCCAGTTCCCGGAGCGCTTCCTTCTGGACCTCGGCGGGCATGCCGGCGGCCTCGATCTTCTCGCGCAGCTCGTCGATTTCCTTGGCCTGCTCGTCGCCTTCGCCCAGTTCCTTCTGGATCGCCTTCATCTGCTCCCGCAGGAAGTACTCGCGCTGGCCCTTGCCCACCTCGGACTGCACCTGCGACTGGATCTTCGAGCCCAGCTCGAGGACCTCCAGTTCCTTGGTCAGGATCCGGTTGAGCTGATCCATGCGGGTGCGGACGTCGGCCGTCTCGAGCAGGGTCTGCTTCACCGGCGTGCCGATCGTGCTCAGACTCGACGCGATGAAGTCCGTGAGCCGGGCGACGTCGGCGATGTTCGCCGCGAGCGCGTTCAGGTCCTCGGACAGGACCGGCGACAGCTGCACGACCTGCCCGAAGTTCGCGCGGATGTTGCGCTCGAGCGCGTCGATTTCGAGCGTGTCCGCCTCGCGGAGCTGATCGGTCACCTCGCCGACCTCCGCCCGGAGATACGGCCGCGTGGCCAGGACGCGATCCAGACGGATGCGCGTGAGCCCCTGGACGATCAGCCGCAGGCTGCCGTCGGGGAGCTTGAACATCTTGTGAATGTGCGTGAGGGTGCCGATCGGATGGAGGTCCGCCTGGGCGGGATCCTCCTGGGTCGGATCCTTCTGGGTGAACACGCCGATGACCTTGCCACCGGCAATGGCCTCGTCGATCAGCTTGACGGAGGACTCACGGGCCACCGCCAGCGGCATGAAGGAGTTCGGGAAGAGCACGGTGTCGCGCAGGGGCAGGACCGGCACATCGCCGGGGACCTGGTACGAGCGCTCGTCCGCGCCCGGCGGGACGCGAAGGACCTGGTCGCTCATCACTGTCTCCTTTCCGCGGCGGGCCGACCGGGCCCGCTCAACCCGCACAGCGAGGAGACGTCTCGCCGTGCGAAGGCGCTTACTCTATTAGACGCGGGCGGGAACGAACCGGGCGTGCGCGCGGTCCCGCCGTTCGGCGGGACCTGCGCGACTCGGAAGGAGGCGGAGGGCGCCGAACTAGTTCAAGTCGAGCAGGAAACCGGTGGACCGCCGCTGCGACAACTGACGTTCCCGCTGCTGGGCGATCTCCCGCGCTTCCTCGCAGTCCTTGCACCGGACCGCAAACGGCAGCGCTCGCAGCCGACGCTCGGAAATCTCGTCGCCGCACTCGAAGCAGTAGCCGTAGGTCTGTTCGTCCAGCCGGGCCAGCGCTTCCTCAATCTTGTGCAGCGTCTCGGACTTCATCTGGATCAACGCCAGCTCGATGTCGTCCTGAATGTCCGCCTCGGAGGCTTCGGCCGCATCCAGCACGCCCTGGCCTTCACCCGACGCGCCGACCGCCCGGACATCGCGCATTTTCTCCTGAACCTCGCTCAGAATCTCGCGCCGACGTTCCTCCAGAATCTTCTTCAGCTCAACATAGCGGTCCTGCGCCATCGTCGGCTGGTTGCTCCGTGCGCTCATTGCCTGACCTTCTCCTTCCTTGTCGTGCCTGGTCGTGAATCCCCAGTCGTGCCAGTCGCAATCACGCCAAGCAATAACAGTGCCACCTGGATCTCATCAGGTCCGACCTTGATAGGCGGCTCGCACCACTGGCCGTGGACTCGCCGGTGTCATTGTTTCGCTACGCCCCACCTTACGGATGTCGTCGGCGACACGTTGACCATTCTCCCTGTGACAGCGCCGCTGGCCCGGACCAGGAATGGCTCTGCCTTTCGTGCCTTAGACGACCGTGAGGCCGTTCCTGTTCTCCAGGGGCGGGTGGGTCAGTTGCCCGCAGGAGTCGGCGAGTGACGACCCGGCCGATGGCCTGCTATACTCGGATGTTTTTCAGCGCCACCGGAAAGAACAGGGAATATCCAGCAATGGCCAAGCAGTGCGCGATCTGTGGCAAGACCCCCGTGGTGGGACGCATCCACAGCCATGCCAACAACGTCCGGCCGCGCCGGTTCGAGCCGAACCTGCAGCGCGTCCGCGCGATGATCAACGGCGGTATCCGCCGGATCCGCGTCTGCACCCGCTGCATTCGCTCGAACAAGGTGGTCAAGGCCGCCTGAGGCGGACCGCCGCCCCGTCATCCTTCGCGGAGGTTTTCCTGAAGGAAGCCATCTCCGCCCCGGACGCGCCGCGCGCCAACGGGCCCTACAGTCAGGGAATCCGCGCCGGACACCTTCTCTTCCTCGCCGGTCAAATCCCGGTCGATCCCGCCACTGGCACCGTGGTCGCCGGCGGCATCGCGGAGCAGACGCGGCGCGTCTGCGAGAACCTCGGCGCGGTGCTGCGTGCGGCCGGCGCCTCGTTCGCCGAGGTCGTGAAGACGACGGTTTATCTGGCGGATCTCGAGGACTTCACGGCCATGAACGAGGTCTACGGGACGTTCTTCCCGCCGCCGCCGCCGGCGCGCGCCACGATCCAGGCCGCCCGGCTGCCGCGCGGCGTGCGCATCGAAATCGACGCGATTGCGGTGCTGTCCGACGACTCGTCCTAGACCGCGCCGCGCGGGCCGACGCGCTCCACCGTCTGCACGCCTTCCACGTTCCGGATGGCCTTCAGCACCCGGTCCAGGTGCTTGACGTCGCTGATCTCCACCGTCATCCGGATCTGGCCCTGCCGGTCGGCATCGGCCGTGGCCTCGATCTCCTTGATGTTCGTGTCGATGTCAGCCACGCGTGAGCTCACGTCGGCGAGGATGCCGCGGCGATCGGCGACGCTGATCCTGAGCCGCACGGTGTAGGGCAAGGTGTCGCCGTTCTTGTCCCAGGCCACGTCGATGCGCCGCTCGGGGTCGAACAACAGATTGAGGACGTTCGGACAACTCACCGAGTGGACCGAGACGCCCTTGCCTCGGGTCACGTAGCCGACGATCTGTTCGCCGCGGATGGGGTTGCAGCACCGGGCGCGGAAGACCATCAGGTCGTCCGCGCCGCGCACGGTGATCTTCGGCTCGTCGCCCGGGCGCAGGACCCGCCGGACCACGCTGGCGAAGGCGCCGTCGGCGGGCTTCTCGTGGAGGACGTCGGCGCCGACCAGCCGGGTCAGGACGGTCCGGGCGGTCAGCTTGCCGTAGCCGATCTGCGCATACAGGTCGTCGGCTTTCTGCGCGCCGAACTCCGCCGCCAGCGCCGTCACCGCCTCGTCGGTCAGCCGCGCCTTGTCGATCGTGTAGCGCCGCTGCTCCTTGTCGAACAGCCGCCGGCCAATCTCGACGCTCCGCGCCTTCTCCTCCGCGTGGATGTAGTGGCGGATCTTGCTGCGGGCGCGCGAGGTCGCCGCGAAGTTCAGCCAGTCGCGGCTGGGCGCGTGCCCGGCCTGGGTGACAATCTGGACGATGTCGCCATTGTTCAGCTTGGTGCGGAGCGGCACCATGCGGCCGTTGACCCGCGCCCCGACGCACCGGTGGCCCACGTCCGTGTGGACGGAGTAGGCGAAGTCGACGGAGGTCGATCCGCGCGGCAGCGACTTGACCTGTCCCTTCGGCGTGAAGACATACACGTCCTCCGGGTAGAGCTCGATCCGCAGGTCCTGCATGAACTCCTGCGGGTCGCGCACCTCCTGGTGCAGCTCGAGGAGCCGGCGCAGCCAGACGAAGTGCTGTTCCTCCCGGTCCGCCCCGGCGCGCCCCTCCTTGTACTTCCAGTGAGCCGCGATCCCCTCCTCGGCCACCCGGTGCATCTGTTCGGTGCGGATCTGCACTTCGAACGGCATGCCCTGGTCGCTCACCACCGAGGTGTGGAGCGACTGATAGCCGTTCGGCCGGGGCGTGGCGATGAAGTCCTTGAACCGGCCGGGCACCGGCGACCAGCGCTGGTGAATGATGCCGAGCACGGCGTAGGCGTCGCGGATGGACTGGGTCACGATCCGCAGCGCGATGAAGTCGTACACCTGATCGAGCGGGATCTTCTGCCGCTGGAGCTTTTGATGGATGGACCAGAGGCGCTTGATGCGGCCGTCGATGACGACCGAGATCTGCGCCTCGGCCAGTCTCGCCTCGAGCTGCTGGCGCAGGGTGTCGATCAGGCCCTCGGTGACGGCCCGCTTGGCCTCGACGTCGCGGCTGAGCGACGCGTAGGCGACGGGCTCGAGATAGCGAAACGCCAGCTCCTCCAGCTCGTTCTTGATCTTGCTCATGCCGAGGCGGTTGGCGATCGGCGCGTAGATGTCGCGGGTTTCCTGGGCGATGTACCGGCGCCGCTCCTCGGGCATGTGGTGAAGCGTCCGCATGTTGTGGAGCCGGTCGGCGAGCTTGACGAGGATGACGCGGATGTCATCCACCATCGCCATCAGCATCTTGCGGAAGCTGTCGGCCTGGCGCTCCTCGCTCGAGGCCAGCGGGAGCCCCGACAGCTTGGTGACCCCCTCGACCACGTGGGCGACGGGATCGCCAAAGAGCTCCCGGACCTTTTCGATGGTATTGGGCGTGTCCTCCACGATGTCGTGGAGCAGGCCGGCCGCGATCGCCACGACGTCCAGGCGCAGGTCGGCCAGGATGGCGGCCACTTCGAGCGGGTGGACCAGATAGGGCTCGCCGGACCGCCGCGTCTGGCCCCGATGCTGGTCGGCCGAGAAGGCATAGGCCCGCCGGAGCAGGTCGATATCGGCGTCGGGGTTGGACGCCCTGACTTTCTCGACGAGGTCGTCGAACCGGATCATAAGGGCCGGTGTCTAATTTGACAGGACCGGGTGGGAACCGGCGGCCCGAGCCGCCAGCTCATGATATCGAAAGTCACCGAAGGCCAGGAAACCGGCCCTATTACGAGTCCTGGCGCTGGCCGGTAGTGGGCTACTTTGACCGGCAGCGGATCCTAGGTATCGTACCCCTAGCCTAACGTGGCTGGGTGGCGTCTAATCTCGCCTGGAGGCTCCTTGCAGACC
>CAZFAT010000103.1:0-4519 GCA_964517075.1 uncultured Solibacteraceae bacterium
TCTGGTAGCGTGCCGACGAGGTCTGATTCGTGCGAGGCGTGGTGACGGGTTTCCCGGATGAGGAGTGCCGACAGGGCGAGTCCGATGATCGCGAATCCGACGCCGAGATAGAACGGCTGCGGCCGAAGGCCGTACCGCGAGGCAATCCAACCGGTCGCAAGCGCGCTCGCGGCCAAGGCCACGTAGCCCGCGAACTCGTTCACGCCCATCGCCAGTCCCCGCTGTCGCGAACCGACGAGGTCGATTTTCATAATGACCGTCGTCGACCACGTCAGGCCCTGGCTGATGCCGAGCAGCAGATTCGCCACCAGTACCCAATTCCACGTCGGCGCCCACATCAAGAGGAACGGCACGGGAACGGCGACAAGCCACCCCGCGACCAGCACGTGCTTGCGCCCCACATGGTCCGAGAGCCGGCCCGCGCCGTAATTGGTGAGTGCCTTGGCCACCCCGAACACGACGATGAACGACAGCACGGCCGTGCGTGCCGCGAGCTGGAACTCCTGCTCCGCGATCGCCGGCAGGATGCTGCGCTCCAGACCGACCATCGCGCCGACGAAGGCGTTGACGACCACCAGCAGCGCGAACTGCCCGAGGTTCTCGCGGAGGCCGAGGCGGACGGACCCACTGGCCGCATGCGTGGATGGAGCCGTCATGGGCGTGCTCCGGTGTGGCGGTCCTCGCCCGTGTCCACGCGCCATCCCTGCGCACGCCATTCGACCACGCCGTGCTCCAAGCGCTGCGCGCGGAACCCCTTTCGACGCAGGAGATCCACGGCGTCGAGCGACATCACGCAGTACGGCCCGCGGCAATACGCGACGATGTCGCGGCGCTTGCGCAGATCGCTCAGACGTTCCGGAAGATCCGCCAGCGGCACGGAGGACGCGCCAGGGATGTGACCGGCGACGTACTCTTCGCGAGGTCGCACGTCAATCACTGTGACCTCGCCGGCGCGAACCCGCCGGACGAGCTCCTCGTTATCGACGGGTTCGAGCGCGCCGCGCTGTTCCAGGTACTGCCGTGTGACCTGGTGAACCTCGGCTAGGCGCGATTCCGCCAGTTGCCGCAATTCGAGAAAGAAGTCACCCACCTGAGGGTCCGCGAGACGGTAGGTCACGTACAACCCGGCCTTCTCGCCGTCGACAAGACATGCACGACGCAGCACCTGCAAATGATGCGAGGTCGTCGCGATACTCTGACCAGTTTGCTGGGCGAGCGCTTCGACCGTGCGTGGCCCTTGCGACAGGAGGTCGAGCAGTTCGAGGCGGCTCGGGCTGGCGGTCGCCTGACCGATGCGAGCGATCTGTTCGTAGATCGCGGTTTTTAGTGACGGGGAACGGACCTTGTGTGCCATAAATCAAATACTCAAACGTATATTTGAATACTGCCCAAGGACCGAGCGAATGTCAAGCCGGTCGCGCGCCGCATGACCGACGCACGTGATCGGGTCTGCGCGTGCCGGCGCACGACCGCGCTTGGTGCCGTATCGGACGCCCTTGAGCGGCTGTGCGTTGGAGCGAATCCAGCCGAGATCGACGAGGCGTTACTCGGCGAGGTGGCCGGTCTTCACGTAGATCTGGCAGCGCACCAGTCCCAAATTGACCCACCAGGCCGCCCTGCATCTCGGGCGGCCATGGGCTCACGTAAGTACCACTTTCAGACTCTGCACGACCGTTTCAATCTCCTCGTGCGTCGTCGTTCGGCCCAAGCTGAATCTGACCGCGCCCATGCCGCTCTGTGGAGGCACGTGCATCGCCTGTAGGACGGGCGATAGTTCAACGGCGCCGGAGTGGCAGGCAGAGCCCGTCGATGCGGCCACGTCATTCAGCGCGTGCAGAATCTCGGCGCCGATCCTGCCCGGGAAGCAGACGTTCAGCGTGTTCGGCAACCGTTCGGTGGGATGCCCGTTGAGAGCGACGTTGTGATCGAACTCCTCGTGTATCAGCTGCCAGAACAGGTCTCGGAGTTCACGGATGGTGTGCCTGTGGATCCAAGACTCTGCCAGTTCGCACGCCGCACCATTCAGTCACGGCCCAGACGCACCACCTCGCGAAAGGCGAAGTCTGCTCGAAGCTCCATAGCAACCTCCTTGGTCAGACGAGCCGACCGTTATCGGAACATCACCGCGTCAGGTCGCGATCAACCTTGCTGTTGCGCCTCACGGGCACGGGGCCAGCCGAAGATCGACCGGTAGATCAGCGAGGGAATGCAAATATCCGTCGTGCTCACGAGAAGCACCACGAACGTGAGCGCGCCACCGAGCGCGTAGCCCGCGACCTGGTGTCCGGCAGAGAACGCCCACGCCGTGACCAGCACCAATACGGCGCCCATACCGCACCCAAAACGGGTCGGCGCGCCACGCTTGGGCAGCGGTCCGGTCCCAGTGAAGTGGCGGATGCCGTAGTTGTAAATGAGGTCAAAGGGGTGCACGGGCGATGCCGCCGCAAGCGCCGCGATCAGCGCGAGCACCAGGAGAATGGTGGGCGACGCCAGGAGGGTCCCCGCGCCGCCAAGCAAACCGCACAGGCCAAACGCCAAGCGCAACCAAGGAGCGACGGGCGCGAGTTCCAGCACGTCGACGGTATCGAACCCCTGAATCTCCAGTAGACGGCGCGTGCGTGGCGTCAAGGTCTGTCTCATGTCAACGCTCCTTCCACGAAGCCAATGGGCGTACTCCTGCGCTCTTGGCCTCGATGCGCCGATCTTCTGGCGCTGTAGGTGCAATATCGAGCCGCCGTTGTCGACGGCTCGACATGCGCAACATCACGCTGCCGCTCGATAGATCCGGACGTCCGGCTCGGCGTCGAGCAGCGGCTTGAGCGCGCCGACCACGTCCGAGGTAAACAGCCGGCTCGTCAGGTAGGCATTCGCCTGCTCAGCCGAATCGAAACCGTGGAGCACCTCGACGTCCTCGTCGCGGACGAGCAACTCCTTGGACTTCGCACCTGCGATCGTGTCCAGAAAGGGAGCCTTGTAGCGCTGGTAGACACCAGCGGCCGCAGGCCGGTTGGCGGGAGCGATCTTGAGGGTGATCTGCAGATAAACCATTGACGTTCTCCTTGTGTGGGCTCCTAACCCGGTTCTCTATCGCTGACTGACTGATGACGACGACCGCACGATGTCGTTCTTGGTGCTTCCCACGATCGTGATCAACTCCTGCTGTTCCCGTTGAGGCACCTTGAACTTATTGAGCGTGGCCTTGAAGTCGACGACCATCGCGTCCCATTCCGCCTGAGTGATATTCAGCTGCTGGTGCGACTCCTTCATCGCCCGACCGGTGTATTTGCACGGACCGCCGCTGACCTCACAGACCATTGCGGTCACGTGAAACTTGAGTCCGGCCTTCGGCACGCGCTTCCGCGCCTCGTTGATCGCTGGATTCGCATTGAGCGTGGCATTCACCAAGAGCCGCTCGATGAAATCGTCGACCACCGTCGCAATGCTGTAAGCGCCGCCCAGTCGTTCGTACAGGGACGGCTGTGTGGCTTGCGCCCTCGCGGTGTAGGTCGCCGTCCCAGCCATGACCACCATGACTGCCGCCAAGACGGTCGTACTGACTCGTGCACGATCGATACGCATAACAGTTCCTCCACTTCAGACTCACCTGGGCAACGCCATGGGTTCTGGCACGGTCCTGTGGTCCGCGTCACCCTCAGTCACCACCGACACGTGAGACGGCCAACGTCACTGCGTCGACCGGATCGCGACCACTTCCAGGTACTCAGCGTCAACGGCGGTCCGGTTCGCGAGCGAGCTTTGATTGTGCGCACTCCACAGCGCCACGAGATCGGCGTGAAGCGCCTCCTGATCGTGTGGAGTGAGCGCGGCGAATGCGCGATTGGTCGGCCCGTAGTACTCGCGAAAGAAATCGACGACACCCACCGGCGAGAACGGGTAGTCGAACCGGTAGATGACGCGTGTCAGCCGGAAATCGGCGATAGACGAACCGAGCCGTTCGCGCACTATCGACTCATCGCCCCAGAGGACGGGCGCGGGCATTCCTGCCGGGGCGATGAACTTGGAGACGAGCGCGAACATCTGGCCGATGAAGCCGGTCTTGGTCCAGTTCGCCATCGCGATCATCCCCCCGGGCCGGCACACACGGACCAGTTCCTGCGCGACGAAGTCGGGGCGAGGCGCAAACATGGCCCCGAACAGGCTCGCCACCACATCGAAGCTGGCGTCTGGGTAAGGCAAGGCCTCGGCGTCGCCTTCGTCGAATTGGGCCGGCAGCGCCTCCGCCTGCGCGCGGTCGCGCGCCGCACGAATCGAGTTGGCCGCAATGTCGACGCCGGTGACCCGGGCTCCCCGCCGTGCCGCAATCAGGGCAAGCTGGCCGGAACCGCACGCCACATCGAGCAGGGACGCACTTGGCAGGATGCGAACGCGATCGAGGAACTCGACGCCGCTCGACTCCATGAAGCGGGAAAAACGATCGTAGTCGCCCGCCATCCACGTGGCCCGAAGGCGCTGCTTCAGGGCATCGATGTCAACGTTCGCCACAGCGGCACTCATCCTC
>CAZFAT010000104.1:0-11472 GCA_964517075.1 uncultured Solibacteraceae bacterium
GGGCAACGTCTTCTTCATCGACCCGCAGCACGGCACGGTGCCGCCGTTCGCGCCGCGGGTGTCGAACCCGTTCACCGGGTTCATCCTGCCGGGCGCGGGCGCCTCGGGCATCAACATCATCGACTCGGAGCTGCAGAATCCGCGCGTGCAGCAGATGGCGTTCGGCGTCGAACGGGAGATTGGCCGTCGACAGGTGCTGCGCGTCGACGTCGTGCACAACCGTGGCAGCCAGTTCATCATCGGCCGCACCATTGGCGAAGTCTTCAACCCGGTCGTGGACGGCCCCGATCGCGTCGTCCGCCTCGAGTCCAGCGCGCGGACGCAGTACAGCGCCCTTCTCGTCGAATTCGAGCGCCGCTACGCCGAGCGCTATGGCCTGCGCGGCGCGTACACGCTGGGCCGCGCGTGGAACTTCGCGAACGACGACCAGATTCCCTTCGGCAGCGGGCCTCTCGACCCGAACGATCTGGAACGCGAGTGGGGACCGACGCCGAACGATCGCCGCCACCGGCTGGTGCTGTCGGGCGTGGCCGACCTCGGTTACGGCCTGCAACTGGCCGGGTTGTGGACCATGTCGTCCGGCGTGCCGATGGACATCCTGCTGCCGGGCGGCGAGTCGCGAATCCCCGCCCTGCCGCGCAATGCCGGCGGGCGGATGTTCGAGAACGCCGCCGAGCTGAACGCCTTCATCACCGACCTGAACGCCGACGGCGGCATCAATGGTGTCCCGCTGCCCCTTGTGTCGTCCGACGCGAGGTTCAACGACGGCTTCAACTCGCTCGACATGCGCCTCTCCCGACGATTCAACCTCGGAACCGTCAGGGTCGACGCGTTTGCCGAAGTCTTCAATCTGTTCGACGTCACGAACATCCTCGGCACGAGCACCGTGAACTACTCAGGCTTCGTGAACGCCCTGGTGCGTGATTCGAACGATCCGAACCATCCGGGCTTCCTGACCTCATCGCGTTTCGGCACGCCCGTCAGCACGGCCGGCGGCGTGTTCGGATCGGGCGGGCCACGGGCGCTGCAACTGGGGGCGCGGATCGGGTTCTGAGGGAATCCTCTCGACCCGTTTCCCGCCGGGCTGTAGTCCGGCGGCGACACCGCGGGCTGATGGACGGACGAGAGTGGGGGAAGGGAGACCATGGCCTATATCACCGTGCCTGAAGGGCTGCCCGGCATTCGCGGCCTCCTCACGTTCAGTCCGGAGACGGCGAAGCCGATGGGCGAGCTGGCCCAGACGCTGATGCGGGGGCCGAGCGCCATGACGATGGCCGAGCGCGAGATGATCGCGGCGGTCGTCTCGTCGCGCAACCGGTGCCACTACTGCCGGAGCGCGCACGAGGCGATCGCCGCCGAGCACCTCGGCGGGACCGACCAGGACTACACCCTGCTCGACCAGGTGCAGTCCGATCCCGACACCGCGCCCATCTCCGCCAAGATGAAGGCGTTCCTGGCCATCGCCGGCAAGGTCCAGCAGGACGGCAAGCTGGTGACGGAGGCCGACGTGGCGCGCGCTCGCACCGAGGGCGCCACGGACAAGGAGATTCACGACGTGGTGCTCATCGCCGCCGCTTTCTGCATGTTCAACCGGTACGTGGACGGCCTCGGCACCTGGCAACCGGACGATCCGCCGTTCTACAAGGAGGCGGGCAGGATGACGGCCGAGCGCGGGTACACGAACCGGGAGCCGTACCGGCCGCTCGAGCGATGACGTCGACCGGCACGGCCGGCCGCCTCGGCCTCTGGTCCGCTGTCGCGCTGGTCGTCGGACACACCATCGCCGTCGGCATCTTCCTCACGCCGGCTGAACTCGTCGGAGCGCTGGCGTCGCCAGCGCTGACGTTCGGTCTCTGGATCGGCGCCGGCGCGGTCGTCCTCGCCGGTGCCGTGACCTTTGGTGAACTGGCCGCCCGCTACCCGATGGCGGGCGGGTTGTATGTGTATCTGCGCGAAGCGTGGGGCGAACGGGTGGCGTTTCTCTACGGGTGGCAGTCGCTGCTGATCATGGATCCGGGCGTGACGGCCGCGCTGGCCGTCGGCGCGGCGCAATATCTCGTTCTCATCTGGCCGGCCGCCGACGGCGCCGAACGCGCGATCGCCTGCGCGGTCATCTGGACCCTCGCCATGCTCACCATGGCCGGGCTTCGGATTGGCGCGCGCGTATTCGGTCTCATGACGGCCGTCAAGCTCGCCACGTTGTGCGCCATCATTCTGCTCGCGTTCGTGTCGGCGGATGGCCAGTGGGCCCACTTCTCGTCCGGGGCCGGACGACCGGCGGCCGCCCCGCCGATCGGCGAGGCGCTGGCACTGGGCCTCGTGGGCGTGTTCTTTTCGTTTGGCGGATTCTGGGAGGCGAGTCGCATTGCCGGCGAGGTACGGGACCCGCGCCGCACGCTGCCGCGCGCCTTCGTCATCGGCGTCGCGACCGTCACCGCCATCTATCTCATGACCACCGCGGCCTTCATCTATCTGGTGCCCCCCTCGGCGGCGACCAGCGCCCCCGAGTTTGCCCGCCGTTTCGGCGAGGCGCTCGTCGGGCCGGCCGGCCCCACCGTGCTGGCCTGGGTCGTCGTGTTGTCGGTGATCCCGAGCGCGATGGCGATGATCATCGTGGCGCCGCGGTTGTACGAGGCCATGTCGGCCGACGGGCTGTTTCCCGCCGCACTCGCGCGGCGTCACCGATCGACGGGCGCACCGGTGAGGGCCACGCTGGTGCTGGCCGTACTCGCGACCCTCTTCGTGCTCCTCGGGACCTTCGAGCAGATTGTCGCGTTCTTCCTCTGCACGACGCTGGGCTTCATTGCCCTGGCCGCCGGGGCGGTCTTCGTCGCTCGCCGCCGGGCGGCTCCCGATGATGGACTCTTCCGGACGCCGGGCTATCCTGTGACGCCCGTGCTCTTCATGCTGCTCGTGCTGACGGTCGTGGTGATGGTGGCGGTGCACCGCCCGGTGCAGGCCGCGGCCGGCGCGATCATCGTGCTGATTGGCGTGCCCCTCCAGCGGCGCCTGGCGGTCCCTCGGGGGCGGGGCTCGGACGTGACGCCATGACTCGCATCCGGACGATCCCGTTCGCCGAGGCCGACGACCAGCTGCGGCAGGCGCGCGAGGCCCAGCACGCCCTCTATCCGCCCGAATACGACCTGCCGGTCCTCGGCTTCGACTCGGACGTCGCCGGCATCGTGGCGGCGCACTCGCTCATCCCCGAGGCGCTGTACCATGCCTTCGCCACGTTCGGCGCGCTCATGTCCACCGCGCTGCCGCTGACGCGCCGCCAGCACGAGATGATTGCCACCGTCGTGTCCGTCGCCAATCGCACCTTCTACTGCACCGCGTGCCACGCCGAGTTCCTCCGGCGCGTGACGCTGGACGATGCGCTGGCAGAGGCCATCCGCCGGGATTTCCGGACCGCGCCGCTCGATGAACCGGATCGCGCGATGCTCGAGTACGCCGATCAGATCACCCGCGATGCCACCGGGGTCACCGACGCCCACCACGCCCGGCTGCGCGGGGCGGGGTTCGACGATCGCGGCATTCTGCAGATCACCCTGATCGCGTCCTGGTTCAACTACATCAATCGGGTCGCCGACGCGCTTGGCGTTGGCACGACGCCCAGCCCGGCGCCATGAGCGATCGAGGGAAGTCCTGGCGCATGGTCGCGGTCGCGATCGTGCTGGTGTCGGTCGTGTCGGCCGCGATCTATGTCGTGCGCCGCCACACGGCCGGTCTGCCGTCGGCAGGCTCGCCCGCTTACGAAGACACGACGCGCCTCTTCTATCGCGGCCTCGCCGCCCTGCCGGTCGGGCTCGTGGACGACGCGAAGCGTGAGTTCACGGCGGCCGCGGCTGCGGCGCCAGGGGAACCGGCGCCGCTGGCGAACCTGGGTCTTGCCCACCTGAGGCTCGGCGAGTTCGACGCGGCCCTGCCGGCCCTCCAGCGCGCGGCGGAGCTCGCGCCCTCGAGCGGCCACATCGCGTTTCTGCTCGGCCGGCTCGAGACGGCCAGGGGCCAGCGCGACGAAGGCATTCGTCACCTGCGGCGCGCCGCCGAACTCGCGCCGGATGATCCGCACGTGCGCATGGCACTCGTGCAGGAGATCGAGTACGCCGCGGCGCCCGGCGCCGACGACGACGCGCAGCGCCTGCTCGAGGAGCTGGTGGCGGCCCGGCCCGACAACCCGGCGCTGCTGGTCGAGCGCGCGCGGCTCGCGGCCAAACGCGGCGACGCGGCGCTCCTCGCAGACTCCATCGCGAAGCTGGAACGCTTTGTCGCCTCCTGGCCTCCCGAAGTCGTCGATCAGTATCAGGCCGTGCGTGAAGCGGCCGCCGCTGGCAATCCCGCGAACGCCGCGCGCGCGGTCGCGTTTCTGAGGAACGTGGCGGCCCGGTTGCCTGCGTTCCAGGAAAGCCGGGCCAGCGTGACGCCGTCGGCCGAGCTGATTGCCGATCCGCTGTACGGGTTCGTACGGCTGGCCAATCCGTCCGCGACACCCTCGGCTCCCGACACGGCGCTGGTATTTTCACGCGAGGCGCTCGGCGCGGAGCCGGCGGCCTGGACCGGACTGATAGCGGTGTCCCTCGACGGGCAACAGCCTCCCGCGGTGTTCGTGACCGACGGACACCAGGTGCAGCGCGTCGATCGAAGCAGCCCGCCGCTGCCCGTGCCCGGCGGAACGCTGCCGGCGGGGTCCGGGCCCAACAGACTCGCGGCCCTGGACTGGAACCATGACTTCCTGATGGATCTCGTCGCGGTGGGCCCGGATGGCGTGCGCCTCTATCTGCAGACCGCCGCCGGCGAGTTTGTCGATGACACCGTGCGCGCATCCGCGGGCGGCACGGCGCTCACCGGCGCGATAGCCGCGTGGCCGGCGGATGTGGAAATGGACGGCGACCTCGACATCGTCGTCGGCCTGCGCGCCCAGCCGACCAGCGTGCTCCGTAACAACGGTGATGGCACCTGGCGCGTGACGCAGCCGTTTCCCGGCGTCACGGGCGCGACCGCGTTCGTGTGGGGCGACATCGACGGCGACGCCGATCCCGACGCCGCGATCGTCGACGAGCGGGGCGAGCTCCACCTCCTGGCCAATCGGCAGGCTGGCGTGTTCGAACGCATCCCCTCCGCTGGCGCCGCCTCCGGACTCGCGGCGATTGCGCTCGGCGACGTGAACGCGGACGGCGTGCTCGATGTGGTCGCGCTCGACTCGGCTGGTGCCATCCGCCGGGCTTCTCTTGGATCGAACGGCTGGCGGGAGGAGGCGTGGACCCGATGGACGGCGGGCGGCCAGGCGGCGGCGGGAACGATGCGTCTGCTGCTGGCTGACCTCGACAACAATGGCGCGCTGGACCTCATCGCGTCGAGTCCAGCCGGCACCGCGGTCTGGCTGGCGGGCGAGGATTTCGCCCTGACGCCCCTGGATGTCGGCGGACTTGCCACGACGGAGATCGCGGCGGCGGCCGATCTCAACGGCGATGGTCAGCTCGATCTCGCCGGGCTGGACGGTGGCCGACCGGTCCGTTTCACGGGCCGCGCGCCGCGCGGTTATCACTGGCAGGTGATTCGTCCCCGCGCGCAGGCGGCCGCCGGCGACCAGCGCATCAACTCGTTCGGCATCGGCGGCGAGATCGAGGTGCGATCCGGTCTGCTCGTACAGAAACAGGTCATCACGGGTCCGGTGGTCCATGCCGGTCTCGGCGCCCGCACTCGGATCGACGTCACCCGGATCGTCTGGCCCAACGGCGTGCCGCAGGCCGAGTTCGATCCGGCGGTCGATCAGCCGATCGTCGCGCACCAGCGGTTGAAGGGATCCTGTCCCTGGGTGTTCGCGGACAACGGCACCGGCCTACAGTTCGTGACCGATTTCCTCTGGCGATCGCCGCTCGGCCTGCGCATCAACGCCCAGGACACAGCCGGCGTCAGCCAGACCGAGGATTGGGTCCGCATTCGCGGTGATCAGCTCGCGGCCCGCGACGGCCAGTACGACGTGCGGATTACGGCCGAGTTGTGGGAGACGCACTACATCGACCAGGTGTCGTTGCTGGTCGTCGATCACCCCAAGGACGTGTCGGTGTTCGTGGACGAACGGTTTGCCAGGAACGCCCCGGCGCTCGAGGTGCATTCCGTGCGGTCGCTGCGGCCCGTGGCGCGGGCCTGGGATCACACCGGGCGCGAGGTCACGGACCTGGTGGCCTCGCACGACGGCCGCTATCTGACGGCGTTCACTCGCGGCCAGTACCAGGGGGTGGCCGAGGAGCACTTCGTCGAGATGGAGCTCGACCGACCGGCTGGCCCG
This sequence comes from uncultured Solibacteraceae bacterium, assembly GCA_964517075.1. Taxonomy (GTDB): domain Bacteria; phylum Acidobacteriota; class Vicinamibacteria; order Vicinamibacterales; family SCN-69-37; genus CAZFAT01. Next base: position 6,290 of record CAZFAT010000104.1, read on the forward strand.
TCCGCGCGGCTCGTCGCGCACGGCTGGGTGTACCCGACCGACAGCAGCATCAACGTGGCGATTGGCCAGGGTGGCCGGCTCCAGCCGCAGGGGCTGTCGCTCGAAGCCTTGACGGCCGACGGCCGCTGGGTGGTCGCCGCGTCCGATCTCGGCTTCCCGGCCGGCAAGAGCAAGACGATCCTGATCGATCTCGGTGGACTGACTCGCGCCGGCGCAGCCGGTGCGCGCCGACTGCGGCTGCGCACGAACCTGGAGATCCACTGGGACGCGATTGGCGTGGCCGACGCGGCCCCCTCGGCCGAGCTGCGAACGACCCGCGTCGCCCCGGGCCGCGCGACGCTCGGGTATCGTGGCTTTTCCATCACGCGGCAGGGTCACCGCGATCTGCCCGAGGTGCCGCTCTACGAGCGTGTCGCCAGCACGGCGCCACGCTGGCGCGACCTGGTCGGGTACTACACGCGCTTCGGCGACGTGCGCGATCTCGTCACCCGTGTCGAGGATCGCTACGTGATCATGAACGCTGGCGACGAACTGGCGCTGTCGTTCCCCGCGCCGCCGCCGCCCGCGCCCGGCTGGACGCGCGATTTCGTGCTCATCGGCGACGGCTGGAACAAGGACGGCGATTTCAACACGAGCTATTCGAAAACCGTCCTGCCGCTGCCGCGACACGGCCGCCCGGACTACGAGGCGGCGTCGTTCGAGCCGCGCCTGGAGGACGATCCGGTCTACCGGCGGTATCCGGAGGACTGGCAGCAGTACCACACGCGGTTCGTGGCGCCGCGCGCGTTTCTTCAGGGGCTCCGGTACGGCCCGGCGCATTGAGGTCATGACGTCACGAACCCGTCAGCGCGCGTTGTGGGTGGTCTGGACTGCCGTGCTGATCGGCTCGATCGGGGCCGTCGTGTGGCTGAACCGTGGCGCGGCGGGCGGAGGTCCGTCGATCGCGGGCGCGGAGGCGCTCAGCCGCTACGGCTTCAGGCTCGAGGAAGCCGCGAAGGCGCTTGGCGTGGACTTCGTCCACCAGGGCCCGACGTTCGACGCCAGGCTCGCGCACATCATGCCGCAGGTGGCGGCGATGGGCGCCGCGGTCGCCGTGAGCGACTTCGACCGCGACGGCTGGCAGGATTTCTATCTCACCAACAGCGGCGAGGGCAGCTTCAATCGGCTGTACCGGAACGACGGGGACGGCACGGTGACCGATGTCGCGGCCGCGGTCGGCCTGGCCGACGTCAACCAGCCCGGCACCGGCGTCTCGATGGGCGCCGTCTGGGGCGATTACGACAACGACGGCTACGAGGACCTGTTCCTCTACAAGTACGGCCGGCCCGAGTTGTTTCACAACGACGGAGGTCGCGGCTTCACGCGCGTGTCCGACCGCGCGGGCCTGCCGCCCTGGGTCAACGCGAACGCCGCCATCTGGTGGGATTACGACCGCGACGGCTGGCTGGACCTGTTTCTCGCCGGCTATTGGTCCGAGGAGGTCGATCTCTGGCACCTGAAGACGACCCGGATCATGCCGGAGAGCTTCGAGTACGCGAACAACGGCGGCCGGAAGTACGTCTTCAGGAACCGCGGCGACGGCACGTTCGAAGAGACGTCCGCGGGGCTCGGCATCCAGTCGCGGCGGTGGACGCTCGCGGCGGCCGCCGCCGACCTGCGCGGCACCGGCTATCCCGATCTCTTCCTCGCCAACGACTACGGCATCTCCGAGCTCTTCGCGAACGAGGGCGGGAAGAAGTTCGTGGACATCGGCCGGGACGCCGGCGTGGGCCGGACGCCGAAGAGCGGCATGAATGCCGCCTTTGGCGACGTCTTCAACGACGGCCGGCTGTCCATCTACAAGACGAACATCTCCGAGCCCGGCGTGCTCGTGCAGGCCAACGATCTCTGGGTGCCCACGGCCACCGAGGGCGGCACGATCCAGTACGAGAATCTCGCGTCCTCGATGGGCGTGGACCTGGGCGGCTGGAGTTGGGGCGCGCAGTTCGGTGATCTGAACAACGACGGCACGCTCGATCTCTATCTCGTCAACGGTTACGTGTCGGCGGGCGAGCGGACGAGCTACTGGTACGACTTCTCCGAGATTGCCGTCGGCCACAGCCGCATCATCGCCGACGCGAGCCACTGGCCGCCGATGCGCGGCCGCAGCCTGTCGGGCTATCAGCGCAAGCGGGTGTGGCTGAACGACGGACTCGGACGGTTCAGCGACGTCGCGCAGGACGTGGGCGTGACGGACACCAACGACGGCCGCGCGGTCGCGCTGGTCGACCTGGACAACCGCGGCGTGCTCGACGTGATCGTGGCGAACCAGCGCGGGCCAGCGCTCATCTACCGCAACACCGTGCGCGAGGGCCATCACTGGATTGCGATCGAGCTGGAGGGCACGTCGAGCAATCGGAGCGCGATTGGCGCGCGCGTCGAGGTCCTGTGGGCCGGCCGCCGGCAGGTGCAGGAGGTCAGCGGGGGCAGCGGCTTCAGCGCGCAGAACCAGCGCCGGCTCCACGTCGGGCTGGGCCCGGCCACCTCGGTCGATCGCGTCGTGATCCGCTGGCCGTCGGGCGCGAAGGACTCCCTCGAGCGGCCGGCCATCGATCAGGTCCATCGCGTGCGGGAGGCGCGATGAGCGCCAGCGCGATGGCGTCTCCGCGACCGTCGCCGGGTCCCGCCCCCGCGCGCGGATGGCGCGTGCTGCTCGAGAACCGGTTCCTGCCGCCGATCCTGATCACCGGCATCCTGATTTCCGCGCAGTTCTCGTTCGGGATTCTCGAGGGCTACGAGCGGACCGGCGCGGCGATTGCGACGGCGATTCTGGCCGAGCTCGCGCTGGGTCGGCTCACGCACACCCGGTGGGTGAACCCGGCGAGCGCTTATATCACCGGCATCAGCGTCGGCATTCTCGTGCGGTCGCCGTTCATCTGGCCGTACGTCCTCGCGAGCCTGATTTCCATCGTGTCCAAGTACGTGCTCCGGCTGGGCGGGCGGCACATCTGGAATCCGTCGAACTTCGGCGTGAGCGTCGTGCTGTTCCTGGCGCCGGCCACAGTGACGCTCCTCAGCATTCAGTGGGGCAACACCATCTGGCCGATGGCGATCATCTGGCTGCTCGGCTTCGTCATCGTGTGGCGGGTCGGGCGCCTGCACGTCAGCGCCGCGTACGTCGTGTCGTTCTTCGTCTTCGCGTTCGTGCGCAGCGCCATCACCGGCAATCCCTGGCAGGCCGCCATCGCGCCCATCACCGGGCCGATGTACCAGCTCTTCATCTTCTTCATGGTCACCGACCCGAAGACCGCCGTCCGCACCAAGCGCGGCCAGGTCATCGTCGTCGTGCTGGTGGCGTTCGTGGAGATGCTGTTCAGGCTGGCCGAGGTGATCTACGCGCCGTTCTATGCGCTGTTCCTCGTCGGGCCGGCGGCGCTATTGATTGAGGCGTGGTGGGCCAGGTCCGTGCGGACCTGAAGGTCTGATCCTCAACGGCCTTGCTCTCCCAGCCGCGGGCCATGTCCCATTCTAGGCTCGTGTTCCAGGCTCGTGCGTTTCAAAACGTAGCCGCGCGAGGCGTCGGCGGACCGCCGTCGCTGCAGCGGAGGCGGTCAGGTCGGCCCGGTCGGTCGGAACCCGCACCGCGCCAGCAGCGCCTCGATGGCGTCGGGCGACGCGTCCAGCTTGGAGGCGCCGGCAATCACGTCCTCGGCCAGCGCTGGGTACCAGTGCTGCCGTTTGGCCCGCAAGCCCGCGATGTCGAACGGCTCGATGGCCCGGTCGATGCGGGTGAAGAGCGCGTCTCGCATGGGCCCGTCGGGCCGCCCGGCGGCGAGCCCGGCGCACGCGCCGACCTCCGGCCCGAAGACCGCGTGCTCCTGCAGCAGAAAGCCCGGCGCCAGATCCGGCCGGCCGAGGCGGCGTGCCGCCTCGCTGAAGCTGGCTGCGGCGAAGTAGAGCAGGCTCAGGCGCCTGAAGAGTTCGGGGTCCTCCATGTTGTGGTACAGGGCTGCCACGATCTGCTCGGTGGCGTCGAGCTCGCGCAGCGTCCGCTGTTCGTAGCGGGCGAGCGCGGCGGCGCGCTCGGCGCCCGGCGATGTCGACTCGAGCACGGCGAGCAGCCGCTGGATGCCGAGGAGAGTCAGCGGGAATCCCGTGGACAGCAGCGGGTCGATGACGCCGGCGGCCGACGGCAGGAGCGCCCACCGCTCGCCGACGACCTGGCGGGATCGAAACGCGAGACGCGGCGCGTGCACGAACGGCACGGTCGCACGCGCGTCCTTGAACTGCGCGGCCACCGACGGCAGCCTCCAGAGCAGCCGGTCCCACGCGGCGGAGCCGTCGGCCGCATGAATCGCCGCCGCCATCGGATCGGTGAGCGCGGCGCCGGCGCTCGTCAGGCCGTTGTTGAACCGCAGGACCCAGATCCACCCGCCCGGGAACACGTGGTGCAGCGCCGCCGCATCGCGGGGATACGGCGGCAGCCGCTCCGGCGGCGAGACGTCGTCCCACCATGCGACGTTGTCGAAATGCGCGTAGAGCCCGGCGGTGGGCGGCAGCCAGCGCAGCGGTGCGTCGCCGATGCCGAACGCCCGCGCGAGGAACCCGCGCGCGCCGCTTGCGTCGACGACAAAGGGGGCCGTGATCCGGACGGGCTGGCCGGCACGCTGGCCCTCGAGCGCCAGACCACTGCCGTGGTCCTCGACGCGTTCGAGGTCCGTCTGGTCCAGGTAGATCGCGCCGGCCGTCTGTGCGTCCTCCACGAGGGCCCGATCGAAGTCCGGCCGGTACCAATGCGTGTCCGCCACGTCGTCATGCGGACTTGCCGCGACCAGCAACTGCCGTTCGTGCGTCTCGTCGTCCTCGAACCGCCGGCCCGTGTGATGGAAGAGGAACGTGAACCCGCGCTTGAGACCGCACGCGACGTCGGGTCGGGTCCGCTGCCAGGTGCCCCACTTGGAGAAGGGCCGGATGCGCGGCAAATCGTAACTGTCCGCGAGTTCTTCCAGGAGCAGGTTCGTCAGCGGCGTCGTGGACTCGCCAATGACAAAACGGGGATGTCGGCCGCGCTCGACGAGCGCGACACGACGCCCGCGGTGTGCCAGCGCCATGGCCGTCAGATATCCGCCGTAAGACCCGCCCCAGACACCGATCCGCTTCGGATCGACATCAGCGCGTCCGGCCATGTACAACCCGGCGCCCAT
>CAZFAT010000105.1:0-4080 GCA_964517075.1 uncultured Solibacteraceae bacterium
TCCGCGAGGAGGCGATCGCGTGAGCGCGCTTCGTCACGCGTATCCCGACGCGCGGATCGACTGGCTGGTGGACGACGTCCATCGTGAGTTCCTGGAGCTGGTGCCTGTGCTGACGTCCACCGTGCCGCTCCGCGCGCGGACGGCCGCGGCGTGGCTGGAAGTGCGGCGCGGGCTTCGCGTCCGGCGCTACGACGTCGCGCTGGATTTCCAGGGCTTGCTGAAGTCAGCGGCCCTGGCCCGGCTGTCGGGCGCGACGCGGGTCATCGGCTTCGACGCCGAGGCGGCTCGGGAGTCCGCGGCGGCCTGGTTCTACACCGAGCGTCAGGCCGGCGGGGAAGGGGGCCATGTCATCGACAAGAACCTGGCGCTCGTGGCCGCGCTGGGTGTCACCGCCGCGACCAAAGAGTTCCCGCTACGGCAGGTGGACTCGCCGGCGCTCGCGGCCCTCCGCACGCGCGGCCTGGATCGATTCGCCCTGCTGAACGGCGGTGCGGCCTGGCCGAACAAGCGCTGGCCGGCCGACCGATTCGGAGCCCTGGCGGCGTGGCTGCGCGAACGGCATGGCTTGGCGTCCGTGGTGCTGTGGGGGCCGGGCGAAGCGGGACTGGCGCAGGCGATCGCGGAGGCGTCGTCGGGCGCCGCCGTCGTCGCACCCGAGACCCGCGTTGCCGATCTCGTTGCCCTGGGGCGCGCCGCCCGGCTGATGGTTTCCGGCGATACGGGACCGACGCATATCGCCGCTGCGGTCGGCACGCCGGTCGTCGCGCTCTTTGGTCCCACCAATCCGCGCCGCAATGGTCCCTGGGACCCGCGCGACATCACGCTCGCGCGCTATGACGCCTGCGACTGCCACTACGAGCGCCGTTGTCGTCGCGAGGCCGAGCGCTGGTGTCTGGGCACGATTGGCGAGGACGAGGTGCGGCTGGCGATTGACGGCCGGCTGGCCGTCGTGGGCGCCTGATCGATGCTGAGCCGGCTGGCGCGGCTGCGCGTCCCCCTCGGGTTTGCCGTCGCGGTCATCGCTCTCCTGTTCGCGCGCCCGTCATGGTCGTCATGGCTTCTCGGCGCGCCGATGGCGCTGGCCGGCGAGCTGGTGCGGTGCTGGGCCGCCGGTCACATCGACAAGAGCCGTGAGATTACGCGTTCGGGCCCCTACCGCTGGACCCGGCATCCCCTGTATCTCGGGTCCACGCTGATCGGGGCCGGCTTCGTCGTGGCCGCCAACAGCGCATGGGTGGCGGTCGTGACGACGACCTATCTGGTTCTGACGCTCGTGTCGGCCATTCGCCTCGAGGAAGCGCACCTGGATGAGAAGTTCGCCGGCGCCTATTCCGACTACCGCGCGGGTCGGGCCGCGCCGGTGACGCGGGCGTTCAGTTGGGCGCGCGTCCGCTCGAACCGGGAGTACAGGGCGATTCTCGGGCTCGGCGCGGGCTTCGCGTACCTCGCGATGCGGATATGAGCCCCGGCATCTGGCTATCTCCTATTGGCTATTGGTTATCGCGATTTGGTTGTTTGGTTATTGATTGGGCTATTGATTGGGTTATTGGGTTATTGGGTTGTTGATGTTCAGCCGCACCCACGAGACGCTCGAAGTCACCGCGCTCTGGACACGAGGCGGCGTGGCGATCTGGGAGCACGTCTTCCGCGCCACCGACGCCTCCACCTGGGTGCACGAGCGCGTGCGATCGGAGATCGCGCGGCTCGGGCTGCCGTCTGGGGCCTGACCCGCGCGAGTTGCCGCCTAGCCCCGACCCTGTTCCAGCGCCTGCCGCCGCTCCTCGAGCCGCGTGTAAGCGCGGTGCGCGCGCATCAGCACGGCCACCGCCGCCGCCAGCATTCCCACACCCAGTCCGGCGGCGAGGAAGGCCGCGGACGCACCGGTCGTCACGCCCACCGCGACGGCGCCAACGAGGAACACGGACGTGAATGTCACCGCCATGCGGCCGGCGATGATGCGGTGGCGCGCGAACAGCACACGGCGATGAGTGAGGACACGGAGCGCGTAGAGGGTCCACGACACGTTGATGGCCACCAGGACCGCGAAGGCGGCGTGGGTGCGGGCGGGCAGCGCCGGCTCGGTCAGCCATAGCGACAGCAGTCCGGTCGTCGCGAGCAGGGCGACGAGCAGCAGGGCGACATGGGCCACGCGCGCCTTCAGCGACAGCTCGGCGTCCAGAAGAATCCGCGGTGCATCCGGCGTGAGGGGCGAAAACTCGGTGAGATGTCCGTCGCGGGTCATGGGCGCACTCCCTTCAGCGTCAGCTCCCGGCGGAGGAGATGCCGGGCGCGAAACAGCCTCGATTTGACCGTGCCGACCGGCACGTTCAACACGTCGCCGACTTCGTCGAGCGACAGCTCCTTCAGATAGAACAACGTGAGAACCTCGCGCTCGATGAGCGGGAGCCGCGAGAGCTCCTGGTGCATCGCCGCCAGGTCCTCCTCGATCGCGCCGGTGGATTTGCCGGCGGGCAGATCGGCGACCTCCACGCTGGCGTCCGCCGGCCGTGCGTACTGATCGCGGAGCCGGTCCATCGCCGCCCGGCGAGCAATGCCGAAGAGCCAGGGCCGCAGCTTGGCCGGATGCCGGAGCCGGGGGATGCCGCGAAGGACGCGCAGCCAGGCGTCCTGCAGGATGTCGGAGGCGGACTCGTCGCTCCCGGCAAGCCTTCGGACGTACCGCCAGAGCGGGTCGTTCCAGCGGCGGATCAGGTCGTCGAAGGCCGCCCGCTCACCGAGTTGGCAGCGGATCGCGAGGAGCTCGTCCTCTCGGGTGCGGTCATCGACGGTGAGGGGCTTGGCCACAGGATCCTTGTCGGCGCGGGGGATGCCACGCACCGGTGCTGCCCTCTCAGTCGGGAATCCTGCGAAAAGGTTCAGGGCTCCAGCAGCGCCCGGACGATCTGGCGCCATTCCTCGGTCAGATCCCCCGCGACGGGGCGGCGCCCGGCCCGCCGGTACCAGTAGCCGGCATTGCCGAGGTCGCCCTCCTTGCGATGCAGATACGCGTGCACCCACGCGCCCGTCTCATCGTCAATGTCCTGGGCCACTGCGTGGGCGCGGTTCCAGTCGTCGCGCGCGTCGTGCCAGAGCGCCGTGAGGGCCGGGGTGAGACCCTTCGGCGGCGTGGCGGCGGACGTGCTCTGGTCGAACTCGTCGACGGTCATGCCGGTCCCCGGTGTCTACGGGTTCAGCGCCGCCAGGCGGTCCCGGTACTGATGACGGATCCGCACGAGGTCCTTGTGCTCGAGGCGCAGCTCGGTCGCGATGCGGCCGATCTCGTTGCTTTCCTGCGTGCGGATGCGTTCGTCGGCGGCGGCGACGGCAAACAGGCAGTCGAGCATGGCGAGCTTCTCGTCGTACGACAGCCGATCGGTCAGTTCGCGGGTGACGAGGAAATCGTCCGTGGCACCGTGCCGCTGCTGATGTGTCCTCGCTCGGCCGACGACCAGCGCGGCCTGATCCTCCGGCAGGCCCGTCTTGTCACGGACCAGGCGTTCGAGCATCGCCGCTTCCTCCGAGGTCACCTCGTGGTCGGCCGCCGCCACGCGGCTGAGCAGCAGCGCGAAGCCGGCAATGAACCGCGCGCGGTCCGGCGGCAGGTCGCCCAGACCCTTCGCCAGGCTCGCAATGGCGTCACTGTCGGTGGACGCAGGGCCTGACTGGCGGCGGAAGAACGACAGGAACTTCACGGTGACGGATAGCTTCTCACTCCAGCGGCGCGGTGACCAGTGGTAACGACCGGCCGACCCGCATGCCTTCAGAGGTTCATGTTGAGCTCTTCCCGCACTGGGCTGGCGGCGGTGCTGGATCACACCGCCTCCGTAACAAGAGCCCGGAACATGAAGGACGCGACGTCATGAAGATCAATGCCTTGGATGCCCGCCACGCCTCGTGGCAGGTGTTCAGCTTGTAGTTCGAATCCCCAGTACCCAGCCAGCTCACCTTTGACAAGTGAGCCCTGCCTACATGGCCGCTGTTGTCTCACTCGGCCGTTGTGCCGAGATTCATACGAAGCGGGGCAAAGTCGACAGCCCACTCCCTGCCAATTGTAAATGCCGTCGCTTTCACTGCTTCAAC
>CAZFAT010000106.1:0-12235 GCA_964517075.1 uncultured Solibacteraceae bacterium
CGGTTGCAGTACTCGAGCGGCTCGAGCCCCAGCTCGCGGGCGCGGCGAAACACGTTCTGCGAGTGTTCGTCGTTCCCCATCACGAACCGCACGTCGGCACCGGCCAGACGGTGATAGCGCGCGATCACGTCGGCGGTGATCTTCTCGTAGGCCGTTCCGAGGTGCGGCCGGCTGTTGACGTAGTCAATGGCCGTGGTGAGGTAGTAGCGGGACATGGATGGGGCCGGCGGCGGCTCGTGAAACCGCCATTGTATCCGGCTACGGGCCGGCCCTCTATCAAGAATCCGGACCGCGGTCGTACCACGCGCGCATGGCGTCGGCCTGCACCTGCTTGAGCGACCGACCGGTACGCGTGGCCACGCCGAGGCAGTCGTCGAACTCGGGCGTGGCGGTGAGCACCTGGCCGTGACGCAGCGCCACCTTGATGCGCACCGGCCCGCCCGCCGTGTCCACCGATTCCCATCGCCGATCGAGCGTCTCCCGCCACATGCGCTCGAAGCGGACGCCGAGCGTGGTCGTCTCCCGGAAGAGCGCGTCACACACGGCCTGCCGGCGGTCCTCGGGCGCGAGCACCGTCACGAGCGTGCCCGGGCGGCCCTTCTTCATCTGCACCGCGCCGAGGAACACATCGACGGCGCCGGCTTCGAAGAGCCGGTCGCTCGCCGGACCGAACCACTGCGGGTTCATGTCGTCGATTTCGCATTCGACCTTGACGATCGACTCGAGACCCGCGGGCGGTCCTCCACCGGCGGCGACCTCAGGACGCCGCTCTCCGATCAGGACGCGCAGGACGTTGGGCTGGCGTGGAAAGTCCCGGCGTCCCGCGCCATAGCCGATCCGGTCGATGGCCATCAGCGGCAGCGCACCGTACGCGCGCGCATAGGCCGACACGAGCAGGGCGCCGGTGGGCGTCACGAGCTCCACATCCGGCCCGCCTCCGTAGATCGGCACGCCGGTGAGAAGACGCGCCGTGGCCGGCGCCGGCACCGGATACCGGCCATGCGCGATGTCCACGGTGCCCCCGCCGACGTTCAGCGGCGACGCGAGGACGTCCTCGATCCCGAACCACTCCATCGCGAACACGGCGCCGACGATGTCGATGATGGAGTCGAGCGCGCCGACCTCGTGCAGGTGCACGTGATCGATGCGCGTGCCGTGGATGGCGGCCTCGGCCTCGCCAATTCGCTGGAACAGCGCGATGGCGCGGCTCTTTCCCTCCGCCGACAGCGCGGAATGCCCGATGAGATGCCGGATCTCCGCCAGGGACCGGTGCCCGTGCGGGGCCGCCGGTGCGTGCGTGTGGGGGTGGGCGTGTGAGTGGGAGGGCTGGTGTGGGTCTCCGCCGTCGTGCTGATGGTCGTGGTGACCATGGTCGTGATGTTCGTGGTCGTGGCTGTGCGTATGGGTCTGGGCATGGTCGCCAGCGGCCGGCGTCCCGGGATCGACGACTTCGAAGTGCGTCGCCGTGATGCCGGCACGCACGACCGGCGTGACGCGCAGGCCGTGCTCGACGCCCAGGCTGCCGAGCGCCTCCCGCAGGCGTTCGATCGGGAGCCCGGCATCGAGCAACGCGCCGAGCAGCATGTCGCCCGCCGCACCCGAGAAGCAGTCCAGGTACATCACACGCGCCATCAGAAGAGCCCTGCTTCCTTCATCGAACAGTAGTGACCGTCGGCCAGAATCAGGTGGTCGATCAGGTCGATGCCAATCACGGCGCCGGCCGTGCGCAGCCGCGCCGTCAGCACGACATCGTCCCGGCTGGGCGTGGGGTCGCCCGACGGGTGGTTGTGAAACACCACGACGGCGGCCGCGCCACCCAGCATCGCCTCGCGGAAGACCTCCCGCGGGTTGGCCAGGCTGGCGTCGAGCGATCCTACCGAAATCAGACGCGTCGCGATGATTCGATGCCGGGTGTCGAGCAGGACGACTCCGCAGCGCTCGACCGGATGCGTGCCGAAGCGCGGCAGCAGCGCGCCGGCCAGTTCGTGGGGCCTGCGGTAGCGCAGCCGCTCGGCGGGGCGGGTCAGAAGCGTGCGCCGCCCAAGCTCGATTGCGGCCTGGATGCGCCCCGCCCGCACCGGTCCGATGCCGGCCACCTTGATCAGTTGACCGCGGTGCATCCGCGGAAGGCCGTGCACGCCCCCGGCCAGATCGATCAGCCGGTTCGCCAGGGTCAGCGCGTTCGCGCCTGCGGTGCCGTGACCGATCAGCACTGCGAGCAACTCGTTGCTGCCGAGCGCCTCGGGCCCGCTGTCGTCGAGCTTCTCGCGCGGGCGGTCCTGAGCGGGCAGATCAAGCACGATCCGGTCTCCGGCGGTGCGAAAGCCGCCTGTTATACTGCGGGCGAATGCTGCGCCGCCTTGTGATCGCGGCCGCGATGGCGGTCGCGGCCGTCAGTTGCTCGGCCCCGCCCGAGAAGGAACGGCACCAGGCGGAGGGGGCGCTGGCGGCCGCCCGCGCCGCCGACGCACCGATCTACGCCCCTGACGAACTGAAGGCGGCCGAGGGCGCGCTCGCGCAGTACGACGCGGCCGTGGCCGCGCGCGACTACCGTCAAGCCCTCAGCCTGGCCTTGGCCGCGCGCGACGGCGCGTATGAAGCCGCCAAACGCGCGAGTAACGAGAAGGCCGCCGCCCGCGGTCGGGCCGAGCAACTGGTGGCCCAGCTCGACGCCCTCACCCGAGCCGCCACGGCCCGGCTCGGCGGCGTCGGTGGACCGCGGCCGTCAGGCCCCATCGCCGAGCGCCTACGCACCGCGCTGCGCCCGGCGGCGTCTGCTCTGCAAGAAGCGCGCACACGGCTCGACCGGCAGGACTATCGCGGCGCGACCGCCTCAGTCGAGCCCGTTCTGGACCTGCTCGGCAAGGCCATGGCCCAGGCGAATCCCCCCGCGACCCGCTGACGACCGGCGCGGCGGGAACTCGGCCGCCGGCCGGTTTTTTCACGGCGCCGCGTCGCTACTCTCGCACTTTCTGCGATCCCGCCGTATCCGGCCCGGGCCCGTTGCCGGTCAGGGCCACCAGTCGATCAACGCCACGACTTCTGCCCACCCCGTGAGGTGGATCGTGACCAGGTCCCATTCCACGCGTTGCGAGCCCCCGGGCGCCACGACGTCCACGACCCGGTGCGCTCCACCAAAGGCGGCGGCGGCCACGGCCGCCGCGCAGGCCCCCGTGCCCGAGGCGCGTGTCGGTCCCACGCCCCGTTCCCAGATGAGGATGCGCACGCGGTCGGGTGTTTCAACGTCGGCCAACTCGACGTTGGTGCCCTCAGGAAAGTAGGGATGCGTCGCCAGGGCGGGCCCCAGGCTGTGCAATCGCTCCTCGCTCGCGTCACCGAGTACGACGCACTGAGGATTACCGACGCGGAGCACCACCACTGGAACAGCCTCGCTCGCGATGTGCAGCGTCTGCCGGCTGAGGTCCGTCGGCGGGCCCATGTCGGCGCGGAACGTGTAGCGCCGGGCCTCCGAACCCTGCAGTTGCAAACGCTTGGGACCGGCGGCTGTGCCGATCACGACCGTTGTGCCGGGCGCCACCTGGCGGCTGCGGGCGACCCAGGCGGCGGCGCACCGCACGCCGTTACCGGACACTTCCGCCCGACTGCCATCGGCATTCCAGAGGCGCGACTCGGCGCCCTCGGCGTGCTCGTCGAGGAGCATGAGGCCGTCGGCGCCAACCCCTTCGTGCCGGTCGCAGGCGCGGCGCGCGAGGTCGGGCAGATTCTGCTGCCAGGCGGCCGGCAGGGCGGGTGCGAGGAGAAAGTCGTTGCCGAACGCGTGGGCCTTGACGAGCCTCACCGGAGCATCGGGCATCCGGAGAGTGTAACGGGAGTCACGGCGCCTCGAAGGCGCGGAAGACCCACGTGGCGCCCACGGTGAAGCCCCAGGCCGGGTCGGCGTCGTTCAGACCCAGCGAGAGTCCGCCATCGACGCGAACCGGTCCCTGCGTGATACGGCCGCCGATGCGCACGATCGTGCTGGCCGGCGGCGCGCCCACCTCATCCGGCGCCGTGCGGCCGGCGAGTTCCCCCACCAGTTCGACGCCGGATCGCACGGCGCGCGCGAGCGAGCCCCCGAAATCGATCACCAAGTGGCGGCGGTGGCCCTCGACGGCGTTGCCGGCGGAACCGAGCCCGATATTGACGACCGTGCGCACGGACCGGACAGTCTTGCCCACGGCGACGCCCGCATTGAAGTCCGTCGTGCCGGTGCCCAGTCCGCTCTCGGGATCGGCCAGCGGCAGCCGCGTCGAGAAGCGGGCCGCCAGCGCCGGGCGTGAAATGGTCTCCGACGCGAACCTCAGCTTAGCGCCCACGCGAAGGTCGACGATGTCGGTGGTCCGGCCGTCCTCGATTGTCAGGAGCGAGGCGAGCGGGGCGTTGGGATCCTGTTCGCTGACTGCCAGGCGCTGGGCGAGCCCCCCGTCCACCTGGATTTCTGCAAACGGCCCCACGCCGATGCTGGCGCCCACAACGCCGATGCGCCACAGGTTGCCCCCGAGCCCCGTCGCGGGGAACTCAATACCGTGGGCGTGGTCGAGGCCGCCCTCGAGCAGCAGGAACCCGGCCGGGACCGTTTCCGGGTCTTCGGTGGCGAGAGGGCGCGATTGCGCGTCGGCGGAACGGGCGGTACCCGCCACGATGAGGGCGGCGGCGATCAGTAGTCCGAACAATTTCACGAAGCTTCTCCCCTGGCCAGACCGCCGCGCATCGCGCGATCAGAACGCGCGCCGGCTGTCCATCATCACGGTGACGGGCCCGTCGTTGACGAGTGCGAGCGCCATGTGCGCGCCGAACCGGCCGGTTTCCACCACGAGCCCCAGGGTGCGCATCCGCGCCGTGAGGGTCTCGAACATCGGCCGGGCGATCTCGGGAGGGGCCGCCAGGTCGAAGGCCGGCCGCCGGCCTTTTCGAGCGTCGCCGGCGAGCGTGAACTGGGACACGAGCAGGACGGCCCCGCCGACCTCCTGCACCGAGCGGTTCATCCGGCCCGCCTCGTCGGCGAACAGTCGGATGGTTCCGATCTTCGACGCTGTGTACTCGATATCGGCCGGTCCGTCGCCGCCGAGCACGGCCACGAGGGCCACCAGGCCCGGGCCGATGCGGCCGACGATCTCGCCGTCAACCGAGACGCTGGCCTGCTGCACGCGTTGCAGGACGCTTCGCATCGCCTTCTCCAGCCGCGTCGTGGATCCCGGGATCGGCCGCGGCCGCCTGGAGCGAGAGGTCGATCAAGTGGCGAGGAGCGACGTTGCCGAGCGCCTTGATCATCGAGTGCTTGATCTCTGGATGCTCGAGCTCGAGGTCGGCAATCAGCCGCTTCATGCGCTGCCGCTTCAGGCTGAGGTCGCCGCACGCCGGGCAGCAGCAGCCGATGACGGGCAACCCGGCTTCGGCCGTGTACGCGCGGGCCTCGGCTTCGGTCACGAACACCAGCGGTCGAATGACGACGTGCTGGCGGTTGTCGGAGACGAGGCGGGCGGGCATGGCTTTGAGCGCGCCTTGAAAGAACAGGTTCAGGAGGGCCGTTTCGATGAAGTCATCGAGGTGGTGGCCGAGCGCGATCTTCGTCGCCCCCACCGACGCCGCAAGGCGATACAGCACGCCTCGGCGGAGCCGCGCGCACAGCGAGCACGGCGTCTCGCCATCGTCCAGGACATCGTCGATGACCGCGCCAATGGTCGTGTGTTCGACGTGGAGCTCCCATCCGCGCTCCCGACAGGCGGTCTCGACCAGATCGTGGCGAAAATTCGTGTAGCCGGAATTGACGTTTACGGCCACGAAGGAGAAGTCGATGGGCGCCCGGCGCCGCAGCACATCGAGGATCTGGATCAGCGCCCAACTGTCCTTGCCGCCCGACAGTCCGACCATGACGCGATCGCCGTCGGTAATCAGGTCGTGCTCGACAATCGCGCGGGTGACTTTTTTCGCCAGACGGGTTTCAAGCGGCGTGCGGTAGCTCATGCGCTCCAATCATCGATGATCAATCGTCAATCCTCAATCCATCGTCAATGACCCGATCGACCATCGTCCAGACACCTCACAGGATCAACCGTCTGACGACCCTCTCCCAGGTCAGATCCGCGATGTCGGCCTGCCCCTGCGTGCCGAGGCGCTCGGCCTCCGCCGGATCGTCGAACAGCCTTGCGCACGCCCGCGCGAGTGCCTCGGGCTCGGGCGCGGTGATCAGGCCGTTCCGGCCGTCGCGGACGTGTTCGAGCGGCCCGCCGCTGTCCGTGCAGGTAATGACCGCCTTGCGGCTGGCAAAGGCCTCCACGGTCACGAAGCCGTAGTCTTCCTCGCGCGGCACGAAGACGACCGCGCGGCAGGCCGCCAGGTGCCGAACCAGCGCGTCGTCGTCCAGCCGCCCGGTGAAGCTGACCCGCCGATCGAGGTCCCGTTCCCGCGCGAACCGCTGCAGCCGTCGGAGTTCCTCGCCCTCGCCGCCGATGACGCAGCGCACGTGGCGGGCCGGGGCCGCGGCGAGCGCCTCGAGCAGGAGGCCGGCCCGCTTCAGCGGGGCCAGGCGTGAGGTGAAGAACAGGTAATCACCGTACCCGTCACAGCGATACGGCCGCTGCGGCGGCGGGGGATGCAGGACCTCGGAACTCACCCGGTTCCATCGTGTCAACCGATCCTGGACCGTTTGCGACTGCGCGAAGACGGAGGTGACGTTGTGCTGCAGCAGCCAGGAGTCGACGGCGCGAATGACGGTGCGCCGCGCGCGCTCCTTGACGTGTCCCCGCACCGACAGGCCTGCCGAGAACGTCTCCCACAAGTCGTAGTACTCCCGCATCGTGTGGTTCAGCCACGACACGTGTTGCGGGTGCCGCACCGCGAAGCTCGGAAAGCGCAGGCTGATCACCTGGTCGACGCGCTGCCCCTCCCCGGTCAATCCGACGTCCGTCCACCAGTTCGCCAGATAGGCGCTGCCCTGCCGGCCAAACCGGTTCGAGGGCGTGGTGACCACGCCGGCGCGATGGCCGGCGGCGACGAGCGCGCGCTGGAGCGCGTGGGCGATGACGAGGTGGCCGCCCTCGGTCAGCGGCGGCGCGGAGGTCACGACCGCGATGAGCGCCACGGATTAGTAGCCTTCGTCCTCGCGACGCGGGGCCTGTAGGATGCGCCGGATCACGTACACGGGCTTGCCCTGCGATTCGTGGTAGGTGCGGGACTGCAGTTCCGCGAGCAGACCCAGCGTCACGAGCTGCACGCCGGTGAAGACGAGCAGGATCCCGAGGAGCACGAGAGGCTGGCGTGGCCCAAGCTCCTGCCAGCCCAGGATGCGCACCGTGCCGAGATAGCCGAGGATCATCGCGCCGGCCAGCCCCATGGCTCCCCCGACGAGGCCGAACATCTGGAGCGGTCGCGTGGAGTAACTCAGCAGGAACTTGACGGTCACCAGGTCCAGCAGGACGCGCGTCGTGCGGGACAAACCGTACTTCGACCGCCCGTGCAGCCGCGGCCGGTGGTTCACCGGCAGCTCGGCGATCTTCACGCCCATCTCGCTGGCCAGCGCCGGCAGGAACCGGTGGAGTTCACCGTACAGCCGCAGCGGCTTCACCACTTCGGCGCGGAAGACCTTCAGCGAACAGCCGTAGTCGTTCAGATGCACGCCGGTGGCCCAGGAGATGATGCGATTGGCCAGCTGCGAGGGGAGGCGACGGGTCAGCAGCGGATCCTTGCGGTCACGGCGCCAGCCGCAGACGATGTCGGCGTTCTCGTGCTCCAGCCGGTTGACGAGGGCCGGAATATCGCGCGGATCGTTCTGCAGGTCGCCGTCAGCCGTCACGATGAGCCGGCCGCGCGCTTCGGCGAAGCCGGCAGCAAACGCGGCGGTCTGGCCGAAGTTGCGGCGGAACTGAATGACCCGAACGCGTTCGTCTCGCCCCTGCAGACGCGAGAGGATCTCGAACGACTGGTCCGTGCTGCCATCATCGACCAGGATCAGCTCGTAGGACCACGGCCCCGAGCCGAGCGTCTCGGTCAGCTCCCGGTAGAGGGTCTCGAGACTCGGCGCCTCATTCTGGATGGGGATGACAATCGAGAGGTCGAGGGACACGGGTCGGGCCACATTCTACGTCCGACACCGTGCCCCTCGCCCAGCGACGGGTCAGAACCGGATCAGCAATCCGCCGGTGAACTGGGTGCCCCCGAGGTCGATCTTGTCGGCGAGAAAGTCGTTCTCGTCGTCGCTGTCCTCGAGGTCCGTGCCCAGATCGCCAGCGCCGAACTGGCGCCGCAATTCGAGCGTGATGGCGAAGATGTCGCCGTTGACCGGGATCCTGACGCCACCAAACACGACGCCCCCCATTGCCGTGCCGGAGGCGCCGTAGCGGGCCGTGAAAATCTCGGCCGTGAACGAGTCCACGAAATCCCCTTCCTCGCTGTAGCCGAAGTTCAGGAGGCTCAACCCCGCTCCGACGTACGGCTGGACGGTTGAAGGCGTCCCGAATGGGAGGAAGCGCACGTGCGCCGTGATGGGAACCACCCGGAGCCGGAGGACCTGCGGGAGGTCCTCCCCGGTGGTGTCATCGACAACGTCCAGATAGACGGTCGAGACGCTCTTGCGTGAGAAGCCCAGCCCGGCCCCGACTTCGATGCGATCGCTGAGCGCGACGTTCCATTCGCCGAAAAGGTGGACTGACCGGAAATCTTTCATCTCGAACACCAGGGCATCGGTGAGCGAGGGATCGAACACGAACGGCTCGCCAGCCGCATTCCGCAGGAGCACATCGGCGTCGTTTCGGCCGTTGAAGCCGGTCGGAAAGAAGCCGCCGACGCCGAAATGCAGGTTGTGCACGACCTGGGCCGATGCGGGCGCGGCGGTCAGCAGGAACGTGGCGAGCCAGAGACTGCCGCAGCGCGGGAAAGACCGTGACATGACGAGACCTCCTGTGGGCGATTCCGTTCCGTGTGCCAGCAGGAATGATGCCAAGGCCGCCGAGCCCTCGGCGCGTGTGGCCGGGCAACCGGTGTCACCCGCCGTGTGCAATGCGTGCACGCGCCTCGACGGCGGCGTGGATGACGTCGAGGACGGCGGCGTGGATGGGTCCATTCGTGGCCACGACGTGGCCGCTGAACGGATCGAACGGCTGGCCCGCCAGTCCCGTGACGCGGCCCCCCGCTTCTTCCACGATGAGGGCGCCCGCGGCGATGTCCCACGGATGCACCCGCTCTTCCCAATAGCCATCGAACCGGCCGGCCGCGACGTAACACAGATCGAGCGCGGCGGACCCGAGCCGTCGGACGGCCTGGGCCTCTTCCAGAAAGGCGGCGAAGACGGCGACCTGCTGGCGGCGCTCTTCGCGGACCGTGTACGGAAAACCGGTGACGAGGAGCGCGTCGACGAGCGTGCCGCACGCGCTGACCTCGAGGGGCGTGCCGTTCAGCCGGGCGCCCTGCCCGCGCTCGGCCACGAACAGTTCCTCGTTGATCGGGTCATACACCACGCCGATCTCGAGCGTGCCGTCGAGCTCCAGCGCGATCGACACGCAGAACAGCGCCAGGCCGTGGGCGAAGTTCGTCGTCCCATCCACCGGGTCGAGGATCCAGCGGCAGCGTCCCTCGGGCACGGCCTCGGATCGCGCCTCTTCTCCCACGACCACGTGATCCGGGAACCGCACCGCGATCAGGGCGCGAAACATGCGTTCGGCCTCGAGATCGGCCGCGGTGACGAGGTCGATCCTGCCCTTCTTCTGGATGCTCGGGTGCTGCCGGAAGTACTGGCGATGGATCCGGCCGGCCGCCAGGGCGGCTTCGATGGCCGTGGCAAGATAGAGCGGGTTGGCGGCCAAATCAGGCGAGCTTCTTGGTCATGCGGACGATGGTCCCGCCCGACGGCCCGCGCCGGATTTTCACGTCGTCCATGAAGTTGCGCATGAAGAAGATGCCGCGCCCGCTGGACTTCAGGACGTTCTCCGGCTCCAGCGGATTGGCGACGGCATCGGCGTCGAAGCCCTCGCCCTCGTCCTGCACTTCGACGACGAGGGCATCGGGTGCCGCGTGGGGCGTGAGCGAGAACACCACCGTGACGTGCTTCCTCTCGTCCACCCGGTTGCCGTGCTTGATGGCATTGATGACCGATTCGCGGACCGCGACGCTCACCCAGTGAACCGCGTCCTCGTCGAGGCCGGCGAGGATCGAGAAGCGGTCCCCGACGGCCTGGACGAGATCCAGCAGCGCGAAGGAACTCGGCAATCGGAGGCGAACGCCGTGATCGTCGGGTCGCATCGGCGCGGTGTAAGTAACATATCAGCCCAGGAGGTTCAAGGACGGGACGCGTGCGCCCACCCTTGCCCATCGTGACACACGACCGATTTGACCTGCCGCCGGCCCGGCGCATCCGTGGCGAGGCGCCGGCGCATGCCGACACCGCCGGTTCGCGCCGGGCTGCGCCCCCCGGGCTCGCGTCGGGCGACACATCTGTCAGTCACCCGGCAGACGGGTCGCGCCGGGCGGCCAGCGCGGTGCGAGGCCGGCTCCCGACCTCGCGCGCGGCTTCGGCCGGTTGACACGGTCATCACGGGCGACGGCAATGGCACCGGACAAGATCTACCTCGTCGGCTTCATGGCCAGCGGCAAGACGACCATCGCGCGCGCGCTGGCCCAGCGTCTTGGCTGGCGCGCCGAGGACATCGACGATCTGATCGAGCGCCGAGCCCGGCTGACCATCGCCGAGATCTTCGCGCGGCACGGCGAGCCCTACTTCCGCGCCGCCGAACGCGACATGATCAAACTGCTGCAGCCGATGCGTCACGTCGTGATTGCGACGGGCGGCGGCACGTTCGCGGACCCGGACAACCGGGCGGCCATCAACCTCGACGGCCTCTCGGTGTGGATCGATCTGCCGCTCGCGGAGGTGATCCCGCGCATTCCTCTCGACGGCCGGCGCCCGCTGGCCGCGAACCGGGCCGAGCTCGAGCGCTTGTACGCGGCGCGGCTCGACGCGTATCGCCTCGCCCATGTGCACGTGTCGGCCTCCCGCGCGTCGACGGCGCAGGTCGTCGACCGGATCCTCCGCGTGATTGAGGAGCCGCCGCCCCTCGTCGAGCCGGCGGCGCGATCCTGACCGGGTCCCCGGCGTGCGCGACCTGATTCTCAGCGATCTGCACGCGAACCTTCAGGCGCTCGATGCGGCACTCGCCGACGCGGCGACGATCGGCTACGACCGGATTCTCTGTCTCGGCGATCTCGTGGGCTACGGGGCTGATCCCGCGGCGGTCGTCGACCGGATGGCCGCCATCGACCACGTCGTGTTCGTGCGGGGCAACCACGACAAGGTCTGCGCCGGTCTCGACACGGCCGACGGATTCAACGACGTGGCGCGGCGGTCGATCGAGTGGACCCGCGACGTCCTGACGCCGGACCGGCTGGCCTGGATCGCCGGGCTGCCCCAAGGTCCGCGGCGGGTCAACGACGCCGTGGAGATCTGTCACGGCGCGCCGTTCGACGAGGACTCTTACGTGTTCGACGCGGCGGACGCCGCCCGGGCGCTCGAGGCCGCCGGCGCGCCCATCTGCCTCTACGGCCATACCCATGTGCCGGCGGTCTTCACGACGGCGGACGCCCCCGCCCGGCCCGATCCTGCGCACGCTGACGTGCTGCACTTGCCGGCGTCAGGTTCGGCGCTCGTCAATGTCGGCTCGGTCGGGCAGCCGCGTGACGGCGATCCGCGCGCCGCCTACGGCGTCCTCGATCTGGAAACCCGCACCGTCGAACTGCGCCGCGTCCGCTATGACGTCGCGGCCGCGCAGCGACGCATCCTGGAGGCCGGGTTGCCGCCGTGGCTGGGGGACCGGCTCAGTCTGGGACGGTGACTGGAAGAAGTGAATGGAAGATTTGTTGATCGAACCATTGATGACTGATCGAGGATTTTGCTTGATGATTTCGGTTGGATCCAGATACTCATCCGCGCGGCATTCATCGGCGAGCCGCCGGCCGCGAGGATTCTCAATGAGGCGGAGCAACTCCTGGCTATCCTCGCGGCCTCGAGACGGACAGCCGAACGCAACGACCGCGGGCCAGCGGGGCCGAGACCCCGATCACGCTGACCGGATGCTCTCAATCATCAATCCCCAATCCTCAATCCCCAATCCTCAATCAATCTTCAGTGATGCGATCAAAGATCGTCAATTCATCTTCCTGGCCTGTCGACCCTCTCGCTTCTTCAACTCGGCCGCATACGCATCCCGCACCGCCCGCGACCCCAGAATCCATCCGATGACGATCCCCA
>CAZFAT010000107.1:0-13228 GCA_964517075.1 uncultured Solibacteraceae bacterium
TCAGTTCCAGGCCACCCGCGGCCGCTCCCCCGCCTCGCGGCCGCCGACTGGCGCTGCGCCTCCCCGCCGCCCGCGCTCCCCGTTGTCCGCCACGGGAGGTGGTGCTTGCGGATTGCCCAGATCGCTCCAGTGATCGAGAGCGTGCCGCCGCACGGGTATGGCGGCACCGAACGCGTCGTCGCGTATCTCTCCGAAGAGCTGGTTCGTCAGGGACACGACGTCACGCTGTTCGTCAGCGGGGACTCGAGGACGAGCGCGCGGCTGGTACCGTGCGGCCGCCGGGCGCTGCGCAGCTGTTCCGGATCGATCGACCCGCTCACCCACCACCTCGTGATGCTGGAACAGGTCGTCCGGCGCGCGGATCAGTTCGACGTGCTGCACTTCCACGTCGACTACGTGCATTTTCCGCTCAGTCGCCGGGCCGGATGGCCGTCGGTGACGACGCTGCACGGCCGGCTGGACATTCCGGATCTGCGTGCAGTTCGAGGAGCGGTTCTGGTGCGCGGATCTCGGCACCTACGCCCTGGCCCTCGACGGCGACAAGGCGCCCTGCGCCGTCGCGTCCTCGAACGCCGGACACGCGCTGCTCGCGGGGATTGCGAGCGAGGACCGGGCGCGCCGCACCGGCGAACGGCCCACGCCTCGAAGAGATGCTGATTCGCAATCTGGCGGTCGGACCGTTCAGCCTGGATCTGCGCCTCGAGCGTCACCACGACGACGGGGGGGGCAGCGTCCTGCGCCGTCAGGGCGACGTGCAGGAGGTGGCGATCAAATAGGCAGGCGGCCGGCCGGATTCGCCGCGGCTTCCGTGCTACAAAATACACGCGGCCCCGCGCGGCGGGGCGCAGGGCCCGACGTCACCGGTCCACAGGGAGGGGCATGCCGGCACCGCGCAGAATCGAACTCGTGCTGGAGTCCGTGCGTCGCCTCATGCGCATGGGGGCGACGCCGAACCTCGTCAATCTCCTGCAGAAGCAGCATCCCGCCGATTTGGCGGAAGTCTTTTCGGAGCTTCCCGAGCGCGAACGCCAGACCGCCTTCAACACCCTGGTTGAGCGCAACGGCCGGCTCGCCATGGAGGCGCTGAGCGAGCTCGGGCCCGAGAAGGGGGCCACGCTCCTCGCGCTGAGGTCTGCCGAGGACATCGCGCGGCTGACGCAGGAAATTCCCTCTGACGACGCGGCGGCGCTCATCGGCCAGCTGCCCGAGGAGTTGTCGGCCGTCGTCCTCGACCTCATCCGGCCGAAGCCTGGCGGCGGCGTCAGCGAACTCCTCGAGTACGAGGACAAGACCGCCGGCCGGCTGATGAACCCGAATGTCTTTGCCCTGCCCGAGGAGTTGACGGCGGGCGAGGCGATCACGGCCCTGCAGACCTCGCGCGACGTCGAGATGGTCTTCTATCTCTATGTGGTCGACGATCGTCGCCACCTCGTGGGCGTCGTTTCGCTGCGCCGCCTGCTGCTCGTGCCGCCGGACACCCCGCTCAAGCGCATCATGACCACCGAGGTCTACAGCGCGCGGGTGGACACGGATCAGGAGGAAGTGGCTCGGCAGGTGGCGTCCTACAACCTGCTGGCCATTCCGGTCGTTGACGCCGAAAACAAGCTCACCGGGGTCATCACGGTCGATGACGTCATCGACGTCATCAAGGACGAAGCGACGGAAGACGTCTACCGGCTTGCGGGTCTGTCGGCCGACGACGGTGTCCTCAGTCCGGCGGGCGAGTCGCTCCAGCGCCGGTTGCCCTGGCTCGGGGTCAATCTGGCCACGGCGTTTCTCGCCGCGTCGGTGGTCAGCATGTTCGAGGACACGATCTCGCGGGTCGTGATCCTCGCGGCTTTCATGCCCGTGGTCGCGGGCATGGGCGGCAATGCCGCGACGCAGACGCTGGCGGTGGTCGTCCGCGGGCTGGCCATCGGGGAGCTTACGTGGAGTAACGCCCGCGCCGTTCTGCAAAAGGAAGCCCTGGTCGGCCTGGGCAACGGCGTCGTGTTGGGTGGAGTCGCCATGCTGGGCGCCTGGCTGCTCAAGGGCAACGTGGTTCTCGGGGGGGTGCTGGCGCTCGCCATGATCATCAACATGTTCATCGCGGCGACGGCGGGGACGTTGATTCCGCTGGGGTTGCGGGCCCTGAAGGTCGATCCGGCGCTGGCCTCGTCGGTCTTCATCACGACGCTGACCGACGTCTTTGGCTTTCTCTCGTTCCTCGGGCTGGCGACAATCTTCCTGCCGTACTTGATCTGACGGCCGCAGTCGTCGCACGGCACGTCATCGAGTATCGAGTATTATCAGCAAGATGTGGGCCAGACGCGGCTGGCAGTCTGGCGCCCTCTGATGCGCCGATCGTCCTGATGCAGGTCTATTCCGCCGAAGCCCTCGTTCTCCGCACCCATCGCTACGGTGAGGCTGATCGCATCGTGGTCTTCCTGACCGAGGATCGGGGCAAGAAACGGGGTGTGGCGAAGAACGCGACGGCGTCCAGGCGCCGGTTCGGCGCGGCGCTGGAACCGCTGACGCGCGGCCGGGCCACCTACGTCGAGCGCGAGACGCGCGAGTTGGTCCGGCTCGATCGGGTCGAGCCGCATCAGACGCCGCTCGGCGCCATCGCCGGCCTGCCCGACGGCGACGGCGCGCACGTGCTGGGGCATGCCGCGTATTTCGCGGAACTCCTCGATGAGTGGTCGCCCGAAGGCGGCCCGAACGCGCGGCTCTTCCGGCTGGGCGCGGCGGCGGCCGACGCCCTGGGTCAGCCCGGATCGGTCGATGCGCTGGCCCGGTACTTCGAGTACTGGCTGCTGCGGCTCGAAGGGGTGTACCCGGCGATCGATCGGTGCCCGCGCTGTCAACGTCTCGCGTTGGGCGAGGGCGCGGCGCTCGTGCCCGCCGACCGCCGGTATGTGTGCGGTGCCTGCGCGGCGACCGGCCCGCGGTTGTCGCGCGAGGCCATGACGTTTTTGCGGTCGGCCGGCACCTGGACGCCGGTCGAGGCCGGCCGGGCCGGTACGCCGGTGCCGGCCCTGCGCGAGCTGGAGCGTGTCCACGCGCGCCTGATCGCGGACCATCTCGAGAAGTCGGTGCGCTCGGCGCGCGTGGTGAAGGAGTTGAGACCGGAGTCGTGACGCTTCAGGACCTCATTTTCAAGCTCTCGGATTACTGGGCGGCGCAAGGCTGTCTCGTGCAGCAGCCGCTCGACATCGAAATCGGGGCGGGGACCATGCACCCGGAGACGTTCCTTCGGGTGCTCGGTCCACAGGCCTGGAACGTGGCGTACGTGCAGCCGTCGCGCCGACCGGCCGATGGCCGGTTCGGCGAGAACCCGAACCGTCTGTTCAAGCATCACCAGTTCCAGGTCATCCTCAAGCCCGCCCCCGACGACGTCCAGGACCTGTATTTGCAGAGCCTCGAGGCCTGCGGCATCGACCTGCGCGCCCACGACGTCCGGTTCGAGGAGGACAACTGGGAAGCGCCGACGCTGGGCGCCTGGGGGATCGGCTGGCAGGTTATGTACGACGGCCTGGAAATCACGCAATTCACCTATTTCCAGCAGGCCGGTGGCCTGGACCTGTCGCCCATCTCGGTCGAGCTCACGTACGGACTCGAGCGGTTCGCCATGGCGTTGCAGGGTGTGGACGACGTCTACGACCTGCAGTGGGCCCCCGGGGTCAGTTACCGGGAAGTGCGGCTGCGCGATGAAGTGGAGCAGTCCAAGTACGCCTTCGGGCAGGTGACGCTCCCCGAGGGCGAGTTCGCCGCGTTTCACCGCGACTTGTTTACCCGGCACTACGAGTTTGCCCAGGCGCTGATCGGGTCGAACCTGCTGCTGCCGGCGCTCGATCACTGCCTCAAGTGCTCGCATCTGTTCAACGTGCTGGACGCGAGCGGCAGCATCGGGGTTACCGAGCGGACCGCGTATCTGCTGCAGGTGCGCCAGCTGGCGGTGGCCATTGCGAAGGGGTGGGCCGAGCCGCTGATGGCCGAGGGAGTCGTGCATGGATCGTGAACTGCTCCTCGAAATCGGTCTCGAGGAGATGCCCGCCTCCTGGCTGCCCACCCTCACCACGCAACTGGGCGCGCGTCTGCACGATCGGCTGACCGAGGCCGGCCTGCCGGTCAAGGTCGCCATCGAGTCGCATGCCACGCCCCGGCGGCTGATGGCCTGCGTGCCCGAGCTCATCGATCGCCAGGAGGATCGCGACGAGACGGTGATGGGCCCGCCCGTCAGCGCCGCGTTCGACGCCGAGGGCCACCCGACCAATGCGGGCCTTGGCTTCGCGCGCAAGCTCAACGTCGATTTCGACGCCATCGTGCCCGTGGACACGCCCCGCGGGAAGTACTTGTCGTATTCGCGCCGCCTCCGCGGGCGCGCGACGGTGGACGTGCTGCCCGACGTGCTGGCGAAGGTGCTGCGCGATCTGGCGTTTCCCAGGCAGATGCGGTGGGACGCGCAGCTCGAGGATGGCCGGGCCGAGTTCGTCTTCGGTCGGCCGATCCGGTGGCTGCTGTATCTCTACGGCGGCCGCGTCGTGCCGTTCACGATCGCCCGCCAGGCCAACGCGTCCAGTCCCCGCGTCCAGGACGTGACGTCCGGCGCTGTGACGTATGGCCACCGGTTCCTCGCCACAAGCGGCCGGGCCGTCCGCGCCATCAAGGTGCGCAGCTTCGACGAGTACCGCACGAAGCTGACCGAGAACTTCGTGATCCTGTCGCGCATCGATCGTCGGGATCGCATCATGCGCGATCTGGAGGCCCAGGCCCGGCGGCTTGGCGGCCGCGCGATGCTGCACCAGCAGCCGCAGGCCGAAGCGCTGCTCGAGGAAGTCCCCGATCTCGTGGAGTTTCCGAGCGTCATTGCCGGCGCCTTCAGTGCGGATTTCCTGAGCCTGCCGCCTGAGGTGCTGATCACGATGCTCATCCACCACCAGCACTTCTTCCCGGTGCTCGGCGCCAACGGCGCGTTGATGCCGGCCTTTCTGGCGGTCACCAACACCCAGGCGACGCACGAACGCGCGATTGCCATCAACGCCGAGCGCGTCGTGACGGCCAGGCTGCGCGACGCGCGGTTCTTCTGGAACGCCGACCGGCAGGTGCCGCTCGAAAAGCGGCTGAGCTGGCTGGACACCGTGCTGTTTCACAAGCGGCTGGGCGCCTACTCGGCGAAGGCGGCCCGGATCGAGCGGCTCGCGGTGTGGATCGCGGCCGACGTGCTAGCCCGGCCGGACGCCGTGGAGCCGGCCGCCCGAGCCGCGCGGCTGGCCAAGGCGGACCTGGCCACCGACATGGTGCGCGAGTTCACCGAACTGCAGGGCACGATGGGCGGCATCTACGCGCGGGCGGCCGGCGAACCTGAACCGGTGTGGAAGGCCATCTACTACCAGTACCTGCCGATGGCCATCGAGCCCGATGCCGCGCCGGCGCCGGCGGCGCTCGGAGCCGGCGCCGTCACCTGGGCCGCGCTCTCGCTCGCGGACAAGCTGGACACGCTGGTCGGGCTGTTTCACGTGGGCGAACGGCCGACCGGATCGCGCGATCCGTACGGGCTGCGCCGGCAGGCCCATGGCGTGCTGCGCATTCTGGCCGATGCCGAAGCGCTGGCCGGGGTACGGATCCGGACGCCGCTCGGCCGCCTGCTCGACCAGGCCACCGCGGGCCTGGAGGGCATTGCGGCCGAGGGCGAGGGGGACGGCCGGTCGGCCTTGACGGCGTTCTTCACCGAGCGCACGCAATTCGTGTTCGAGGCTCGGGGCGCCCAGCGCCAGGACGTGCGCTCGGTGCTCGCGGCCCCCGACGCCGCGCTGCAGATCCCGATCAGCGACCTGCAGGAGAATCTGCGCGCCCTGCCCGACATCTCGCGGTCGGCGCCGTTCCGCCAGCTCGCGGTCGCGTTCAAGCGCGTGCGCAACATCGCGCGTGACTATGCGGCCGAGGCGTTTGCCGCCGACGAACAGTCGGGCCCGCCGCTGGCGGAGGTGCTCGAGGAGCCGGCCGAGCGCGCGCTGCTGCAGGAGATCGCGGATCGCGGCGAGGCCATCACCCGCGCCGTCCGGACGGGCACCGGGTTCCGCGAGGCGTACCTTGAAGCCGCGCGATTCGAACCCGTCGTGGCGCGGTTCTTCGACGACGTGTTCGTCATGACGGATGATTTGCGGCTGCGCCAGGCGCGGCTGCGGCTGCTCAAGCGGCTAGAGACCTTGATCCTGCAGCTTGGGGATATCTCGGAAATCGTGGCATCGGAGTAGAGAGGCAGATGGCGACACAGACGAGACCGACGGGGAAGGCGACGCGCACGAAAGCGGCCCGTGGGGCCGCCAAGACACGGAGAGCGGGCAGGGCGGCGAAGTACGTGTACAACTTCGGCCGCAGGACCGACGGTGACGGGACCATGAAGCCGCTGCTCGGCGGCAAGGGCGCCAACCTCGCCGAGATGTGCCGGATCGGATTGCCCGTGCCGCCGGGGTTCACCATCACCACCGACGTCTGCACCTACTACTACGCGAACAAGCGCACCTATCCCTCCGCGCTCAAGGGCCAGATGGAGGCGGGCATCGCCAGCCTCGAGACGCAGACGGGCAAGCGGTTCGGCGATCTCAGGAACCCGCTGCTGGTCTCGGTGCGGTCGGGCGCGCGCGACTCGATGCCCGGGATGATGGACACGATCCTCAACCTCGGCCTCAACGACGACACCGTGCAGGCGCTCGCCACGAAGACCGGCAACCCGCGCTTCGCCTGGGACTGCTACCGCCGCTTCGTCCAGATGTACGGCGATGTCGTCCTGGGTGTGCAGAAGCGTCCGGACGAGGATCACGAGCCGTTCGAGACGGTGATTGAGCGTCTCAAACACGAGCGCTATCACCGGGCGATCGAGGACACGAAGCTGACCGTGGATGACCTCCAGGAACTCGTGGGGCGTTTCAAGGCTCTGGTGAAGGCGCGGGTGGGCAAGAACTTCCCGACCTCGCCCTGGGACCAGCTGCTGGGCGCCGTGGGCGCCGTGTTCGGGTCCTGGATGAACGACCGCGCCATCGTCTACCGCCGCAAGTACAACATCCCGACCGAGTGGGGGACGGCGGTCAACGTGCAGGCGATGGTGTACGGCAACACCGGGGAGAACTCGGGCTCCGGCGTCGCGTTCACACGCAACCCGGCCAACGGCGTCAAGGAGTTCTACGGGGAGTTTCTCATCAACGCCCAGGGCGAGGACGTCGTCGCCGGCGTCCGGACGCCCGAGCCGGTCGCGGAGCTGAAGAAGCAGATGCCGAAGGCGTACGCGGCACTCGAACGCATTCGCCAGACGCTCGAGAAGCATTTCAAGGACGTGCAGGACTTCGAGTTCACCATCGAGGATGGCGTCGTGTACATGCTGCAGACGCGGAACGGCAAGCGCACGGCGATGGCGGCGCTGAAGTTCTCGATCGACATGCAGAAGGAAAAGCTCATCGACTGGAAGACCGCGATTCTGCGGAATCCGGCCGATCAGCTTGAGCAGCTGCTCGCGCCGGTGTTCGATACCGCGGAGGTCGCGAAGGCGCCAGTGATCGCGACCGGACTGCCGGCGGGCCCCGGCGCGGCGTCCGGCCAGATCTATCTCAACGCCGATCGTGCGGTGACGGCGGCCGACAAGGGGGAGCAGGTGCTGCTCGTCCGTATCGAGACCTCGCCGGAGGATCTGCGGGGCATGATCGCGGCTGAAGGGATTCTCACGGCGCGCGGCGGCGTGTCGTCGCACGCGGCCCTCGTCGCCCGACAGATGGGCAAGGTCTGCATCTGCGGAGCGGCCGCGGTGGAGGTGGACTATCAGGCGCGCACGGTGAAGGTGGCGGGCCGGACGTTCAAGGAGGGCGACTGGATCTCCATCGACGGCACGGCCGGCAAGGTCTACGCCGGCCGGGTCAAGACCGCGCCGTCGGAGATCGTGGCCGGCCTGATCGATGGCAACGAGGCGGCGAAGAAGACGGAGAAGTTCCGGAACTTCCAGCAGTTGATGAAGTGGTGCGCGGAGGCGACGCGCATGAGCGTGCGCACCAACGCGGACACGCCGGAGCAGACGGCCAACGCGGTCGCGTTCGGCGCGGTCGGCATCGGTTTGACGCGCACCGAGCACATGTTCTTCGAGGGGGACCGCATCGACGCGATGCGGGAGATGATCCTGGCCGAAACGGTCGAGGACCGGAAGGCGGCGCTGGCCAAGCTCCTGCCGTACCAGCGGGAAGATTTTGCGGGGATCTTCCGCGCGCTGAAAGGGCTGCCCGCGACGATTCGCTTCCTGGATCCGCCGCTGCACGAGTTCCTGCCGCACACCAAAGAACAGCAGGAGGAGCTGGCGAAGAAGATGGGCGTGCCGGCCGAGCGCATCCAGGCGCGGGTCCACGGCCTGCACGAATTCAACCCCATGCTCGGGTTCCGCGGCTGCCGCCTCGGCATCGGCTATCCCGAAATCTCGGCCATGCAGGCGCGCGCGGTTTTCGAGGCGGCGGCGAAGGTGCAGAAGGAAGGGATCAAGGTCCGCCCGGAAGTCATGATCCCCCTCGTCGGTTTCAAGAAAGAGCTCGACCTGCAGATCGAGGTCGTGCATCAGGCGGCGCGCGAGGTGCAGGCCGAGCAGAAGGTGAAACTCGACTACCTCGTGGGCACCATGATCGAGATTCCCCGAGGCGCCCTGACGGCGGACGAGATCGCGATGTCGGCCGAGTTCTTCAGTTTTGGCACCAACGATCTGACGCAGACCGGCCTGGGCATGTCGCGCGACGATTCCGGCTCATTCCTCCCGCAGTACGCGGAACTCGAGATCGTGCCCAAGAATCCGTTTGCGACCATCGACCAGAACGGCGTCGGGCAGCTCGTCGAGATTGCGGTCACCAAGGGGCGCGCCGCCCGGCCCGGCCTCAAACTCGGGATCTGCGGCGAACATGGCGGCGATCCCGCGTCGATTGCGTTCTTCGAGCGGGTCGGGCTGGACTACGTGAGCTGCTCGCCGTACCGCGTCCCGGTCGCCCGTCTGGCCGCCGCCCAGGCGGCGCTGCGGCAGCGGGCCCGGCGTTGAGTGCGTTCCGCGAAAGCTGGAAGTTGGAAGCCAGAAGTTAGAAGTCAGAAGGGGCAAGCCTTGGCGCCGGGAACCGGGAACTGTTCTGACTTCTCACTTCTGGCTTCTAACCTTGAGCTTGATCGTGCCTGGTCCCGTGTCATGTAGGCGACCATGATCACCGTCCTCGTCCATCGCGACGGCGTGACCCGCGAGGAGTCCGCCGTCGATCCCGCCTGGCTCACGCCCGAGGCGCCGGAGCAGCTCTGGGTGGACCTTGACGGCACCGGCGACGCCGAGCGGCGCCTGCTGAGCGACGTCTTTCACTTTCACGAGCTCGCCGTCGAGGACGCGCTCCAGGAAGTCCACCACCCGAAGGTCGAGGCCTACGCGGGCTTCTTGTATCTGATCCTCCATGGCATTGCCGCCGACCGGAGGAAGCGCGGTTTTGTCACGAAGGATGTCGATTTCTTCCTGGGCCGAAACTTCCTGGTGACGGTGCATCATGGACCGTCCCGCTCCATCGCGGCCGCGCGTGAGATTTGTCTGCGTCACCAGGATGTCCTGGCTGAAGGCACCGTAGGTCTTCTGCACCGGATCGTCGATCAGCTCGTGGATCACTATCGTCCCGACGTGGACGCGCTGGAAGATCGAGTCGAGAACCTCGAGCGGGTCGTCTTCGAGTATCCGCAGAAGAATCCGCTCCGTGACGTACTGCAGCTCAAACGGGACATCGGCTCGCTTCGCCGCGTGGCCCTTCCGCAGCGCGACTCGGTCGGCCGGCTCGCGCGCCGGGAGTTCGGGCAGATTCCGGAAGCCATGACGTACCGGTTCCGCGATGTCTACGACAACCTCGTCCGGCTGAACGAGGAAGCGATGTTCCTGCAGGATCGCGTGACGACCCTCCTCGATGCCTACCTCTCGGCGCAGTCGAATCGTCTGAACCAGGTGATGAAGGTCTTGACGGTGATCGCCACGATCTTCATGCCGCTCACCGTGCTGACCGGGCTCTACGGCATGAACGTGAGGCTGGCGCTGTTCCCCGGCGGCGAGGCCGCGCAGTTCTGGTGGATTGTGGGGATCATGCTTGCGGTGTCACTGGCCATGCTGTGGATCTTTCGGCGGAAGCACTGGCTGTGAGCCGCATCCGGCAGCTCCCGCCGGACCTGGCGAACCAGATTGCCGCGGGCGAGGTCGTCGAACGTCCCGCGTCGGTGGTGAAGGAACTGGTCGAGAACGCGCTCGACGCTGGCGCTCGCCGCCTGACAGTGTCTGTGGAGTTCGGCGGCAAGGCCCTCGTCCAGGTGGAGGACGACGGCGAAGGGATGTCACCCGAGGACGCCACGCTCGCGCTCCAGCGCCACGCCACGAGCAAGATTGCCAGTGCGGCGGACCTCGCCGCGATTCGCACGCTCGGGTTTCGCGGCGAAGCGCTGCCGTCGATTGCCTCGGTCTCCCGCTTCCGGCTGCGTACGCGCGCCCGGGGCGCCCTGTCCGGCACTGAAATCCGGGTCGACGCGGGGCGCATCGTGTCCAGCCGTGAGGTCGGCGCGCCGGAGGGCACCCTCGTCGAAGTCGGCGAGCTGTTCTTCAATCTGCCTGCCCGGCGAAAGTTCCTGAAGGCGGACACCGCGGAGACGGCGCAAGTGTCCCGGCTGCTGACCCAGCTGGCCCTCGGCTATCCGGAAATCGGCTTCGTCCTGAGGAGCGGCGGCCGGCTGCTGCTCGAGACGCCTCCGGCCGGCTCACTCGAGGAGCGTTTCTATCAAGTCTACGGGGATCGTCCGGATCTGGTGCCGGTGCGGAAGGACGCGGCCGGCATCACCGTGCGCGGCTTCGTCGGAGCGCTGGGTGAGCAGGGGCCGGTGCGGGGACCGCAGCACGTGTTCGTCAACCGACGCATCGTCCGCGATCGCACCATTGGGCACGCCATCCAGCAGGGCTACAGCGTGGCCACCATCAAGGAGCGCAGCCCCGA
The DNA here is from genome assembly GCA_964517075.1 of uncultured Solibacteraceae bacterium. Taxonomy (GTDB): domain Bacteria; phylum Acidobacteriota; class Vicinamibacteria; order Vicinamibacterales; family SCN-69-37; genus CAZFAT01. The sequence goes on from CAZFAT010000107.1 coordinate 10,995, forward strand.
GGTGCATCTGTTCATTGAACTGCCCGCCGATCGCGTGGACGTCAACGTCCATCCGACCAAGGCCGAAGTGCGCTTCCTGGATCAGGGCCTGGTCCACGAAGTGCTGCGCCGTGCCGTCGTGGACGCCCTGGGCGGTACCGGCGCGCCTGAACTCCGGTTGACGGCTCCCGAGCCCGTCGCCGCCGGCGCACACGTGGCGCCGTTGCCCCTGAGTTGGATGACGCCCGACCGGGACGCCGCCCCAACGCCCGGGGACCGACCGGCGTTCGACGCCCCGACGGCGACGCGGCTCGATACCTCGGCGGGACGCGATTCAGTGGCTCACCTGATCCGGCCCATGGTCCCGCTTGGTCAGTTCCGGTCGACCTTCATCATTGCCGCCGACGACGAGGGGCTGGCGATCATCGACCAGCACGTCGCGCACGAACGGATTCTGTTCGAACAGATCTCGGAGCAACTGACCAGCCGGCCCCTCGAATCCCAGCGTCTGTTGACGCCCATCGTCCTCGAGCTGAGTCCTGGCGCCCATCAGACGCTGCTGGAGCATGCCGGGGCGCTTGCGCGCCTCGGGTTCGACATCGAGGACTTCGGTGGGACGAGCTTGCGGATCTCGTCGGTTCCGGCGCTGCTCGACTGGGCGCAGAGCGATCAGGCGCTGCGGGCCGTGGCGGGAGATCTCGACGGTGTGACGGCCGAGGCGGGTCTCACCGATCCGCTGCGCCGCATGGCGGCGACGATGGCCTGCCATGCCGCGGTGAAAGCCAACGACCTGCTGACGCGCGAGAAGATGCAGTATCTGCTCGACGAACTGCGGCGCACGGCGCACTCAGCCGTCTGTCCGCACGGCAGGCCTGTTGTCCTCAGGCTGACGAGACGGGAAATTGAAAGGAACTTTGAGAGAATTTGAGTCTGGCTGCAGGCAGCATTGATGATTCATTGATCGGGTCATTGACGATTGCATTCACGGATTGATGCGATCAATAAATCGTCAATTCAGCCTTTGCGTCTTGCCTTCTCGAGCGCCTCTTTGAGTCTGATTTCCATCCCCCGCTCCGTCGGCTGGTAATAGCGGCGACTCTGGAGGTGGTCCGGCAGGCAGCGCATGTCGGCGACGCCGCCCGGCTCGTCGTGGGCGTACTTGTAGCCGGCGCCGTACCCGAGCCCCTTCATGAGCGAGGTCGGCGCGTTGCGCAGGTGCAAGGGGACAGGCGCGGCCACGTCGGTCAGCGCGTCCCGCGCGGCGGCCTGATACGCGCGGTAGACCGCGTTGCTCTTGGGCGCGGCCGACAGGTAGATGACCGCCTGCGCCAGCGCCGTGTTGCCTTCGGGCATGCCGAGGAAGTGCACGGCGTCCTTCGCGGCGATTGCCACCTCGAGGGCGCGGGGATCCGCCGTACCGATGTCCTCCGAGGCAAAGCGGACGACGCGGCGGGCGATGTAGAGCGGGTCCTCTCCGGCCTCGAGCATGCGCGCCAGCCAATAGACGGCGGCGTCGGCGTCGCTGTTGCGCATGGATTTGTGCAGCGCGGAGATCAGGTTGAAGTGCTCCTCGCCGGACTTGTCGTACAACAGGGAACGGCGTTCGATCAGACCGGCCAGCACGTCGGCGTCGAGCCGCCGCCGGCCGTCCTCACCAGGCACGATCGCGCTCACGGCCTGCTCCAGGAGATTGAGCGCGACGCGAGCGTCGCCGTTCGCGTAGAGGGCGATGGCGGTGAGTGACGCGGCGTCGGCGTCGACCCGGAGGGTGCCGAGACCCCGCGCGTCGTCCGACAGCGCGCGGATGAGAATCGTCCGGACCGCGTCCACCGAGAGGGGCTCGAGCACGTAGACCTTGGCCCGAGACAGCAGCGCCGAGTTCACCTCGAACGACGGGTTCTCGGTCGTCGCTCCGATGAGGACAATCGTGCCGGCCTCGACGTGGGGCAGGAATGCGTCCTGTTGGGCTTTGTTGAAGCGGTGAATCTCGTCCACGAAGAGGATCGTCCGACGGCCTGTGGCGGCGCGGCGGTGATCGACCATCGCAATCACGTCCTTGATCTCGCGAATGCCGGACGTCACCGCACTGAAGGCCAGGAAGTCCGCGCCCGCGACGCGCGCCGCCAGCCGGGCGAGCGTCGTCTTGCCGGTGCCTGGCGGTCCCCACAGGATGAGCGAATGCAGCAAGCCGCCTTCCAGCACCTGGCGCAGCGGCCGGCCGGGTCCGAGCAGGTGATCCTGGCCGACGCACTCGT
>CAZFAT010000108.1:0-9441 GCA_964517075.1 uncultured Solibacteraceae bacterium
GCGCTCGTCACGCTCTTCATGCTCTTCTACTACCGCCTGGCGGGCATCAACGCCCTCGTCTCGATCGCGTTGAACCTCATCATCCTGCTGGGCTTCATGGCCTATATCGACGCCGCGATGACGCTGCCGGGCATCGCCGGGTTCATCCTGACCATCGGCATGGGCGTCGACTCGAACGTGCTGATCTTCGAGCGGATTCGGGAGGAACTGGCCGCGAAGAAGGGCGTCAAGCAGGCCATCTCGGCCAGTTTCGACCGCGTCTTCATCACGATTCTGGACACGCACATCGCCTCGCTCATCGCGGCGGCGTTTCTCTTCCAGTTCGGCACCGGACCGATTCAGGGCTTCGCCACGACCCTGACGTTCGGCCTGCTCGCCAATGTCTTCACCGCCGTCTTCGTTTCGCGCACGCTCTTCGAGTTCGTGCTGTCGCGGCGGCCGGCCGGCGCCACGCAGTTGAGCGTCTGAGCCAGGAGCCTCGATGCGCATCCTCCGCAACCCGAACGTCAACTTCATCCGCTGGCGCTGGCACGCCATCGTCCTGTCCGTCGTGGTGATTGCGGCTGGTGTGGCCACCGCCGTGGCCCGCGGCGGGCTCCCGCTCGGCGTCGACTTCTCGGGCGGCACCGTGGTTGTCGTCCAGTTCGCGCAGCCCAGCTCGGAGGATGCCATCCGGCAGGCCTTAGGGCCCATGTCGAACGCCGCGACGGTGCAGCGTTATGGCCCCGTGCAGGATCGGTCCTTCCTGATCCGGCTTCCTGTCACGCAAGGCGCCGAGATGGAGGCCAATCTCGACGAGGTCGCCCGTCAGGTGGAAGCGACGCTCGGGGCGGCAAACATCGGCGAGTTCACGAAGATCAGCAGCGAATCCGTCGGCCCGACGATTGGTGCCGATCTCCAGCGCCGAGGCATCTGGGCCACGCTCACCGCCGTTGGCGGCATCCTCGTCTACATTGGCATCCGCTTCCGCTTCGCCTTCGCGATCGGCGCCGTCGTGGCAACCTTCCACGACATCCTCGTCGTCCTCGCGTTTCTGATGTGGTTCGGGTACGACCTGACCCTGAACATCGTCGCGGCCATTCTGACCATTGCCGGGTACTCGGTGAACGACACGATCGTCATCTTCGACCGGGTCCGGGAGAATCAGCGCCTGGCGCGCCGCGAGCCGCTCGAGCAGATCGTCAACCGCGCGGTGAACCAGACGCTGGCGCGGACGATCATCACCGCCGGCACGACATTCCTGGCCGTGTCGTCGCTGTTCGTGCTCGGGGGCGAGGTGCTTCGGGGCTTCGCCTTTTCCATGCTCGTCGGCATCGTGGCCGGCACCTATTCGACCGTGTTCATCGCCGCGGCGATCGCCATCGTCCTCAGCAAGCGGCAGCCCGTGACGCAGGCCGCCCGGGCGGGTGCGGACGCGCGGCGCCGGGCGTAGGGGCCGAAAGCAGAGACGGGTTCCAGGCTGCACGCTCCCCCGTGACACTGCATCACCCCCTGCTCCAGGCGGCGCTCCTGGGCATCCTGCAGGGCCTCACCGAGTTCCTGCCGGTGTCGTCGACGGCGCACCTGCTCCTGGCGGAACGCGCCCTCGGGTTCCCCGATCCCGGCGGCGTGTTCACGGTCATGGTCCAGTTCGGGTCGGTCCTGGCGGTGATGTGGCTGTATCGCGTGAAGATCTTCCGCGTCCTGACCGGGCTGCCCTCCGAGCCGGACGCGCGGCGTTTCGCGCTGATGGTGACGGTCGCCTTCCTCCCTGCGCTCGTCGCCGGTGCCCTGCTGGCGAACTTCGTGAAGACGGTCCTCTACTACAGCGTTCCCGTGATTGCGACGGCGTTCGTGGTGGGGGGCGTCGTGATGCTGATGGTCGAGCGCTTCCGTCCGGTGCCCGTGGTGCTCGATGCCGAGCGCACTCCGTTCGCCCGCGCGCTCGGGATCGGGCTGTGTCAGACCCTGGCCCTCATCCCGGGCGTCTCGCGATCGGGCGCCACGATCGTGGGCGGTCTGCTGATGCGGCTCGATCGGCCCGCGGCGGCGGAATTCTCCTTCTTTCTGGCCATGCCAACCATGGCGGGCGCCTTCGTGCACGACTTCTGGGAAATCCGCCACGAGCTGGGCAGCGACCGCGCGGCTGAGATTGCCGTGGGTTTCGTCACCGCGTTCTTCGCCGCGCTCGTCATCGTCAGGCCGTTTCTGCGATTCGTCTCGCGATCGGGCTTCGCGCCCTTTGCCTGGTACCGCATCGTCGCGGGCCTGGCGCTGTTTGCGGCCCTGGCCGCCGGATTGGTGTAGACCATGTGGCAGTGGCTGCGTCAGCGCTTCATTGCCGGGCTGTTCGTCACCGTCCCGCTCGTCGTCAGTGTCGTCGCCATCGTCTGGATCTTCCGGTGGACGGAGGGGCTGACGAGCGGGCTGGGCCCGCGGCTGCTCGACCGCGATCTCCCCGGCCTGGGCCTGCTGGCGACCGCCGCCATCCTGCTGGCCGCCGGGACGCTGGCCACGAACGTCATCGGCCGGCGCCTCGTCGAGCGCACCGAGCAACTGCTGCTCCACATCCCGCTGTTTCGGACGGTGTATGCTCCCGTCCGCCAGCTGCTCACGGCCTTCTCGCCGGACAGCGAAGTCGGGTTCAAGCGCATCGTCCTGGTCGAGGATGGTCGGCGCGGCTACGTGCTCGGGTTCCTGACCAAGGAATTCGTGGTGGAGCGCGGGCAGGGCGCCGAGCCGCTGGTCGCCGTCTACGTGCCGACCAACCACCTGTACCTCGGGGATGTGGTCGTGTGTCCGCCGGACCGCTTGCTGTACCCCGACCTGACGGTCGAGGAGGGCGTCCGGGTCTTTCTCACGGGCGGTCTGGGTCTGCCCGATCGCATGCAGGCCACACGCGCGGAGTGGGCGGCACCGTCAGCACCGTCGGGGCCAGGGAGAAGCGAAGCATGAAGCGGAGTGTCGCAGGGATGATTCGACTGGCGATGGTCGGCGCGGCGGTCGTCGCGGCGGTCACCGTCGGTGTGGGCGCGCAGCAGCCGGCGCCCGGCGCGGCGGCGCCGGTCCACGCACCTGGTGGCGAAGCGAACCTGGTGCTGCCCGATCTCGGGCAGGTGACGTTCCTTGGGGGGATCGACGGGCACACGCTGCTGTACTCCGGCCTGCTGGTCTCCGCGCTGGGGCTCGTCTTCGGGCTCGTGGCGTACACGCAGCTCAAGAACCTGCCCGTGCACCACTCGATGCGGGAGATCTCCGAGCTGATTTACGAGACCTGCAAGACCTATCTCATCCAGCAGGGCAAGTTCCTCCTCATTCTCGAGCTCTTCATCGGCGTCATCATCGCGTTCTATTTCGGCGTCCTGCAGCACATGTCCGCGCTGAAGGTCACCATCATCCTGCTCTTCAGCCTGATCGGTATCGGCGGCAGCTACGGTGTCGCCTGGTTCGGCATTCGCGTGAACACCTTCGCCAACTCGCGGACCGCCTTTGCCAGCCTCGGCGGCAAGCCCTTCCCGTGCTATGCCATTCCGCTCAAGGCGGGCATGAGCATCGGCATGATGCTGATCAGCGTCGAGCTGCTCCTGATGCTCGTGATCCTGCTGTTCATCCCGGGCGACTACGCGGGCGCCTGCTTCATCGGCTTCGCCATCGGCGAGTCGCTCGGCGCGTCGGCCCTACGCATCGCGGGGGGCATCTTCACCAAGATTGCCGACATTGGCGCCGACCTGATGAAGATCGTCTTCAAGATCAAGGAGGACGATGCCCGCAATCCGGGGGTGATTGCGGACTGCACCGGCGACAACGCCGGCGACTCGGTCGGGCCCTCGGCCGACGGATTCGAGACCTACGGCGTCACGGGCGTGGCGCTGATCTCGTTCATCCTGCTCGCGGTGGCCGATCAGGCCACGCAGGTCCAGCTGCTGGTCTGGATCTTCATGATGCGCATTGTCATGGTGATCGCCTCCGCCCTGTCGTACTGGGTGAACGAGGCGCTCGCGCGGGCGCAATACGCCACCGCGGACGTCATGAACTACGAGGCGCCGCTGACCCGGCTCGTCTGGCTGACCTCCATCGTCTCGGTGGCACTCACCTACGTGGCGTCGTACCTGCTCATTCCCACGCTCGGGCCGGGCGGCGACCCCACGCTCTGGTGGAAGTTGTCCACGGTGATCACGTGCGGCACCCTGGCGGGGGCCATCATTCCGGAACTGGTGAAAATCTTCACGTCCACGCAGTCGGCGCACGTCCGCGAGGTCGTGAGTTCGTCGCGCGAGGGCGGCGCGTCGCTCAACATCTTGTCGGGGCTGGTGGCCGGCAACTTCTCGGCCTTCTGGCTCGGCATGAGCATCATGGTGCTCATGTGGATCGCGTATCAGGTTAGCGCGTTCGGGTTCGCGGACATCGGCATGGTCGCGCCGGCGGTCTTCGCCTTCGGCCTGGTCGCCTTCGGGTTCCTCGGCATGGGGCCGGTCACCATTGCCGTGGATTCCTACGGGCCGGTGACCGACAATGCGCAGTCGGTGTACGAGCTGTCCACGATCGAGTCGCTGCCGAACATCGAGGCCGAGCTCAAGCGGACCCACGGCTTCGACGTGAACTTCGAGCGGGCGAAGCACAACCTCGAGGAGAACGACGGCGCCGGCAACACCTTCAAGGCCACGGCCAAACCCGTGCTGATCGGCACCGCCGTCGTGGGCGCGACGACGATGATCTTCTCGATCATCATGGTGCTGACCGCGGGGCTCCAGCCGGAACTGGTGGCGAAGCTGTCGATTCTCCACCCGCCCTTCCTGCTGGGCCTCATCGCCGGCGGTGCGATGATCTACTGGTTCACCGGCGCGTCGACGCAGGCCGTGACGACCGGCGCCTACCGGGCGGTGGAGTTCCTCAAGGCCAACATCAAGCTCGACGGCGCCATCCGGGCCTCGGTGGAGGACTCGAAGAAGGTCGTCGCCATCTGCACCCAGTACGCGCAGAAGGGCATGTTCAACATCTTCCTGACCGTCTTCTTCGCGACGCTCGGGTTCGCGTTCTTCGAGCCGTTCTTCTTCATCGGCTACCTGATCTCCATTGCGCTCTTCGGCCTCTTCCAGGCCATCTTCATGGCCAACGCGGGGGGCGCGTGGGACAACGCCAAGAAGATCGTCGAGGTCGAGCTGAAGCAGAAGGGCACCGATCTCCACGCCGCGACGGTCGTGGGTGACACGGTAGGGGACCCGTTCAAGGACACCTCGTCGGTGGCCATGAACCCGGTCATCAAGTTCACGACGCTCTTCGGCCTGCTGGCGGTGGAACTGGCGGTGCAGACTGCCGGCCTCCACGGCGCCTGGTTCACGGGCACGCTGGCGTTGGCCTTCTCTGCGGTGGCTTTATTCTTCGTCTGGCGGTCCTTTTACGGGATGCGCATCGTCGCCACCCGCTGAACGGGCCGGGATGGGGCCGCACCGGGGCCGCCGGCCGGGTTCGGTGGACCCATTGCGGCCGGGTGGTGTCTAACCGGGATGACGAGTTCGTTGACACTGTTTTTTGGGTCTGACTATAATTCCGGGCCTTCCGACGGCGGGCAGCGGAACAGCATCGGGGTGACTCGGTGGCGCGCTCGTGTTGAGGGTCCGACGGGCCGCCGGCGCCCGGCGTTCAGGGCCCCGGGCGTCACCGGCTGCTAGGAGGTTCGTTGTGCCACGCGACATGTTTGGCGACGTCGTGGAACCCTCAATCAAGGTGGGGACCAAGCAGTGGTATACGGTGCCGCTGTCGATTCTGGTGCACTCCGTTGCGCTCTTCCTGCTGATCGTCATCCCGCTCCTGGCGAGCGACATGCTGCTGACGCCGCAGTCGGTCCTGGCGTTCGCGGCGCTGCCCCCGCCGCCCCCGCCGCCCCCGCCCCCCCCGCCTCCTCCGCCCCCGCCCCCGTCTGCAGTGCCGCCGCCGGTGGACGTCAACTTCAACGCCGCGCCGATCGAAGCGCCGCGGGAGATCAAGGTGGAACCGCCGCCGCCCCCGCCACCGCAGATTGGCGTGAGCCGGGCGGTCCAGGGCGGCATCCGGGCGCTGCCGGGTGTAGCCGGCGGACTGAGCGCACCGCCGCCGCCACCCCAGAAGGTGTACACGGTCGGCGGCAACATCAAGGAGCCGACGCTCCAGAAGCGGGTCGAGCCCACGTATCCAGCCGTGGCCAAGGCGGCCAAGATGGCCGGGCCGGTCTACGTCGAGGCCATCATCGGCAAGGACGGCCGCGTGCGTGACGCCAAGGCGGTCAGTGGCGTGCCGTTCCCGGTCCTCCGGGAAGCCGCGGTCTCCGCCGTGCAGCAGTGGGTCTACTCACCGACGATTCTCAATGGCGAGCCTGTCGAAGTGCAGTTGTCGGTGCAGGTGAATTTCAAGCTCAACTAGATTCAGGACAGCTCAAGTATCCGCGAACGCCGGCGCTCCCGGAGGCGCCGGCGTTCATCGTTGGCTGAGTCGCGCAGAACTCGAAAGGTTTATCGGAGGCCGTAATGGGTGACATGAATTTGATGGGCATGTGGGAAGAGATGGGCTGGGTCGCCAAGGCGGTGGCGATCATTCTGGTCTTCATGTCGATGTGGTCGTTCGGCGTGGCGATCGAGCGGTACTACACCTTTGCCCAGGCGCGGAAGCAGTCGAAACTCTACGCGCCGCAGGTGGCCAAGCACCTCAAGGAAGGCCGGCTGAAGGACGCGCTCTCGGTCTCCCAGGCGAAGACGTATCAGTACAGCCACCTGGCCAAGGTCGTGCTCGCGGGACTGCAGGAGTATCAGTTCCAGCAGGACTCCGGCGGCAACCTCACACGCGATGACATCGTCGACACGGTGCGCCGCGCCATCCAGCGCGGCACCGCGCTGACGGCCAACGACCTCAAGAAGGGCATCCCGTCGCTCGCGACGATCGGGGCGACCGCGCCTTTCGTCGGGCTGCTCGGCACGGTCATCGGCGTCATCAACGCGTTCCACGGCATTTCGACCACCGGGTCGGGCGGCCTCGGCGCGGTCTCGGGCGGTATTTCGGAAGCCCTCGTGGAAACGGCGCTCGGGCTCGTCGTCGCGATCCCGGCGGTGTGGATGTACAACTACTTCACGGGCCGGCTCGAGTACTTCAACGTCGAGATGGACAACTCGTCGTCCGAGCTCGTGGACTACTTCATCAAGAAGACGGCCTAGCCCGGCGGGCGTCTGACGGCCGGGCGCGCCCGGCCGTCGTCAGCGCCCAGGAGTTTCTGCCATGTCAATGGACGTTGGCGGCGCCCAGGGAGGCGTCAAATCGGACATCAACGTCACGCCGCTGGTCGACGTGATGCTGGTGCTGCTGATTATCGTCATGCTGGTCGCGCCACTGCTGCAGACCCCGGTGCAGCTCACGCTGCCCCAGGCCAGGAACAGCCTGGCCAAGCCGGACACCGCCGAACAGATCGTGGTGTTCATCGACGCGCAGAGCAAGCTGTACGTCAATGCGATCGAGTATCTCGAGGGCGATATCGTCCAGAGGCTGAAAGATGCCCTCGAGGAATCGTCTGAGAAGACGATCTATCTCAAGGGGGACAAGGACGCCCCGTATGGCGCCATCATGAAGATGATGGACGCCCTGCGCCTTGCCCAGATCGAGTCGGTGGCGCTGATCGCCGACCCGCCGCCCGATGATCGTCAGGGAGGGGGGAGCGACTGATGTCACACGCCCACATGCATCACGGCGCGGACAAGGTCATCAGTGTCAAAGCGCCCGTCGTCTCGGCGGACATGAACGTCACGCCGCTCATTGACGTGCTGCTGGTCATGCTCGTCATCTTCCTGGCCGCCCTCCCCCTCAACCAGCGGGGCATGGACGTGAACCTGCCGCTCGAGACGAACACCAATGCCAACGCGGCGGACATCCTCGGCCAGGTCGTCGCGGAGTACTCGGCCGACGGCCGGCTGACGGTCAACAAGCAGGAAGTGGCCGTCTACGACGCGGAGCGGCGCCTCAAGGAGATCTTCGAGACGCGGCGCGAGAAGACGCTCTTCATGATCGGCGCGCCCAACGTCCGCTATGGCGACATCATGGTCGTCATCGACGCGGCCATCGGCGCCGGCGTGGAGAAGATCGGCATCGTGACCGAGGGCATGCGCCGCGAGGCGCAGGGCCTCCCGGCGCTCGGCGGCGACTGACCGCCTGGCCGCCGGGCTGAGGCCAGGCGGCTGCGGACACACAGACAACGCAAGGGCCGTGCGAACGCTGTTCGCACGGCCCTTGGTGTCTCCGATGGGGTGGGCCAGCTACTTCTGTGGGGTTCCCGCCGCGGCCGCCGCTTGACCCGCTTGCTTGGCCTGGAGTCCCTCGGCCCGCTTCTGGAGCACGTCCGCTTCCGCAATCAGCCTCTTCTGGACTGCAGGGTCGCGCTCTCTCAGCGCCTGCTGGCGCAGCAGGATGTTCTTGTAGGCGACGGCTTCGTAGTAATCGGAGTTCAGCTCGATCGCCCGATCGGTGGCCTGGATCCCTTCGATGGCGTAATCACGAGCCACCGGCGTCCGGAGCTCCCTGTTCGTGAAGATTTCGTCGAAGTAGAACACCGCAATCGCCTGCCAGGCCTCGGGGTTCATCGGCTCGGCATTCGCGCGCTGCTTCCAGGCCTCGATGGTCTTCTCGAAGTTGCCCTGCCGGTCGTAGTACCCCGCGAGGAACTGGTAGGTCAGCGGGTCGTTCGGCCGCTGCGCCGCCAGTTTCTGCAGGACGGCCTCGGCCTCATCATAGCGGCCCTGGTCTTCGTAGAGCCGCGACAGGGCCGAGTAGTTGCCGGGCTCGTTCGGATCGATGCTGATCAGCTCGAGCGCCAGCGGTTCGGCCTGCGAGAAGTCGTTGAGCTTGTCAGGCCCGTAGGCGGCGATCAGGAACTCGTAGGACCGCTGCCGGATCATCGGCGCTTGAGGCTCTGGCGAGGTCGCGAGCTTCTGGATGGCCGTCCGGTAGTGTTCGGTGGCCTTGACCAGGTTCTGGTCGTTGGCCGGCTCACCCCTGCGCGCGGGCTTGAAGAGGTTGTCGTAGCTGTTGCCCAGGAAGAAGTAGGCGAAGCCGAACTCCGGGTTGCGGTCGATGGACTCCTGATAGTGCGTGATCGCGCCGGCGAAATCGCCCTTCTTGTAGGCATCACTGCCGTCCTGGAAGGCCTTCAGCGCCCGAATGTTGCTGATGGAGTACTTCCCACAGCCGGCGGCCGCCAGGGCAACGCCCACGACCAGCACGGCCACCCGGGTATAGCGAGACTGCATGCCGTTGTCCTTTCTGACGACGAGCCCACTCCGGGGCCCTGCGGCGCCCGAAGAACCGCGCCAGTATATGAACCGGAAAAAAGCGCGTCAAGCCGCGCGGCCAGCGGGTAGTGGGCTCCTTTCAAGTCCTTGGATCGTCCGGCGCGATCTCCAGCGTGCGATGATGGGGCATGCCAAAGCCGCTCAAGAAGAAGCCCGCTGC
>CAZFAT010000109.1:0-3129 GCA_964517075.1 uncultured Solibacteraceae bacterium
CCTCCGGAAGCGATTCATGCGGGCCGGGTACCAGACGCTCACGCCCATCGCGGTGTACTCGCTGGGCCAGGTGGTGTTGCCGGTGGTGCTGGGGGGGCTGGCGTTCACGCTCCTGCCCCCGCCGGCCTCCTGGATCTTGGGCGCCGCTGGGGCGATTATCGGGTGGCTGCTGCCGTCGTTCGTGCTCGAGCGGCTGATCGCCAAGCGCCAGAAGGTCATTCAGAACGGCCTGCCCGACGCGTTGGACCTGATGATCGTGTGCCTCGAGGCCGGCTCCGCGATCGACCAGGCCATCCTGAAAGTCAGCGACGAACTGGGGATCGCCTATCCGGCACTCGCCGAAGAGTTCCGGATGATCATCACCGAGACACGCGCGGGCAAGCCCCGGCTCGAGGCGTTCCGCAACTTTGCCAGCCGAACGGGCGTCGAAGACGTGCGCGCGCTGGTGGCGATGCTCGTCCAGACCGACCGGTTCGGCACGAGCGTGTCGCAGGCGCTCCGGACGCATGCCGAGACGTCGCGGACGAAGCGCCGGCAGCGCGCCGAGGAGCGGGCCGCCAAGATCGGTGTGAAGCTCGTCTTCCCGCTCGTGTTCGCCCTGTTCCCGGCCTTCTTCGTGGTGACCCTCGGGCCGGCCGTGATCAGGTTCATGCGCGTGCTGTTCGGTCAGGTGTTGGGTCAGTAGCAGAGGAGGCACGGATGGAGACGTACCAGATCGTGGCGTTCGGGGCAGCGGCCGTGGTGTTCGTGCTCTACCTCATGCGGCGCCGGTCCCGGTTGAACCGCGAGGACTAGTCGGCCGGTCCGCGGCGTCCGAGCGGCACGCCCGACGTGCGGCTCCCCCTCCAGCGCCACGGTCGGCGGCCGTGCGGACGGGCGGAGCCTGTTCCGCCGGCTCCGCTCGCCGGCAGCACCGAGTGACATCCGGAACGTTCGCTTCAGTGGAGTCCACGATGCCTGTGATCGACATCGAATCCCCCGTCGAGCTTCCCGCGCCGCGCACGCTGGCCGAGACGGGACTGCGCCCCGACGAGATCCTGCACCTCCTCGTCAAGGCGCTGCACTTCGCCGGCGAGCTGAACGGCATGGAGCTGGCCGAGCGGCTCGGGCTGGGCTTCTCCGTCATCGAGCCGGGCGTCGAGATGATGAAGACGCAGCGGCTGTGCGAGATCGTCGGGGGCACGTCGCTGGGCGCGCCTTCGTATCGCTACCGCATCACGCAGCTCGGCCGCGAGCACGCGGCCACCTTTCTCGATCGCAACATGTACACGGGTGTGGCGCCCGTGCCGATCGATCAGTACCGCCGCTACATGGCGGCGTTCAAGCAGACCGTGGAGCAGCCGGCCACCCGGCGGCAGGTCAAGGAGGCCTTCGGGCACCTGGTGCTGAGCGAGCGCGTGCTGGACCAGCTCGGCCCGGCGATCAACGCCGGCCACTCCCTGTTCGTGTACGGGCCTCCCGGCAACGGGAAGACGGTCATCGCGCAGGGGATCCGGAATGTCCTGCCGGGTGATGTGTGGATTCCGCATGCGATCGAGGTGGACGGCAGCCTGATTCAGGTGTTCGACCCCGTCAATCACGAGCGGCTGCCCGATGAGCCGCTGGGGCCCGGGCTCGAATCGACCGTCCGTCACGACGGGCGCTGGGTCCATTGCCGGCGGCCCGCGGTGATGGTGGGCGGCGAGCTGCAGCTCGAGCACCTCGAGCTGACCTACAGCCAGAACGCCGGCTTCTACCGCGCACCCATCCAGCTCCTCGCCAACGGCGGCGTCCTGATCATCGACGACTTCGGCCGGCAACAGTGCAGTCCGCAGGCGATCCTCAACCGCTGGATTACCCCGCTGGAGTCGCGCACGGACTACCTGTCGCTCCAGTCCGGCCAGAAGGTGGCGATCCCGTTCATGGTGCTGCCGGTCTTCGCGACGAACATCAAGCCGGTAGAACTGGTGGACGAGGCATTCCTGCGGCGCATTCACTACAAGGTGGCGGCCGAGAATCCGACGGAAGCCGACTTCCAGCAGATCTTCGCGAACTGCTGCCGCGAGCGGACGCTGACGTTCGACCCGGCGATCGTCCACGACCTGCTGACCCGCGTGTACCCGAAGCACCACGCCAAGATGCGCGGCTGCCAGCCGCGCGATTTGATCGAACAGGCGCTGGCGCTCGCGCTCTACCGGGGTGAGCCGCGCCAGCTGACCCCCGAACTCCTCGAATCCGCCTGCGCGACGTACTTTGTGGACGAAGACCAGGGTGTTTCGCGGGCCAATTAAACAGGCGGGGGGACTTCGTCCCCGCCGCACCCCCCTCACGCCGTCGCTCGTGGGGTCCCCTACGCCCCACTCCGCTCCGGCGGCTCACTCGCTGCCGCTCGTTCGCTCGGCGGGGGGACTTTGTCCCCCTCGGGTCGCCGGAGCCGTTCGCTGGCGGCGGCGACGCCGCCGCCTGACGCCGTCGCTCGTGGTGACCGTCGCGGGCCTGTTCGCCGCGACCGTGCACGCGGCCTCCGGTCAGCAGGATCCTCTACCCGGGGCGCCGACGGCCCTGGCCATCCAGATCACCTCGCCGCTCGGCCGCACCGGCATGTCGGGTCCGGTCCGCATCGTCGCGCGGGTGACACCGTCGGCCGGGTCGCTCAGTCCGATCCAGTTCTTCGTGGACGGGACGCTCGTGGGCGAGGACAAGGACGGCCCCCCATACGCGATCGAGTGGTCCGACGACAATCCCTTCAGGCGCCGCGAGATCGTCGCCCAGGTGGCCGATTCGCTGGGCGCCACCGCGCGCGATCTCGTCGCGCTCGAGCCCCTGGTTGTCACCGGAACAACGCACGTGTCGAGTGTCGTGCTCGAACCGTCCGTGCGCGATGCGCGAGGCCGCCCGGTCAACGATCTGAAGACGGCTGATTTCACCGTCCTCGAGGACGGTGTGCCCCAGGCGCTCGACCTCGGGGCGACCGACATCGAGCCGGCCAGCTACACCCTGCTCGTCGACAGCAGTCAGAGCATGTCGCGGCGGATGCCGTTCGTGCGCGATGCCGCGCGACAGTTGCCGGCGCGCCTGCGCGAGAACGACGAGATCACCGTGGTGCCGTTCGCCGAGCGGCTGGGGGCCGTGACGGGACCGACCCGGGAT
>CAZFAT010000110.1:0-11989 GCA_964517075.1 uncultured Solibacteraceae bacterium
CCGCGGACGGCTGGTACGTGCGCATGTTCGCGGCTGCGGGCCTCGATCCGGACAAGCCGATCCGCAAGTACACCAAGAAAGAACTCCACATTTTCCTCCACGACCAGCCGAGGAAGGTGAAGGTCGACAAACTGAACCTCACCTACGAGGGCCTGGTCCCGCGGATCCAGAAGTCGTTCCTGTCCAAGGACGTCGACGCGATGCA
Source organism: uncultured Solibacteraceae bacterium (assembly GCA_964517075.1). Lineage (GTDB taxonomy): Bacteria > Acidobacteriota > Vicinamibacteria > Vicinamibacterales > SCN-69-37 > CAZFAT01. The sequence continues at coordinate 206 of CAZFAT010000110.1, forward strand.
GCCGCACATCCGCGCGTTCGTGGAGCGTGCGGTCACGTTCACCACCTGTCCCGACTGCAAGGGCACCAGGCTCAATGTGGCCGCCCGATCGTCGAAGATCAGGAAGATCAACATCGCCGACGCCTGCGCCATGCAGATCAACGAGTTGGCCGAGTGGGTGCGCGGTCTGAACGAGCCGTCGGTCGCGCCGCTGCTGGCGAAGCTGCGGCACACGCTCGACTCGTTCGTGGAGATCGGGCTGGGCTACCTCAGCCTCGACCGACCGTCCGGCACGTTGTCGGGCGGCGAGGCGCAGCGCACCAAGATGATCGGCCACCTCGGCTCGTCGCTCACCGACGTGACCTACGTCTTCGACGAGCCGACGGTCGGACTGCACCCGCACGACATCCAGCGGATGAACGACCTCCTGTTGCGGCTGCGCGACAAGGGCAACACCGTCCTCGTGGTCGAGCACACGCCGGAGACGATCGCCATCGCCGACCACGTCGTCGATCTCGGTCCCGGCGCCGGCGCCGCCGGCGGGGAAGTCGTCTTCGAGGGCACCGTCGACGGGCTGCGGAAAAGCGGCACGCTCACCGGGCGACATCTCTCCGACCGGACCGCCCTGAAGCCGTCGGTGCGGAAGCCATCGGGGGTGATTACGGTGCGCGGCGCCCGCACCCACAACCTGAAGAACGTCAATGTCGACATCCCGCTCGGCGTCCTCGTCGTGGTCACTGGCGTGGCCGGGTCGGGCAAGAGCTCGCTGATTCACGGATCCGTGTTCAGCCGAGATGGCGTGGTGGCGGTCGATCAAACGCCGATCCGCGGTTCGCGGCGGAGCAACCCGGCGACCTACACGGGCCTGCTCGATCCGATCCGCAGCGCGTTCGCGAAGGCCAACGGCGTCAAGCCCGCGCTATTCAGCGCCAACTCCGAGGGCGCCTGCCCCACCTGCAACGGCGCGGGCGTGATCTACACCGACCTCGGCATGATGGCCGGCGTCACCACCATGTGCGAGGACTGCGAGGGCCGGCGGTTCCAGGCGTCGGTGCTCGAGTACCGGCTCGGGAAGCTGAACATCGCCGAGGTGCTCGACCTGTCGGTGGACGACGCGGTGCGGTTCTTCGGTGCCGGCAAGGCGGAGACGCCGGCCGCGCATGCGATCCTGCAGCGCATGGCCGACGTCGGGCTCGGCTACCTGCGGCTCGGCCAGCCGCTCACCACGCTGTCGGGCGGCGAGCGGCAACGGCTCAAGCTTGCGACGCACATGGGTGAAGAAGGCGGCGTTTACGTGCTCGACGAGCCGACCACCGGGCTGCACCTGGCCGACCTCGCGCAGCTGCTCAGGCTCCTCGATCGGCTGGTCGACGCCGGCACGTCGGTCATCGTGATCGAGCATCACCAGGCGGTGATGGCGCACGCCGACTGGATCATCGACCTCGGGCCGGGCGCGGGCCACGACGGCGGGCGGATCGTGTTCGAAGGCACGCCGGCCGACCTGGTGGCGGGGAAGTCGACGCTGACGGGGGAGTACCTCGCCGCGTTTGTTCAGCCTTCGCCTGCTGGGTCACGACGTTGACAGCGTTCAGCCTCTGGAGGGACGGAGGCCGTGCGGCGATGGCTCACTGGCGCCGTCCCTTGGAAGTAGGATCGTCCTGCGACCCACGCCGCCACAGGAGGCAGGAGATGAAGACCTTCGCGATTCTGAGTATGGTGCTCCTCTCGGCGTCGGTCCAGGCGCAGTCGACGCCAGGAGCGAAGCCCGGGAAGGCATCCGCTCGCATCTACGCGGACCAGGCTCACGGCCAGGCGCCTCTCGCTGGTCCTTACAGTGTGATCGCGGCAAAGCTCGGCGCCGAGATCGTGCCTTCCCAGGGACCGATTACCGCGAAGGCCCTCGAGGGCTACCGGGTGCTCGTGCTGCGCGTCCCGCTGCAGGAGTTCACGCCGGGCGAACGCGACGCGATCGCCGGCTTCGTCAAGCAGGGAGGATCGCTCCTGCTGGCGTTCGACGAAGAGCGCCGGGCGCCGCTGGCGACGACGCGCGTCAACGACCTTATCGCGCCGTTCGGCTTGAAGCTCACCGACGACACCGAGTACCTGCACAACAACGGCGCGATCGCGAAGAGGGGCGTCATCAACGCGGCCGATCGCGAGCTGCCCTTCAGCGGCGGCCGGGCGGTTGAGGGGGGCACGCCCTTCGCGTGGCAGTTGGACAAGGCCGGCCAGCCCGGCCAGGTGTTCGGCGCGTTTGCGACCGTCGGCAAGGGCGGCAAGGTCATCGTCCTCGGCGACGCCATGGTGACGCTCTTTCTGGGGACGGCCGACGGCGTGCGACTCACGGGCGTCCCGCGAGATCCGACGAGAACGACGTACTGGGGCAAGGACAGCGGCGTGTTCATGCAGGAGCTGTTCGCCTGGCTGATCAAGTGACGTAGTCACAGCCGAACTTCTCCTCGTGGCCACTGCGTCGCCTCGCCGGCTCGCCGATTGCCGCCGAGAACTTCATGCGCGCGGACATCAAGAAGGTCTGATCGAGGGCCCGGTTCGCAGGCCGCCGTCAATCGCGAGGCGGGCGACATCTTCGAGCGCGGAGGTTTCGGTCATGAACCTGGCCACATTATTGGACGACGACGGCGTTCCGGCTGTGAAGGCTCGGGTGCTGGCACGGACTTTGCCCCTGAGTCCACCGCTCCGCGCAGTTGCGCCAGGAGCCGACTCATATGCCTATGAAAGAACGTCGCCGGGCTCCCCGGCTCCAGGTGCTGGGCCGGATTCAAGGACGGCTGGTGTCGCTGCCGCTGCCGGTGGAGTTGCGCGACATGGGGCCGTTGGGATTCTCGGTCGAGAGCGCGCTGCCATTTCCGCAGGGCGCGAGGCGCCTGTTCCTCTTCACCACGGCTGGAGGTCTTCAAGTCCTCATCGAAGGCGCGGCCGTGCACTGCCGGCCTGACGATGGCAACGATGCCCGATATGTCACGGGCTTCAGGCTCGTGCAGTCTCGCCTGACCGACACGGACGCCGACGTGAGCGTCCTCCTGGACGCCCTGAGCGGGCTGGCAGACCTGGAGGCGGACCTGACGGACACCCCCGTCGGCTGACGGGTTCGTCCCGGACGGTTCCGGACGCCTGCTTGACATTCGTCGCCGCGTCGGCCCGTGCCGCCGTTAGACTGAGTGGGAAAGAGCGCGGCTGGAAACATGGATGTGACGCGGCGGACCTTCCTCGACATGACGGCGGCCGCAGCGACTGCCATCGCCACACGCGTCGACCACGCCGCGGCAGCCGGAACGGCCCGCCCGCAGGACGGACCCAGTGCACCGCCGGAAATCCCCACGGCCGGTCGGCCGCAAGGCACGGACACGTTCGGTGGCAGCGTCGACGGTGTTCCGATCATCGACGCGCATATTCATCTCTTCGACGGCACGAGGCCGCAAGGTGCGACCTACATGGGGTCGGCCTCATACCGTGAGCAATCCAAGACGTCTCTTCCCGGTCTCTACGCGCCGCTCGCCAGGCCTTCGGGCATCGTGGGCGCCATCGTCGTAGAGTCCAGCGCGTGGGTGGAAGACAATCTCTGGTACCTGGAAGTCGCCCAGCCCCATCCGATCATCGTTGCGGTCTCGGGAAGGCTCGATCCCTACAATCCAGAGTTCGGCGAGTTTCTGGGACGGTTCCGGAAGAATCCGCTGTACCGTGCGATCCGCGCCAGCCGCTTCTACACCAACACCAACGGCAAAGTGACGCTCGACCGCGCCGCCGTGGAGAATCTCAAGCTCCTGGCAGAGGCCGACCTGGCGCAGGACACCGCGAATCCTTCAATCCCGTTGATGACGGCCAATGTGCTGCTGGCCGACGCCCATCCGACCTTGCGCGTCATCATGGATCATCTGCCGTCATTCGATCCCACTCCCGAGAACCGGAGCGTCTATGAGACGCTCGTCAAGGAGATGGCGGACCGGCCGAACATCTTCGTCAAGCTGTCCGGGGTCTATCATCCGCGGCAAGACACGCGACAGGTCGTGGATGACTACTCAGTCTTACGTGACCGACTAGACTATCTCTACGGCATGTTCGGCGAGGACCGGGTGATCTTCGGCAGCGACTATCCCAACTCCTACGGCGTCGCCACGATCTCGGAGGAAGTGGGGCTCATGAAGAAGTTCTTCTCCACGAAGACTCGGGCGCAGGCGGAGAAGTATTTCTGGAGGAACGCCGCCCACGTCTACAAGTTCGTCAAGCGCGCCAGTGACCAGCCATCGATCACCAGTTAGCTGAAAGCCCCGGCGAGCGACGTTCACTCATCCCGTCACGCAATGAGCGGATCGATGCGGGACGTGCGGCGGGCCGGGAGATAGCTGGCGAGCAGCGCCACGGCGATCAGCACGAACGACACCGCGACATACGCCGTGGGATCGGTCGGCTGGACGTTGAAGAGCAGCGACGTCATGGAGCGGCTGAGCAGCGCGGCCCCCATCAGACCCAGCCCGACGCCGATGCCCACCGTCCACCGAGCGGCCCGCTCGTTGTGAAAGACACCGGCGATGGACGTGTCGATGTAACCGTGCTGGTTCTGGTCTTCTCGGATGAGCCAGGCAGAAATGCCGGCCTCTCCTCGATTGATCTCCTGTCCGCCTCCCACGAGGCAAGTGACGACTGACCAGTGGTCATGACGGTCGAGATAAGACAGCAGGAACTCTGGCTCGGACTGGGTGAAGCCGGGACGACCTTTCTTGCGGCGCATGAAGTCGGATGTCATCTCGCGATTCCACGCGCGCTGCGCCTCATCGAAAATCACGACGCGATCAGGTGGAGGCCCGGCGTCCTTGAGACCGGCGTCCCGGAAATGATGAACGTTCTGAATGAAGGCCTTGATGGACTGTCTGATGACCCCCTTCCGAGTCCTGTCATTCTGTCGCCGCCGGCGGGCGACCTCGTCGCGCGCCAGGGCTTCACTCAGCACGGTGACCAGTGGTCCGTTGCCAGACAGGTACACGGCGTGCGTCGGAGTCTCTCCGCGCTTGTGCGTAGCGATATTTAGCCCAACCAACGTCTTGCCGGCGCCAGGCACTCCGGTCACGAAGACGATTGCCTTTTGGCGAAGCCGTCTCGACTTCTCAATGATTTCTTCGACACGTGCAGATGTCACGCCGAGATTCTGCGCCTTTGCGTCATTGCGAGCGATCGCGTCGACCGAATGGTGTGAGTAGAGCGCCTGGGCGGCCTCGATGATCGTGGGCGTTGGGTAATACGGCGCACGGCTCCAGACGAGCGGATCAAGTGGCGGCCCTGCCGTGCGGCTCAGGGCGAGGCGAATGGCCTCGGCGAGCCTGGAAGCATTGCACCTCATAGGCGGGAAGACGCCATCGTCGGCAGGATCCAGCAGGTGAAGCGGTGCGCCAGGACCTTCAGTGGCCACAAGAATCGGCAGGATTGGCGCCGTGTGGCTGGCGCGATGGAAGTTCTTCAAATCAAGCGCGTAGTCCCACACCTGATTGTGATCGCCGATCCGGAAGTCACGTTCACCGACCTTGAACTCGATCACAACTACCGTGGGGCCCGAGACAAGCACTGCGTCTATTCGGCTGCCGATTCGTGGAACGTCGAATTCCAGGAATATCCAACCCTCGCACCCACGAACCGCGGGTTTGAGCACTGCGATTTGACCGACCCAGGCGTCGCGCTGGGAGGCGTCAATTGAGCCACTCCTCATCGCCAGTGCGCCGACGACTGATTCCGTGGTCTCAGTCAGGAAGTCGGAGATCGGTGCCGCGTAGTACGCAGCTGGGACCAGGTGGGGCATCGTCCAGGCGCGGCCAGGTTACACCGGTTCCCCAGCGGTTCACCCCCTCCTGGATCCGGTTCAGCCCCGCCCGGCAGCGCATCACCGGAGGCTGGCAGGTCGCGCCCGAGGCGGCGGCCGTCGTGGACGCCGCCATCGCCTCGGCGCCGCCCGGCAACGCGTGTTGGGCTCTTCCGGTGGAGCCGATGCTGGATGTCCAACGCCGCCGTGCGGTCTGGGAGCGCGCGCTGATGCGGGTGCGGATGCGAGCCGAGTGAGCGCGGCGCGCCAGGTCGCTCAGACGGACGCGTCGATCGCGCGCACAAGGCCCGTGCGGCCTGCATACTCCAGAACCTGGCGATCGGCGGTGACGAGCGAGAGGCCGTGTTCCCGGGCGGTCGCCACGAGCCAGCGGTCAATGGGATCCGCCAGGGCGGAGGCTGGAATGAGCCCGGCGTCCACGGCCACATCCCGTTCGAGGTCCAGGATCCGGAGACCACTCCGCTCGATGGACTCGCGGACCCACCGCTCGAGGGGCAGCGTGAATCGAAGGCGGCCCGCCGTGTGGAGCGCGGCCGCTTCGAAGATGGACGCCACCGAGAGGTACGCGGCCGCGCCGTTGTCGGCGCTCGTGACCTGCTTGAGCCGGCGTCGGGTTCTCGCGCCCAGCCTGGTGCCGCCGTCGGCCGCCCAGATCCAGACATGTGTGTCCAGCAGCACGTCAGATGTCGTCTGGCCCGCTGACCGCCCAGGCGCCGGGCACCGGCTCGAAGGGCCCGTCGTAGGCCACCACCGAGCCGGTCATGGAGCCAACGAGCGACACCGGCTCGGAGGGATCGATGGGCGCGAGCCGGGCGACGGGCCGGCCATGCCGCGTGACAATCACCTCGGTCCTCGATTCCTTGACCCGGTCCACGAGCTCAAGGCACCGCGCCTTGAACTCGGCGGATCCGTACCGGACCGACGCGGCGCGCTTCCTGGCCATGGCCAGAATATTATGTCCAGTTCTGTGGGGCGTGCAAGCGGCGCGGGTGCACTTTCCGCGAGGCGACGCCGGGGTGCATCTGTTTGCGCGAACGACCGCGACTGAGAGATGCTATCGTCCAGTGACCGGGCGTCGAGTCGGTCGTTTATCAACTGGAGATCGTCATGGCCAAGCGCACCCGCCGCGAATTCCTCGAAGAGTCGATGTTGGCCACGGCCGCGGCGCTGGCCGCGGGATCGGGGACGTCCCTGCTCGCCCGGCAGGCCACCGGACGGGGCAGCGCCAACGACACCATCAATGTGGCGATCGTCGGCGCCGGCAGCCGCGGCGGGGCGCACGTGTCGGGCTACACCAACACGGCCCTGAACACGCGCATCACCTACGTCTGCGATCCCGACGCGGCGCCTCGGCAGGCGCCGCAGGCCATCGCCAAGCGCCAGGGCGGCTTCGAGCCGAAGCTGGTGCAGGACCTGCGCCGGGCGCTCGACGACAAGTCCGTCCACGTCGTGTCCATCGCCGCGCCGAACCACTGGCATTCGCTCGCCGCGATCTGGGCCATGCAGGCCGGCAAGGACGTCTACGTCGAGAAGCCGATCAGCCACAACGTCTCGGAAGGCCGGCGCGTCGTCGAGGCGTCCACCAAGCTCGGGCGCATCTGCCAGACCGGCACGCAGAACCGCAGCAATCCCGCCACCGCCGACGCCATCGCCTACATCAAATCCGGCGGCATCGGCGAGGTCCTCATCTCACGGGCGCTCTGCTACAAGCGGCGGCCGTCGATTGGACCGAAGGGCGTGTACGAAGTGCCCGCGACGGTGGATTACGACCTCTACTGCGGTCCGGCCCCGAAGGATGCGCTGACGAGACCGAGGCTGCACTACGACTGGCATTGGGTGTGGTCCACCGGCAACGGCGACCTCGGCAACCAGGGCATCCACCAGATGGACATCGCCCGCTGGGCGCTCGGTGTGGACCGGCTGCCCGACGCGGTGATCAGCTACGGCGGCCGCGTGGGCTACGTGGACGCGGGCGAAACCGCCAACACGCAGGTCGTGATGATGCCGTACGGCAAGAAGTCGCTCATCTTCGAAGTGCGCGGCCTGCCGACACCGGTCTACCGCGGCGGCACCGTCGGCAACATCGTCGAAGGCACCGACGGGTACGTCCTCTTTACGAGCGGCGGGGCGTCCACCGCGTTCGACAAGGCCGGCAAGGCGGTCAAGACATTCACCGGCCAGGACGACGACCATCACTTCGGCAATTTCATCTCGGTCGTCCGCAACCGGAAGCGCGAGGAGCTGAAGGCCGACTGCCTCGAAGGTCATCTCTCCAGCGCCTGCTGCCACCTTGGCAACGTGTCCTACCGGCTGGGGGAGCCGGTGACCCCCGAGGCGCTCGTCAGCAGGCTGGGCACGCTCAAGGTGGCCGACAACATCCAGGACACGTTCGAGCGGACACGCAAGCACCTGGCTGACAACGACGTGGACATCGCCGCGACGAAGCTGACGCTCGGCCCCTGGCTGACGCTCGATCCCAAGACCGAGCGGTTCGTTGGCCACGACAAGGCGAACGAGCTGCTGACGCGTCCATACCGGGCGCCCTACGTGGTCCCGGCCAACATGGCCGGGATCTAGGAAGGACCCGAGGGGCTGCGCCCCTGCGGGCACCCCAACGGCGTCGCTCGCGGGGCCCCGGACGCGAGGACTACGAGCGCGCCGCGGAGCACTTCAACACCTGTCGCGCCGCGAGGCTACTCCGACCCATCCCCCCGCGTGACCTCGACGTACCGGTACTCGCTGTCGCGCGTCACGCGCACCTGCCAGGGCTTGCAGCAGACCTCGCAGTCCTGGACCAGCGTGCCCATGACGTCAGGCTCGATGTAGATCGTCTGGTCCTCACCGCAGTACGGACACACGACCTGGAACTCCGTGTCGCTGGGGTCTTCGTTGTCACGCGCCATATGAGATCAGAATACTGCTGACCCGCCGCCGCCACGCTGGCGATGGCCCGGCTCTCGAGCCCGACGTCCGTGAACGGGATCTCCACGTCGAAGTGGTCCTCCACGCGCTCGTCGGCCGGCCTGGCCGCCTGCGGGAGGCGCAGGGCGGACGTTTCCGCGGCGAACGGGCGGCGTAGGGTAGGCTCATCCCGTGGCGCTGACGGCAACCATCTACAACTTCGAGGTCGATCTGGCCGACGCGGACCGGCATCGCTTTGAAACACTCGCGCTGCGCATGGCCCGGCACCCGTCGGAAAGCGAAGAGCACCTCGTCGCGCGGCTCCTCGCATACTGCCTCGAGTATGCCGACGGTATCGTTTTCTCGAACGGCCTGTCCGATCCGGACGAACCCGCCGTGTCGGTGCGCGATCTCACGGGCGCGATGCGCGTCTGGGTGGACATTGGCTCGCCAGACGCATCACGCCTCCACCGCGCCAGCAAGTCGGCCGATCGGGTCGTCGTCTACACCCACAAGGACCCGACGCAGTGGCTGCGGCAGGTGTCGACTGAACGGATTCATCGCGCGAGTGACATCGAGATCGTCAGCTTCGACCGGACACTCGTCGCCTCGCTCGTCGAGCGACTCGCCCGACGCACCGCCATGACCGTCTCGGTGGCGGATCGGCACGTGTTGGTTGCGCTCGACGGGGTCGTGCTGGAAGGCGAGCTGATGACGCATGCCCTTGCGTGACGAAGAACTCAGGGTACCGGTGACCTCCGAATGGCTTCCGGGCCTGATGCGGCGATTCCCCGTCCGCGCTGTCGTTCACTTGCTCAACCACTCGGCCGCAAGTTTCTGAGCTTCCGCAATCTGGGCCGGCGTCATGAGCTTGGCGACGCGATCGCGTGATTCCGCCGTCGTCTTCTGATTCTCCCCGGTTAGACGATCGGTCGCGAGGCTCATCCACCGGTACGCCTCGACGTCATCCTGCAGCACGCGCGAGCCGTCGCGGTACATAACACCGAGGTTGAACATGGCGGCGGCATCGCCCCGATCCGCTGCGGCGCGGAACGGTTCGACGAATTGGGCGTCCGTCTGATTAGCAGTCCGAGCGGCTGCAGTCTGGCTTCGCCATTTGCCGGCAAGTTCCTGAGCTTCGGCGATCTGGGCCGGCGTCATGAGCTGGGCGATGCGGTCGAGCGCTTGCGCAGTCATTTTCCGATTCTCACCGGTCGCGCGGGCCATCGCGAGGGACAGCCACTTGTGGGCCTCCACATAGTCCTGCGTCACGCCTTTGCCGTCGTCGTACATGATCCCGAGATTGAACATGGCGGGAGGATTTCCCAGGTCCGCTCCCCTGCGGTACCACGCCGCGGCCTGCACGGAGTCCTGCGGCACGCCTCGACCGTTCGCGTACATGACACCGAGTTCGCTCATGGCGCCGACATGGCCTAAGTCGACCGCCTTGCGGAACCACGCGATGGCCTCCGGGTAGTCCTGCGGCACGCCTTGGCCTTCGCGGTACATGACACCCAGGTTGTACGGGGCGCTGTCATAGCCCAGATCCGCCGCCTTGCGGTACAACGCGATGGCTTCCGTGAGGTCCCGCGGGGCCCCTTGACCGGCTTGGTACATCAAAGCCAGGTTGTAGGTCGCGCTGGGATGGCTGACGTCCGCCGCTTTGCGGTACCACGCGATGGCCTGCGCGTAATCCCGCGGCACGATTCGGCCGTTGACGTACGCGGCTCCGAGGCTGTTCATGGCGTTGGCATCGCCCAAGTCAGCCGCCTTGCGGACCCACGCGATGGCCTGCGAGTAGTCCTGCGCCACGCCTCGGCCGTTGCTGTACATGACACCGAGGTTGTGCATGGCGTAGGGATGGCCTGCGTCCGCCGCCTTGCGGAACCACGTCACGGCCTGCGCGTGATCCTGGCCTTGACTGGCACCCAGGTTGTTCATGGCGGTGGGATGGCCCAGGTCCGCCGCCTTGCGGTACCACGCCATGGCCTGCGCGTGATCCTGCAGTCCTCCTTGGCCTCTGCTGTACATGGAAGCGAGCTTCGACATGGCGGCGGGATGGCCTGCGTCCGCCGCCTTGCGGTACCACGCCATGGCCTGTGCATGATCCTGCGGTACGCCCTGACCGGTGCCGTACAGGAAACCGAGACTGTACATGGCGGTGGGATGACCGACGTCCGCCGCCTTGCGGAACCACGCCACCGCCTGGGCATCATCCTGCGGCACGCCTCGGCCCGTAACGGACCGACCTCCGAGAGCCGCCATCGCTGACGCATCGCCCTTTGCTGCGGCGGCGCGGAGCGTTTCAACGGTTTGGGTGTCGGTCGGAGTAGAGGTCTGAGCGGCCGACGCAGGTGGACCGAGAGCGGACGAGGCGGACGGCGTCTGCTTCGCCGCCACACCTGATGCAAGCAGCGTGATGGCGACCGACAGGGCCGCCGCGCGCCACAGGGGCAGTGAGTTGCGGATCATATCGGGCTCCATGATGCGGCGAGCAGTCATCACTTGCTCTGCCATTCGCGTGCAAGTTTCTGACCTTCCGCAATCTGGGCCGGCGTCATGAGCTTGGCGACGCCATCGCGTGCCGCGGCCGCCATCTTCTGTCGCTCCGCAGGCGCCCGGGCCGTCGCGAGAGACATCCACTTGTACGCCTCGACGTAGTCCTGCGGCACGCCTCGACCCTCCAGGTACATGCGACCGAGGTTGTTCATGGCGGCGGCAGAACCCAAGTCCGCGGCCGTACGGTACAGCGTCGCGGCCTGCACGTCGTCCTGCCGCAGGCCGCCCTGGCCGCTGCGGTACATGACAGCGAGCTGGTTCATGGCGCCTGCATCGCCTGAGGCCACCGCCTTGCGGTACCACTCCACCGCCAGCGCAGAGTCCTGCGGCACTCCCTGGCCATAAACGTACCGATCTCCGAGAGCGACCATTGCAGAAGCATCCCCCTTCGCGGCGGCGTCCCGAAGCGTTTCGACGGCTTGGATGTCAGCAGGACTGGACGTCTGGACGGTCGCGGTCTGACGCCAGTCGCGAGCCCGTGTTTGAGCTTCCGCGATTTGGGCCGGCGTCATGAGCTT
>CAZFAT010000111.1:0-5470 GCA_964517075.1 uncultured Solibacteraceae bacterium
AGCCCTACCTGATCTCGTGGCTGACGTTATCGCCGGCCGCCGAGTTCGCGCGCCTGACGGTGCCGCGCCTGATCGTGCAGGGCACGACCGACCTGCAGGTGACCGTCGCGGACGCGCAGGCGCTGAAGGCCGCCGCGGCGGACGCCGAGCTGCGAATCATCGAGAACATGAATCATGTGATGAAGACGGTGACGGATCCGGGCCGGCAGGCGGCCTCGTACGTGGATCCGGGCCTGCCTCTCGCGACCGATCTCGTGCCGGCGATCAGCGCGTTCGTGCACGATCTCGAGACGCCCGGGCAGAAGCCGCGCGTCCGCCGCCCCGCGACCGAGCGTCGCAGTCTCCGTGATGTGACGATGGGGGAGGTGGATGGCGTGCGGATTGCGATCGAATACGGCCGGCCATCGAAGCGCGGCCGGGTGATCTGGGGGACCCTCGTACCGTTCGGTCGCTGGTGGATGCCCGGCGCCGACGAGGCCTCGACGCTGACCACCAGCGGCGCCCTTCGGATCGGCGATCTGACCGTGCCCGCGGGCGACTACACGATTTACACCGAGCCCGGCGCCGACACCTTCAACCTCATCATCAACCGGGACACATGGGTCTTCCACACCGAATACGAACCCACGCGCAACCTCGGTCGCACGCCGATGACGCAGACGCCCATCCCGACCGGCCCCGTCGAACAGCTCACCTTCGCGATCGTCCCGCGCCCGGGCGGCCCCGGCGGCTCGCTCGAGCTGATCTGGGACGATCGGAGGTATTCGGCGGACCTGGCGGCGCCGCGATAGGTGCCGCCGCGCGTCGTTGCCGGTTTTCGGTTGCCGGTTTCGTCTGAGTTCGCATCTGGCAATCGGGAACCGGGAACCGGAAACCGATCACCACAGCACTCGACCGGGTCGACTCGCATGTCCGAAACCACCCCCCTCCGCACGCTCATCGTCAAGCACCCTGACGATGCGGTGAAGGATGCGGCGGCGGCTGCGGACGAAGCGCGGGCGCTGAATTACGCGGGCACGCCGGATCTCGAAAGGGCGCGCGAGGAATACCAGGCGTTCCTGGAGCTCGTTGGGGGCACGGGTGTCGAGGTGCTGCGCCTGCCGCGCGCCGACGCGACCGGCCTCGACTCGATTTACACCCGCGACGCCTCCGTCGCCTCGCCGCGCGGGATGATTCTCGCCCGCATGGGCAAGCCCGAGCGCTGCGGCGAGCCCGCGGCGCAGGCGCGGGCCTTTGCCGCGTGGGGGATTCACGTGGCCGGCGCCATTCAGCCGCCGGGGCGGCTCGAAGGCGGCGACGTCCTCTGGCTCGCCGATCGCACCGTCGCCGTCGGGCGCGGCTACCGGACGAACGCGGTGGGCATCGCCCAGCTGCGCGTCATTCTCGGCGATGCGGTCGATGAACTCATCGAGGTGCCATTACCACACTGGCGCGGTCCGGCCGACGTGTTTCATCTGATGTCGATCATCAGTCCCGTGGACCGCCGCCTGGCCGTCGTGTATTCGCCGTTGATGCCGGTCCCATTCCGCGAGCGTCTGCTCGATCTCGGCTTCAGCTTCATCGAGGTGCCCGACGAGGAGTTCGCCTCGATGGGCGCCAACGTCCTGGCGCTTGGCCCGCGCGACGGCGTGATGCTGGCCGGCAATCCCCGCACCCGTGAGCGGTTGGAACAGGCCGGCGTTCGCGTGAGGACGTACGAAGGGCGGGAGATCAGCGTCAAAGGCGGCGGGGGACCGACGTGTCTCACGCGGCCCGTGGCGCGGGACAGGGACGGCACGAGGTCGTAGTTGCCAGTTGCCAGTTCACGGTTATCGGTGCCCGCCAGGGCACACAGCACAAAACAAAGCGCTGCAAGAACCGTGAACCGACAACCGACAACCTCAGGAAACGCCCCTCTCGAACACCGCCTCCGTCCTCTTACTGAACAGGACCCATAGTGCGTAGACACCGAAGACGGTGCCATACGGGAAGCCGAGCAGGGAGATCGCGGCGAGGACGATGGCGAGGATGCGGGCCCAGGGGCGGAACTTGAGGAGGCCCCAGCCGCAGACGATGGAAGGCGCGGAGAACAGGATCAGGGCGATCGTCAGGGCCAGGCCGGTAATGCCGAGAACGGCGCGGCCGAAGGGCGCGCCCTCATCCCCCGACGCGCCCACCACCCCGGCCAGCAGGCCGAACGCCACCGATGAGAACAGGGCGCCCACCAGCCCGAGCACGCCCATCGCGAGAAAGATCGCGCCGAGCACTGTCACGTGAGTGGACACGGGCGCTCATTCCCCATCCTCGTCCGGTGCCTTCGACGCGACGTCGTCGAAGTCCGTGAGCGACTCGCTGGTCGTCGTGTCGTTGGGGTCATCGTAGAGCCCCCCGAGGCGGCCGGTGTAGCGCTCCTTGATCGGTCCTTTGGGCCCGCGCTCCTTGGCGTCCCAACGCTTCTCGCTCGAGGTGCTCTTCTTCTTCGGCGGACCGAAGTTGCGGCCGGGACCGCCCGGCGCGGGGGGAGCGCCAGCTGGGCGGAAGCTGCCCGGAGGGCCGCCGGGTCGGGGCGCGAAGCCGCCCGCGGGCCGTTCTTCGCGCGGGCGCGCCTCGCTCACCGACAGGCTGCGGCCCATGAACGGCTGCTGGTTGAAGCGTTCCACCGCCTGCTCGGCCACCGCGCGATCGAGGAATTCAACAAATGCAAACCCGCGGGGCCGGCCGGTCTCGCGGTCAACGGGAATCACGATGTGAGACGGGACGCCGACCGCCGCGAAGTGCGCGCGCAGGTCGGCCTCCGTTGCCCCGTAGGGCATGTTACCGACGAACAGACGTACTGCCACTGCCTTCTATCCTCGTATTTGGAATGGGAACCTGACCAGGAGACTGGTCAAAAGCTCACGCCGATGCAGGACATGGGGTGCCACTGGGGGCAGGGTGGGATGTGGTCGTTCGAGACGACGCGCTGATAAAGCGTGAAGGGAGGATAACACGCCCTCCGTGCGCGAATCAAAGTCAGCCCGCCCGCCTGCGGACCTGTTAGCATGGAGATTTGGACTTACCGGGTACGAGCCCGCTATAGGCACCATGTCCGACCTTCCGCCGCCGCCGGCCGACCGACCCGCCGGCGCGCTCGTCGTCCGCGGCGCCCGCACCCACAATTTGAAGGGTGTCGACGTCACCCTGCCGCACCGCCAGCTCATCGTCGTGACCGGGGTGAGCGGGTCGGGCAAGTCCTCGCTGGCCTTCGACACCATCTACGCGGAGGGGCAGCGGCGCTACGTGGAGTCGCTGTCGGCCTACGCCCGGCAGTTCCTGGAACGGATGGAAAAGCCCGACGTGGATGCCATCGAGGGCATCTCGCCGGCCATCGCCATCCGGCAGAAGAACAGCATCCGCAACCCCCGTTCCACCGTGGGGACGACGACCGAGATTCACGACTACTTGCGCCTGCTCTGGGCGCGGATCGGCCGGACCATGTGCCGGCAGTGCGGCCGGGAGGTCGAGCGCGAGACGCCCGACATCGTCGCCGGCCGGCTGCTGGAGATCGGCGAGGGCACCCGCCTGCTGGTCGGCTTCGACCATCCGCTGGTGAACGTGCCGGCGCTGACCGCGAGCGATGTCCGCGGTGACGGTGGCCCCGACGACGAGCCGGGCGCCGAGGATCGGCTGCCGTTCAACGGCGACCGCGGCGGGGCCGAACGCGAGGCGGCGCCCGTCGTGGAGTCGCCCGTCGCGGAAACGATTCAGGCGCTGCGCCGGCGCGGCTTCGGCCGGTTGCTGGTGGGCGGGCAGACCGTCTCGCTCGACGACCGCGCCGCGATTGACGCGGCCTCGGCGGGTGACGTGACGTCGCTGGCCGTCGTCGTCGATCGCCTCAAGATCGCGGACGCCGCCCGGTCGCGCCTGATCGACTCGATCGAAACCGCGTTTCGGGAGGGCGACGGCGCCGCGTTCGCCGTGGAAGTGGATGAGGCGGGCGTCCCGATCCGGACGCATCGGTTCAGCGAGCGCTTCGAGTGCCGCCCCTGCGGCATCGGCTACGAAGTGCCGCAGCCCCGGCTGTTCTCGTTCAACAATCCCTTTGGCGCGTGCCCGGTGTGCCACGGCTTTGGCAACGTCATCGAGCTGGACCTCGCGCTCGTGGTGCCCGACGGCGACAAGTCCATCAGCGGCGGCGCCATCGAGCCGTGGACGAAGCCGCACTATCGTGCGTGCCTGACGCAGTTGCGCCGCGTGGCGCGCACGGCCGGCGTGCGGTTGGACGTGGCCTGGCGCGACCTCTCGGAGGACGAGCGCCGGTTCGTCACCGACGGCGCGGGCGACTACGAGGGCATCCACGGGTTCTTCCGGCGGCTGGAACGCAAGAAGTACAAGGTGCACGTCCGCGTGTTCCTGAGTCGCTATCGCGGGTACCAGACGTGCCCGGAGTGCGGCGGATCGCGGCTGCGGCGCGAAGCGCGCGACGTGCGGGTCGGCGGCCAGACGATCGACGCCGTGTCGGCGCTGACGGTGGAGGCCGCCGCGGGGTTCTTCCGCGACCTGCCGCTCGGCGATCGCGACGCGACGGTGGCCGACAAGGTGCTGGACGAAGTCCGCCGCCGGCTGGGATTCCTGACCGACGTGGGGCTGGCGTATCTCACGCTCGATCGGCTCTCGTCGACGCTGTCGGGCGGCGAGTCGCAGCGCATCAGCCTCGCGACGTCGCTGGGATCGGCCCTGGTGGACACACTCTACGTGCTCGACGAGCCGTCGGTCGGCCTGCACCCGCGGGACAACGAGCGGCTCATCGCCATCCTCCGGCAGCTCCGCGACCAGGGCAACACGGTAATCGTCGTCGAACACGACGCGGACATGATTCGCGTCGCCGACTACGTCGTCGATCTGGGTCTGGGCGCGGGCGAGCAGGGCGGGCGCATCATCTATGCGGGCCCCGCGGAGGGCCTGCTCGCCGAACCGCGGTCCCTCACCGCGCGGTATCTGCGGGACGAACTGGCCATTCCGGTCCCGCAGACCCGGCGCCGGCCCGGCCCGCAACGGCTGCGGCTCACGGGGGCCACCGAACACAACCTGAAGGAGGTGGACGTCGAGATTCCGCTCGGGCTCCTGACGTGCGTGTCGGGCGTCAGCGGATCGGGCAAGTCCACGCTCGTCCACAACCTGATCTACGCGGCCGTGAAGCGCGCCAAAGGCGACTGGGACCGGCGTGTCGGCGCGCACCGGCATCTGGAGGGTGCGGAGTTCATCAGTGACGCCGTGCTGGTCGATCAGCAGCCCATCGGGCGCAGCCCGCGATCGAACCCGGTGACCTACCTCAAGGCCTTCGACCCCATCCGCGACCTGTTCGCCTCGACCAAGGACGCCCGCAGCCGGGGCTTCACGGCCAGCCACTTCTCGTTCAACGTGCCGGGCGGCCGCTGCGAGGCGTGCGAGGGCGAAGGCGTCGTGCGCGTCGAGATGCAGTTCCTGGCGGACGTCTTCGTGCCGTGCGACC
>CAZFAT010000112.1:0-17228 GCA_964517075.1 uncultured Solibacteraceae bacterium
TGTCGGCGCCGCGGGCGGCGCCGCCGCGACTGACGGCAGTGCGTGCGGATGCACGAGGTCGGCCACCGGCCCGTGGTGAATGAGGAACTGGTCGGCCAGGGGGACGCTGGCGGAGAGGTCGCGGCGCCGCCCCCCCCACCGCTCCTCGATGCGGTGCCGCCATTGCCCGGCAAGGTCGATGTTCAGTCCGCCAGCCGACGACAGCGACATGCCGTTGTCGTTCGGGAGGACGCCGCCTCGTCCGGCGGTGTTGCTGACGCGAAGGGCGATGACGTTCCGTCCCGGCACGAGCACGCCGGCGGGAATCTCGTACTCGCGCTGGGCGTTGGTGGCGTTGGCACGCGCGCCGACGCGCGATCCGTTGACGTAGGTCATGTCGCTGTCGTCGATGACCCCCAGGCGCAGCGTCGCCGGCTTGCCGGCGGCGCCGTCGGGCACCTGAATCTCACGGCGCAGCCAGACCGTGCCGGTGAACGCCCCGAGCGGCGTCGTCTGAAACTCGGCGGGCACGCGGATGGGCTTCCAGGTCTGGTCGGCAAAGCCTGGCGCCGACCAGTCGGGGAAGGTGGCCAGCTCACCGCGCGCGGCGCGGACGGACAGGCGCGCGAACTCGGCCACGCCGACGTCCTCGGCATGCGCGGCAAAGAAGCCCGGCCGGTGGCGCGCCGCGGCGATGAACACCGCCTCGGGCAGCCACTCATCGTCGATGACCGCGCGGTCCTTGCTGAGCGCATAAATGGCGCGGCCAGCCGCGGGAGACTCCGGAACCTCGGCCATGGCCAGCAGGGCGCTCAGCCGGACCTTCGGATCCGCGTCGGCGAGGAGCTTGCTCGAGAGGATGAGGTCCAGCGTCGCCTGCGAGCGCGGCAGCACGGCGAGCGCGTTCTTGCGGACCGCGGCCGACGGGTGATCGACGGCGCGCCGCGCGACGTCGAGGGCGGCGGTGTTGCTGCCGCTGAGCGCGCCCAGCCCGTGCATCGTCCACAGCGCGTGGATCGCCGGCGCGTTGAGGCCGATCGTGTCCACGGACCGGTCAGTGGCGAGGGCGTAGAGGTCCGGCAGCACATCGCTCTGGCCGCGCTCGACGAGCAGCCGCTGCGCCGTGGTGCGCCAGAACATGTTGTCGTGGCTGAGCGCCTGCACGAGCTCGCGCGGGCGGTCGGCGCCGAGCGAGAGCGACGGAGAGGGCTTCGCGCCCGTCCAGGCAATGCGGTAGATGCGACCGGTGGCTGAGGCGCGGAGCGGCGTCTCATAGGCCGCGCCTCGCCCGGTGCGGAACTGGAACCCCTGCGCACTGACGCCCGAGGGCGTGGGGTTGTGCTGGATGATGAAGTTGTCCCAGTCGAGCACCCAGACGGCGCCGTCCGGGCCCACCTCCGCATGCACGGGTGCGAAGTATTCGTCGGAACTCGCCACGAGATTCCAGCCGTCGCGCTCGACGAATCCCGAGCCGCTCGGTTCGATGATGGCGCGGTGCAGCAGACGGCCGGTCGGCTCGTTCACGAGCGCCACCCGGTTCCAGTACTCACGCGGGAACGCGCGCGCCGTGTAGAAATTGTGGCCGGCCGCGGCGGTGAAGCCGCCGAAGACATCCACCTGGCGGAACTTGGTGGTGTTGGTCGACATCGCATAGTGGCCGTCGATCTTCTGCCGGCCGTCGCCGCGCAGGCCGGCCACACCGGCGTAGAAGCGACTCGGGATCGCCACGTAGGTGCTGTGCTCGTTGTTCGCGGTCGAGCCGAAGACCTCGAAGGCTTCCGTGAAGGCGAGGCCCCACGTATTGTTGGTGAAGGTCGCCATCCGCTCGAGCTTGGCGCCGTCGGGGGTGAACCGGTACAGGCCCGCGCCGAACGCCAGGGGCGCGCCGCCCATGTTGCCGCGGAAGCCGGAGTAGCCCACCGCGCCCCAGAGCCAGTTGTCGAGCCCGTACTTGAGGTTCGACGGGCCGGCATGCGTGTCGTTCGTCCCCCAGCCCGTGATCCGGACTTCGCGGACGTCGGCCTTGTCGTCGCCGTTCGTGTCCTTGAGGAAGAGGAACTCCGGCGCGTGCGCCACCATGACGCCGCCCTGGGTGAAGACGAAGCCGGTGGGGATACTGAGCTTGTCGGCGAAGACCGTGACCTTGTCGGCGCGGCCGTCGCGGTTGGTGTCCTCGAGGATTTTCAGGCTGTCATTGCCCTGACCCTCGGGTTGCTTGCTGCTCGGATAGTCCTTCGTCTCGAGGACCCAGAGCCGGCCGCGCTCGTCCCAGGCCATCGCGATCGGGTTGACGATCATGGGTTCGCTCGCGAAGACGGTCAGGGCGAATCCGGGCGGCAACTGGACGTGCTTCAGGCTCTCGGCGAGCGGCAGAGGCTGCTGATGGAGCGGCGGCGGGTCGCGCCGCTCGTAGTTCGGCACCGGCACTTCGGTCTTGCTGTAGCGGAACGGGCGCAGGCCGAGCGCGTTCAGCTGCGCGCGGGCCGAGGGGTTGAGCGCCCACAGCAGACCGTTGCGGACGAGCCGATGGAACATCGGATGGCCCCAGACGCGCTCGTCGTGGCCGTACGCGGTGTAGAAGACGCGGCCCTTGCCGTGCGTCCGGACCCACGTCCACGGCTCGCGTCCGGACGCATCCACCCGTTCCATGAGGACGGTTCGGTCCGTGTTGTGCTTCGTGTGCACGTAGGTCTCGTCCCAGACCTGGAAGGGCGTGACCCCCGCGAGCGTCGGATGGCTGCCTTGCGTGATCTCCGCCGTGAACTCGCCGGTGCCGTGCTTCTGGAACTGGGCGCCCACGAGCGAGATGTAGGCCTCCGAGTTCTGGAAACAGTACGACGCCGAGTGAATCGGCAGGAACGCCTTGCCGCCGGCCACGAAGTCCAGGAGCGCCTTCTCCTGCTCGGGGGCGATCTTGGTGTGATTCGCGTAAATCATCAGCGCGTCGTACGGCGCCAGGTTCGCGGGATTCAGATCGGCCGGATCGGCCGTGTAGGAGAAGTTGAACCCTTCGGGCGCCAGCGCGGCCTTCAGCATCGGTGCGAAGCGGGCCGAGTCGTGGTGCGTGCTGTTGTGGCCCAGAAAGAGCACTTCGATCCGGCGGCCCTTCGCGGTCGTCTGCGCCGACGGCGCCGCGGCGCCGCGCCACAGTCCTCCCGCCAGCGCCAGGATGGCCAAAGCGGCCACCGCCAGCGGACGGCGAGCGGAGAACGAACGTGTACAGGACACGACGGCGGGGAACAGATGGCGCACAGCGACCTCGCTTGGGTTCGGGGGCCCGATTCGACCGGCCCGCGGCAGGGGTAGAATGTCCCCGGACTGCGCCTGGCGTCAATCGAGCGCGCGACTGACGCCGCTTTCGCCTTCGCCCCGTCCCGACGCGCATGTCCCAGACCGTTCTCCTCATTGGCACGCTCGACACCAAGGGTCAGGAACTGGCCTACGTGCGCGATCTAATCGCCGCGCGAGGGCACCAGACGCTCGTTCTCGACGCCGGCGTGCTGGCCGACCCGCCCTGGACGCCCGACGTCGCCGCCCGGGACGTCGCCGATGCGGGCGGCGCGCCGCTGGACGTCTTGCGGCAGCAGGGGGATCGCGGCGTGGCGCTGGCGGTCATGGCCCGCGGTGCGGCGGCGCTTGCCAGGAGCCTGTATGCGGACGGGCGCGTGGACGCCGTCCTCGGGCTGGGCGGCTCCTGCGGGACCTCCATCGCCACGGCTGCCATGCGGGCGCTGCCTGTGGGACTGCCCAAGCTGATGGCCTCGACCATCGCCTCGGGCCAGGTCGCGCCCTACGTCGGCGAAACCGACATCGCGATGCTCTACACGGTGGTCGACGTCTCGGGCCTGAACCGGATTTCCCGCCGCATCCTCGCGAACGCGGCCGGGGCCGTGGCCGGCATGCTCGATCAACCGATCCCCGCCGCCTCCGACCGGCCGCTCGTGGCCGCGACGATGTTCGGCGTGACGACACCGTGCGTGGACCACGTGCGCCGGCGGCTGGAGACGGCCGGGTACGAAGTCCTCATCTTCCACGCCACCGGCAGCGGCGGCCGGGCGATGGAGGGGCTGATCAACGCCGGCTTCATCCGCGGCGTCGCCGACGTGACGACCACCGAGTGGGCCGATGAGCTGGTGGGGGGCGTGCTCAGCGCCGGGCCGGACCGGCTGGACGCCGCCGGTCGCGCGGGCATCCCGCAGGTCGTGTCGGTCGGCGCACTCGACATGGTGAACTTCGGGCCGCGCGCCACCGTGCCCGCCGCGTTCGCCGGTCGGACGCTGCACGTCCACAATCCGAACGTCACCCTCATGCGCACCACGGCCGCCGAGTGTGCCGAACTCGGCCGCATCATCGCCGCCAAGCTCAACCGCGCCACCGGGCCGACGACCGTGCTGCTGCCACGCGGCGGCGTCAGCGCGCTCGATCGGGCGGGTCAGCCGTTCTACGATCCAGACGCTGACGCGGCGCTCTTTGCCGCGCTGCGCCGCGACCTCTCGCCCACCGTCGTCGTGCGCGAGCTGGACGCCCACATCAACGATCCAGCCTTCGCGGACGCAGTCGCCGACGCGCTGCTGAGCGAACTGGGAGCGGTGAGTGGCACGCGCTGACCGCTCGTGCGGCTGGAAAATTGCCGTTCGAAGTGTGAACTGACCGTGTACTCTATGAACGTTCCGCGGAGGTATCGATGAGACTGGCAGGGGCCTACCGATCCGTCCACGCCGTTCGCCTGGGGCTGCTCATCGCCCTGGCGATGCCGCTGGCCACCTACCCGGCGGCGTTCGCGGCGGGACAGGCCGCCCAGGCGCCCGCGACCGTGCAGGCCGCCAACGGGTCGCTGCCGGCCCGTTTGAGCGACGGCGCCTTCTGGAAGCTCCAGGCCGACATCTCGGAGCCCGGCGGGTTTTTCCGCATCACCGACAACTACACCTCGAACGAGCTCGAAGTGGGCCAGGTCTATACCCTCCTGCGCGAGATGGGGATCTCAGGCGGTGTTTATCTCGGCGTGGGCCCCGAGCAGAACTACACCTACATGGCCGCGATCCGGCCGTCCATGGCGTTCATCGTGGACATCCGGCGCCAGGCGGTCGTGCAGCACCTCATGTTCAAGGCGATCTTCGAGATGGCGAAGGATCGCGCGGACTTCCTGTCGCTGCTGTTCTCGACGCCCCGCCCGGCCAACCTGGCCGCGTCGACGCCGATCGAGAAGATCTGGGAGGCGTTTCTCGCCGCCGATCCCGACACCACGGCCAAGGCGAAGACCCACGCCCGCATCGTCGCGCACCTGACGAAGACACATGGTTTCAGCCTGACGGTCGAGGAACTGGCGCAGCTCAGCGAGGTGTTCGAGGCGTTCTCCTTCTACGGCCCCGGGATTTCCACGCGCGGGGCGGCCGGCGGCGGACGCGGCGGCGGGAATGGCGCGACGTTCGCGGACCTGACGGGTTTTGCCACCGACTCGTCCGGACGCGCGCAGAGCTTCCTCTCGACCGAGGAGAACTACCGGTTCATCAAATCGCTGCACGAACGGAACCTGATCGTCCCGGTCTCCGGCGACTTCGCCGGACCGAAGGCCGTTCGCGCGATCGGCGCCTACCTGCGCAGCCATGGCGCGCAGGTGAGCGCCTTCTACGTGTCGAATGTGGAGCAGTACCTGTTCCAGGACGGCAAGAACGGGGCGTTCTACGACAACGTGGCGACCCTGCCCCTGTCGTCCTCGAGCGTGTTCATCCGGCCCTATTCGCTGCGGCGTGGCGGCGGTCCGACCCAGTCGCTCTGCGCGATCACGACGTTTCTCACGGCCGTGCGGGCCGATCGCGTCTATACCAACAACGACGCGCTCAACTGCGGCCGCTGACGTCTGATGGAGCCGCCGACCCTCAGGTCGGCCCCGTCGCCATTCAGGCCTTCACCGCCCCGGGCCGTCCGTTCTCCACGACGAACGAGGCGCGCGTGGTCTTCGGCGCGCCCGGCTTGCTGACGAACGGCACGACCTGGTAGTCCGCGTGCAGCCGATCGGCGGTCACCTCGCAGCGCACGTAGCCCCGCTGCGCGTTGTGAAACTTCACGAACGGGTTCTCGGCGAGGAGTCCGGCGAGGTTCGCCGGGGCGTCCGTGCCGTCGCCGCCGGACGAAATGGAGGTGACGACGAACTCGGTGCCGACCGTCGCGGGTTTCGCGGTGAAGTCGGTGATGAGGTCGTTGACCCAGTTCGTGTGAATGTCGCCGGTGAGCACGATCGGGTTGCCCGGCCGGCGCGATCCCAGGAACTCGAGCAGCCGCCGCCGCTCGGCCTCATAGCCCGGCCACTGGTCCATCGAGAAGCGCGCCTCGGCGCCCACCGTGCGATCGGCCTTCGCCATCATCACCTGCTGCGGCAGGACGTTCCAGCCGGTCTGCGATCGGTCGAGTCCCTCGAGCAGCCAGCGCGCCTGCCGTGTGCCGAGGAGCGAGCGGTCGGCCGCCTCCGCCTCGGGGCAGATCGTCTTGTTTCCGTCGCCGCAGGGCTGATCGGATCGGTACTGCCGCTCGTCGAGGACGAAGAACGAGGCGAGCGTGCCGTACTGGAACTGCCGGAAGAGCTGCATGTCGGGGCCGTCCGGGATCGACGATCGCCGGAGGGGCATGTGCTCGTAGTAGGCCTGATAGGCGGCGGCCCGGCGGATCAGGAATGTCTCGCGGGGATCCTGCTGCTCTGAAATGTCCGCGGCGTAGTTGTTCTCGACCTCGTGATCGTCCCAGGTGACGATCCAGGGGAAGGCGGCGTGCGCGGCCTGGAGATCGGGATCGGTGCGATATTGCGCGTGGCGGGTGCGGTAATCGGCGAGCGTCATGATCTCCGCGCCGGCGTGCTTGCGCGGGCGCTTGTCGGTGCCCGGCCCCTCGTAGATGTAGTCGCCGAGGTGAAACACGAGATCGAGATCCTCGGCGGCGAGGTGTTGCAGGGCGGTGAAGTACCCCGTCTCGTAGTGCTGGCAGGAACAGAACCCGAAGCGCAACCGGTCGACCGGCGTACCCGGCCGCGGCAGCGTCCGCGTCCGGCCCACCACGCTCTGATCGGTGCCGGCGCGGAACTGGTACCAGTACACGCGATCCGGCGACAGGCCGTCGACCTCGACGTGCACGGAGTGGGCCGACTCCGGCCGGGCGCTGACCCGGCCCCGGCGAACGATCCGGGTCATCTTCTCGTCGTCGGCCACGCTCCAGTCGACGTTGACCTGCGCCGTGGGCATGCCGCCGCCGTGCAGCGGATCGAGCGCGAGCCTCGTCCAGAGCACGACACCGTTCGGCGCGGGATCGCCCGACGCGATGCCGAGGCTGAAGGGGGACGCCTGCCACCGCAGTTCGCGCGCCGTCGCGCCGCGCACGGTGGTGCGGAGGTGCGGGGCGGCCAGCATCGCTAGACCGCCGGCGAGCAGGGAGCGGCGGGTCAGCGTGGTCGCCAGCCAGGCGTCGAGCGATCGTCGGGCCATCGCGTTCTCCAGGACCATGCGGCGGGCGCAGGTTCATCACGAAGCTGCGCCCGGCGTCGTTGTCGGGAGAGTCTAGTCGCGACGACCCACGAATGCCAGGGGACTCGACGTTACAGAGTGGTTACGGAATGCTGAAGACCACGCCGGCCGACGCGCGCCAGAAGTCGAAGCTGCCAATCGCCACCGACACGCCGGCGTCTTCGGGATCCTCGAGACTGCGGATGTAACGCACGTCGCCGCGGATGCCCACATTGTCCGACACCATGCCCGTCACGCTGCCCCGTGCCGCGTGGCCATTGGCGGAACCTGCGTGCCCAGGCGACCGCGGGCTGTCGCTCGGGACGGGCTAGCGGCCCCAGGCCGACCCGTAGCCCGCCGAGATCTTCACGGCCCCATCCCGCAAGCCATACGCGAGATCGAAACGCATCACACCGTTCGAACCGGCCTCGGCGAAGCGCACGCCGGCACCGATGTCGGTGTGCCAGTCGGAGGGCCCGGGTTCGCGCCGCCGCCACGCTCGAGCCGTGTCGAGGAATACCGTCACGGTCGCGAGGCCGTACGAGCTGGACCAGACCGGCCGCTCGTGCTCGACCGTGACAAACGCCACCCGCCGGCCGAACACCTCGGACGTGTGGACGCCGCCGTCAGTCAGTGAATGGGCCCTGAGCAACGCACCTCGGGTGAGGCTCGTGCCGGCGCCGGGCCACACGGCCAGCGGGGCCGCGGTCGTCGCGATCGACGCGCCGCCCAACGCCGTCCAATTCGGACGCGCGCGGTCGGTCGTCCATCGCCAGCCTCCGGCGATCGAACCGGCGCCGAAATCCCCGCCGCCGTCGGTCGCGGACCAGCGTTCTCCCGCCGCCGTGACGAACACCCGATCGTCGAGGACCTGCGCGCTCAGGCTGGCGGCTCCCGAGATGTACCGCCCGTCCGCGATGTGATCGATCGCGCCGCCCGCTTCCCAGCGGAGCCAGTCGAACGCCCAGTCGGACAGCGTGCCGCCCGCGCGGCGTCGTTCCTCGCGGAGGTGAGGCTCGCCGGCCACGAGCGCGCCGTAGGCCTGGCGTTCCCACGACAGTTCGACCGACGCGATGCCCGGAATGGGGCCCGGCGCCGGGACGCCGAACTCCAGCATCACTCGGGGGCGATTGGCGGCCCAGCGATAGCGCCCACGCAGGTTCTCTCCGGCGCCGAGGCGTCCGGCCACGTCGAGGCTGACTTCGCGTTGCACGAGCGTCTCGAACCCCATCGCGGCCCAGCGCATCCAGTTGGCAGGAAACGTCGCGCGCTCGTCGATCGTCGCGCCAACGGTGGCCAGCCCGTCCGCGATGGGCACGTAGCGGATCTCCGCGTCGCTCGACACTGGCAGTTCTTCGAGGCGGCGCTCGGCTCTGCGGAGCGCACGCGACGTGAGCATCTCGCGCGGCGGCAGGTCTACGAGATCGACCACGACCGCGTGCGGCGTGCGGACCGCCCCGGCGACGGACACGACGTCGGTACGCGGCGCGCCCAGGCGATTCCAGGCGTCGAGCGCGCCCATCAGGTCGCCCGTCAGATAACGGCTCGTCGCCAGCAGTTGCCACGCGTAGCGGTCCTCGGGCGCGCGGTCCACCGCGCGTTCGGCGAGTTGCCGGGACTCGGCGTACTGACGTTCGAGGAACCGCACGCCGGCCAGTTCGCGCCAGCCCGCGGCCTCGCCGGGGCACAGCGCGGTCGCCGCCAGCAGGCGACGTTCGGCCGACGCGACGTTGCCATCGCCGGCGTCCCTGACACTATGGCTCACCAGTTCCGCGCACGGTGTCGAGGGCCGCGTGTCGCCCGCCACCGGAACTGCCGGTGACGCATCGCCAGCTGGCCGCTCGGCGGGCGGCAGGACGAGCAGCATCCATCGTTCGACAGGCGCCCACGCGGCGTCGAACTCCGCGCGGGGCACGACCTGGAAGGGGGCGCGCGCGGGATCGTGCAGCACGATCGCCGCGTCGGTCACGCCCACGACCACCACGAAGTGAAAGACGGACGGCCGCACTTCGATGAGCGCGACGACCGGACGGCCGCGGTTCACTTCGGTGCGCAGCCGATCGAAGCTGGCGGACGCATCGACGGCCGTCGGGAAGGCCCGCCAGCCGCGGTCGGTGACGGCGCGGGCGAGGGCATCGGCCGGAATGCTCCCGCGGGCGGCGTCGACGAGCGGCGCAAAGTCCTCCGCGTCCGCCGCGAGCGCGCCCCAATAGCGCAGGACCATGGCCAGCGCGGCGCCGCCGCACAACCGGACGGGCTGCGCGAGGTAGGGGACGTCGAGGAGCGCGCCGCGCGCCTGCGTGGCATGTACCGGCGCTGCGATCACCAGCGCGAGGAGCAGCAGCAGGAACGCACCGCCGGTGCGGCCGGTCCGACACACGGCGGGCCGAGGCCCGCCGTGCGCGAGGGTAAATTGACGGCCACACGGTGCGTGTCCCGACATGTCGCGGGGTACTGCACGATCGGTGCCCCTCCTGATCTCGTTACCAGTTGAGGGCAGGTGCGCCGGGGAACCACAGCGTGCGCACCGCCAGGCCGTCGCGTCGGAAGCCGGCCGCCTCGTCGAGTGTGGCCAGCCACCCGGGCAAGGCCATGTCGAAGCGCCACTCAGCCGCCCGGCCACCGGCGGCAGTGACCGCGATCTCCCAGTCCGCCCACCACGGCGTCGCCGCACGCGCGATCGGCTCGATCACGAGTATCGGCCCCGGGCGAGACGCGAGGATTCGCACGGCGGCGAGCAGGCGCTGACGGCGCGCGGCGTCCAGCTCGTTGACACTCCAGGCCAGGACGACGCCGGTGTAGCCGCGGGTGCGGCGGTCTGCGGCCATCGTTTCGGCCGTCGTCACGAGATCAGCCACGTGCGCGCGACCGCTCAGCCCGAGCGTCCGCCAGTTCCACTGGGTCTCCTGCACCGCCCAGCGCTGGCGATCTACGCCCAACAGGTGAGGCGGCCGCCGACAGGCCAGCGCCCACGCCGCACCGGCCACGCCGGTGCCACAGCCGAGGTCGACGAGGCGGTCGAGCGGCGTCGTGGCGGCGCCCACGGCGTCCACCGCGGCACGCACGGTGATGAAGTGCAAGGGCGCAAAGAAACCGGCGAACGCCGCGCGTTTGCCGGGCGAGTCGGTGGGAGCGCGAGCGGCGAGCTCCGCCCGTCGTTCCACATAGCGCACCGACAGCGCGCGCACGGCTTTGAGGAACTCCGGGCGGCTCAGGCGGGACGTGTGGCGCTCGATCAGCGCCGTCAGCCAGGCGTCGACGACCGGGTCAGCCGCGTTCACCGGAGTGCATCGACTGAAAGACTCTGGACGAGAGCCGATGCTGCACGAGCGCCTGCAGCGGCGCGACGGCGGCCGTCACGTCCTCTACGCGCACGCCGATCGGCTGGCCAAGGCCCTCGAAGAGGTAGATCAACTCCTCGGTTGCGACGTTGCCGGAAGCCCCGGGCGCGAATGGACATCCGCCGAGCCCTCCCGCCGAGCCGTCGAACGTCTGGATACCGAACTCGAGGGCGGCCAGCACGTTGGCGACCGCCATGCCGCGCGTGTCGTGGAAGTGCAGGGCCAGCCGGTCAGCCGGGACCTCTTTGAGCAGCGCCGTGAGCAATGCGCGGAGCTGTCCCGGATGCGCGACGCCAATCGTGTCGCTCACCGCGATCTCGAAGACGCCCATCTCCGCGAGGCGCGCGGTGAGCGCCACCACGCGATCGACCGGCACGGCGCCTTCGAAGGGACAGCCGAACGCCGTCGACAGGTACGCGCGCACGCGGATGCCCGCCTCGCTGGCGGCACCCGCCACGGCCTGGCACGTCGCGAGCGCCTCGTCGATCGACTGATTGACGTTCTGGCGGCTGAACGTCTCCGAGGCGGCCGCCAGCACCGCGACCTCCGTCAGGCCCGCCGCAGCGGCGCGTTGGAACCCGACGATGTTCGGCGCGAGCGCGGCATAGCGGGTGCCCGGACGACGGGTGATACCGGCCACCACGGCCTCGGCGTCCTCCAGTTGCGGCACACGGCTCGGCCGCACGAACGCCGTCACTTCAATCGCGGGCAGGCCGGCCTCGCTCAGCCGATCGATCAGCGCGATCTTGTCCTCGGTGGGAATCCGGACGGCCTCGTTCTGCAGTCCGTCGCGAGGCGCGACCTCGTAGATCGTGGGCATCCTTACATCCTGAACACGCCAAAGCGGGGGGGGCCGACCGGGGCATTCGCGGCCGCCGCCAGTCCAACCGCGAGGGCGTCGCGGGTCGCCAGAGGATCCAGGAGCCCGTCGTCCCACAACCGGGCGGTGGCGTAGTAGGGCGAGCCTTCCCGCTCGTACTTCTCGAGAATCGGCGTGCGAATGGCGCTCTCATCGGCATCCGCCCATGCGCTGCCGGCGCGCGCCGCCTGTTCGCGCTTGACGGACACCAGCACTGACGCCGCCTGCTCGCCGCCCATCACGGCAATCCGGGCGTTCGGCCACATCCAGAGCAGGCGCGGATCGTACGCGCGCCCGCACATGGCGTAGTTGCCGGCGCCAAACGAACCGCCAATGATGACGGTGAATCGCGGGACCGACGCGTTGGCGACGGCGTGCACCATCTTGGCGCCGTCCTTGGTAATGCCGCCGTGCTCGGCCTGCCGACCCACCATGAACCCGGTTATGTTCTGCAGAAAGACGAGCGGCACGCCTCGGACGCTGCAGAGCTCGATGAAGTGGGTGGCCTTGAGCGCCGACTCCGAAAACAGCACGCCGTTGTTGGCGACGATCCCGACGAGGAACCCCTGGAGCCGCGCAAAGCCGGTCACGATCGTGGGGCCGTAGCGCTGCTTGAATTCAGAGAACCGCGAGCCGTCCACGAGGCGCGCGATCACCTCGCGGACGTCGTACGGCCGGCGCGGGTTGACGTTGACGACGCCGTACAGCTCCGCCGGATCGATCGCCGGCGGTTCGGGTGTCGTCATGTCGAGGAGCGGCGGCCTGGACGTGTGTAGCGTGGCGACGATGTCGCGCGCGATCCGCAACGCATCCGCGTCATCCTCCGCGAGGTGATCCGCGACACCTGACAGGCGCGTATGCACGTCGGCGCCGCCCAGTTCCTCGGCGGACACGACCTCGCCGGTCGCGGCCTTCACCAGCGGCGGCCCGCCCAGAAAGATCGTGCCGGTCCCTTTCACGATGACCGTCTGATCCGCCATGGCCGGGACGTACGCGCCCCCCGCCGTGCACGATCCCATGACGACCGCGAGCTGCGGGATGCGCTCGGCGGAGAGCCGCGCCTGGTTGTAGAAGATGCGGCCGAAGTGGTCGCGGTCGGGGAAGACCTCGTCCTGCAGGGGCAGGAACGCCCCGCCCGAATCGACCAGGTAGAGACAGGGCAGCCGGTTGTCCAGGGCGATCTGCTGCGCGCGCAGATGCTTCTTCACGGTGACGGGGTAGTAGGTGCCGCCCTTGACCGTCGCGTCGTTGGCTACCAGCATCACGTCGCGGCCTGACACGCGCCCGATGCCCGTGACGATGCCACCGCCGGGCACCTCGTCCGGGTACAGCTCCCAACCGGCGAGCGGAGACAACTCGAGAAAGGGCGCGTCCGGATCCAGCAGGCGCTGCAGCCGCTCGCGGACCGGCAGCTTGCCCTGCGCCTGGTGCCGCTCGACGTACTTGGCGCCGCCGCCTTCCGCGGCCTGCGCGATGCGCTCGCGCAACTCGACCACCAGCGCCAGCATGCGGCGGTGGTTCTCCTGGAACTCCGGGGAACCGGGGCGCACGGCGCTCGTGAGCACATCCATGGCGCCCGATTATACGGGTCTCACTCCGCTACAATGCGCGATCGGTGGCCCATCTCCTGCTGCGCGCCGTCGCCCGCGTCCGCCGGGCACTGCGGCTCGCCTGGCGCGCGACCGGCCGTGGCGTCGTCGAGTACTACAACAGCAACAATCTCACGTTCGCGTCGTCGATTGCCTACTACGCGTTGCTGTCGCTCTTCCCGTTCGTGCTGGTCGTCCTGTCCGTGCTCAGCCGGCTGGCGCTGAAAGCCGGGAGCCCGACGAACGAGACCCTCCTCCACATGGTCGAGCGGGCGCTGCCGACGAACTTCGGCTTCGTGGGCACCCAGCTTGGCGAACTCGCCCGCGCTCCGGTCGAACTGAATGTCGCGGGCACCGTCGTCACGCTCTGGGCGTCGATGGGGGTCTTTGGCGCGATCACGTCGGCCGTGAATCACGCCTGGGGCGTCGAGCAGAACTACAGCTTCCTGAAGCACAAGCTCATTGCCTTCCTGATGATGCTGGCCGCCGGGCTGCTGGCGGTCATCGCGCTCCTGCTCGTCGGCGCGGCGCAGATGGTGGAGGCCAACTGGTTCACGACGATTCGCGAAACCTACCCGACCTTCAACGTCGTCACCGGGTTCCTGTCGCGGAACGCGTCAACGCCGATCTTCATCCTCGTCGTCGGCCTGATCTACTACTTCATTCCGAACGCGAAGGTGCGCCTGCGCGACGTGTGGTTCGGCGCCATTCTGGCGGGCGTGCTCTGGAGCCTGGCGTTCGAGGGCTTCGCCTGGTACGTCAGGGATCTCTCGCGGTTCACCGTCCACGGTTCGGTGGCCGCCGTCGTCGTGTTCCTGGTGTGGATCTACTTCTCGGCCGTCATCCTGCTGTACGGGGTCGAGGTCACGGCCGCCTACGCCCGCCTGCGCACGCACACGCCGTCGGAGTCGCCCGCGGCGCCGCCGTTGGAGGGGTAGGATTTGAGGTGGTCAGTTTTCCGGTTGTCGGTCTTCGGTGCTGGCCGGGCAGAACCGAGAACCGAACACCGAGCCGCCGTCACTGTCCACTCAGCGCTTCCACAATGGCTTCCGTGAACAGCGGAATGTCATCGACCTTGCGGGACGTGATGAGGTTGCCGTCGCGAACGACGGGGCGGTCGACGTAGAGGCCGCCGGCGTTCTGGACGTCGATCGCAATGGACGGCCAGCAGGTGAGCGTGCGGCCGCGCAGGACGTTGGCGGAAATCAGGACCTGCGGACCGTGGCAGATGGCGGCGACCGGCTTGGCGGCGGCCATGGCCTCGACCACCATGTCCACCATGGCGTGGCGCATGCGCATCTTGTCGGGCGCATGGCCGCCGGGAATGACGACGGCGTCGAAGTCGCGCATGCGGGCCGCGCCGGCGGCGAGCTCGGCGGTGAGGGTCTCGACGCCCTTCTTGTCGCGGTAGGTGGCGGTGGTCGACGGGCCGATCACGACGACGTCGGCGTCCTCCGAGCGGAGCAGGGCGAGGGGCTCCGCGACCTCGCGGGCTTCGAAACCGTCTTCGATGAAGAGCGCGATGCGCTTGCCCTTCAGCCGCCCGCTCACGCCTGCCTCACGCCGGAATTATAGTGCAGCGGCTGCGTCGGACCCCGCGCCGCCGCGGCGTGGGATGATGGTGAGTGCCCAATCGTCTGGCGCGCGAGCGGAGTCCGTACCTCCTGCAGCACGCCCACAATCCGGTCGACTGGTATCCCTGGGGCACCGAGGCGTTCAATCGCGCCCGCGGTGACGACAAGCCAATCTTCCTGTCAATCGGCTACTCCACGTGTCACTGGTGCCACGTGATGGAGCACGAGTCGTTCGAGGACGCGGACGTCGCCGCGCTCCTCAACCGCGACTTCGTCGCCATCAAGGTCGATCGCGAAGAGCGGCCGGATGTGGACCGCGTGTACATGCTGTTCGTGCAGGCGACGACGGGCGCCGGCGGATGGCCGATGAGCGTGTGGCTGACGCCCGACCTGAAGCCGTTCTTCGGCGGCACGTACTTCCCGCCGACGTCGCGGTGGGGCCGCCCGGGGTTCGTCGAGGTCCTCACGCACCTGGCCCGCGCCTGGCAGGAGGAACGCGGGCAGCTCGTCGCCTCGGCCGAGGCGGTGCTGGAGCGGCTGCGGCAGGCCTCGGGCGCCGACGAGGCCGCGCCGGATCGCGCGCCGGCCGCCGGGCGCGACGCCATCGAAACCGGCATTACCGCCTTCTCGCAGGCGTTCGACGCGCGGCATGGCGGGTTCGGCGGCGCCCCCAAGTTCCCACGGCCCGCGGAACTGCTCTTTCTGCTGCAGGCGCACGCCTTCACCGGCGACTACCAGGCGCGAGCGATGGCGCTCGACACCCTGCGCGCCATGGCGAATGGCGGCATGCGAGACCAGATCGGCGGCGGCTTCCACCGCTACTCGGTCGACGCCGAATGGCGCGTTCCGCACTTCGAGAAGATGCTCTACGACCAGGCCCAGCTCGTCCTGGCGTGTCTCGAGGCCGCACAGGCGAGCGGCGAGGCGGACTTCGCCGCCATCGCCGAGGACACCCTCGAGTACGTCCGCCGCGAGCTGACGTCGCCTAGCGGTGCCTTCCTGTCGGCCGAGGATGCGGACTCGCTCGTGCCGGCGTCGGGCGAGGCGCCGGTCTCGGACGAGAAACGCGAAGGCGCCTTCTACGTGTGGTCGAGCGGTGAGCTGGCGCGGTTGCTCGGGCAGGATGCCGAGGTCGTGAGCCGGCGATTTGGTGTCGAACCTGGTGGCAACGCGCTGTCCGATCCGCAGGGGGAGTTCCAGGGACAGAACATCCTCTACGTCGCCCAGTCGCTCGAGGATGTCGCGGTCCGATCCGGCCGGTCCGTCGATGAGATCGCGACCCTCCTGGCGCACGCGCGTCGCACGCTGTTCGAGGCGCGCAGCCGGCGCCCGCGCCCGCACCTGGACGACAAAGTCATTACGGCCTGGAACGGCCTGATGGTGGCGGCGTTCGCCCGTGCCGCACGGGTGCTGGTCGACAGCCCGCAGCGCGAGACCTGGCGGCAGGCGGCCGTGGAGGCGGCCCGCTGGATTCGCGAACACCTGTGGCGGCCGGCGGATCGCACGCTGCTTCGCCGCTATCGCGATGGCGAGGCGGCCATCGACGGCTTCTGCGAGGACTACGCGTGCCTGGTCTGGGGACTCGTCGAGCTCTTTCAGGCGACCGGCGACCTCGACTGGCTCGACTGGGCGCTCGAGCTGACCCGCGTCCAGACGGCGCTGTTCAGTGACGAGCGCGACGGCGGCTGGTTCAGCACGACGGGCCACGATCCCACGGTGCTGCTGCGGCTGAAGGAAGACTACGACGGCGCCGAGCCCGCGGCGGCCTCGGTGACCGTTCGCAACCTGCTCACGCTTGGTCACCTGACCGGCGATCGGGCTCTCCTCGATCGAGCCGGGCGCACGCTCGAGCGGTACGGCCCGCAGATTGGCCGGGCCGTGCGCGTGATGCCATTGATGGTCGCCAACGTGGTGTTCTGGCAGGCCGGTGGCACGCAGATCGCGATCGCCGGGGCTCCCGGCGAGGCCACCGCGGCGCTCGAACGGGCCGCAGCGCGCCGCTATGTGCCCTGGGCCGTCACGGTTCCCATTCAGGACGAGGGCGCCGCGGCGCGGCTCGGGAGCCGCTGGCCGTGGATGGCGGCGATGATTCCGCGCGGCGGCGCCTCCACAGCCTACGTGTGCACGGACTTCACCTGTCAGGCGCCTGAAACCGACGCGGCCGCCTTCGATCGGCAATGCGCCGTGCTCGCCGAACCGCGGCGGCTCCGGATGCCGTGAGGCGTCTATACTGAGGGCCCGATGACGTTTTCCATTGAAGTGGTGCTGAAGGGCCGCGATTTTGCGGTCACGGAGTCGGCGAGCGTCCCGCACGGGGAGCCGGCGACGTGGGATGACGTCGCGGTGCGCGCGATGCTGGTGGAAGTGCTGCGCGCCCTCGATCGCGTCCAGAATCCGGA
>CAZFAT010000113.1:0-5097 GCA_964517075.1 uncultured Solibacteraceae bacterium
ATCACTGAGCGAGGACTCGGCGAGCTCATCCTGGCCCCGGGCGAGCAGCTCCCGCGCGCGCTGGATGTATTCGAGGGTCTTCATGGTATCCCTACCCCATGGACGAGTCGCGCCTCATCGAGCTGGAACTCCGGTACATGCAGCAGGCGGATCTCCTGCAGCAGCACGGCGCCGGCCCGCCTCATTCTAGAGCCGGATGCCGCGGCCGGCTCGATCATTTCGGTCGACAGGACGACCCGACCTCGGCGAGACTTACGCGCATCATGCGCAGCAGATGGCTGACCGGCTCAGCGGTGTGCCTGGGATGTGCTCTGACCTTGCTGGCGGTGCGGAACGCCCCCGTGGCCGCACAGTCGGACCAGCCCGCGGCGGCCGCGGCGCGCAAGCCCGGCGACTATCCACTCGGGCCCAATTCGCTGCCGCAACCGGGTGTGCCGGCGGGCCGGCTCGAGGGACCGTTCCTTTTCCGCAGCCAGCACATCCCGAACACGGTCCGCCAGTACTGGATTTTCGTGCCGGTGCAGTACAAGGCCGGCGTGGCCGCCAATGTGCTCGTGTTCCAGGACGGCCAGCGCGCCACCAATCCCAAGGGCGTGCTGCGCGTGCCGCAGGTCCTCGACAACCTGATCCACAAGAAGGAGATCCCGGTCACGATTGGCATCTTCATCACGCCGGGCCAGCGGGGCGATGTGTACCCCGATACGCTGGGCACGGGCAATCCGAACAATCGCGCCGCCGAGTACGACGCGCTGAGCGACGCCTACACGCGGTTTCTCGTCGAGGAGCTGCTTCCGGAGGTGGGAGCGAAGTACACGCTCGCGAGCGAGCCGGTGCGGCGGGCCATCGGCGGCGCGAGCAGCGGCGCCATCTGCGCCTTCACCGTCGCGTGGCATCGGCCCGATCAGTTCAGCAACGTGATCAGCCTGATTGGCAGCTACACATCCATTGGCTATCGCCCAGCGAGGGATGGCCAGCCGATGGTGCCCGGCGGCGACCTCTATCCCACGCTGATCCGCAAGAACCCGATCAAGCCGATTCGCATCTTCCTGCAGGACGGTTCGAACGACCTCGACAACGCGCATGGCAACTGGTTCCTGGCGAACCAGCAGATGCTCGCGGCGCTCGTGTACGCGAACGCGACGGCCGATCTCAAGAAGGCGCCCGGTCCGCGCTATGACGTGAAGCACGAGTGGGGCGACGGCGCCCACTCCGACGCGCATGGCGGCGCCCTCCTACCCGACATCCTGCGCTGGATCTGGCGCGACCAGCCGACGTAACGCCGCCTACCGCCGCTCCGCTGGCACGTAGGCCCGCTGCGTCGCGCCGGTGTAGATCTGCCGCGGCCGCGCGATGCGGTTGTCCGGATCGTTACGTCCCTCGAGCCACTGCGCGATCCAGCCCGGCATGCGCCCGATGGCGAACATGACGGTGAACATGTTCGCGGGGATGCCGAGCGCCCGATAGATGATGCCCGAGTAGAAATCCACGTTCGGATAGAGCTTGTGGCTGATGAAGTACTCGTCGTGGAGCGCGATCTGTTCGAGCTTCATCGCAATCTCGAGCTGACGACTGTGCACGCCGAGCCGCTGCAGCACGGCCTCGCACGACTGCTTCAGAATCGCGGCCCGCGGATCGTAGTTCTTGTAGACCCGATGGCCAAAGCCCATGAGCCGGCTGTTCTGCGTCTTGTCCTTGGCGGCGTCGACGAACTTCTGCACGTCGCCGCCCTCGGCCTCGATGCGCTCGAGCATCTCGATGACCTGCTGGTTGGCGCCGCCGTGCAGCGGCCCCCAGAGCGCCCCAATCCCCGCCGAAATGCTCGCGAACAGGTTCGCCCGCGAGCTGCCCACCACGCGCACGGTGCTCGTCGAGCAGTTCTGCTCGTGATCGGCGTGGAGGATGAGCAGCAGATCCATCGCGCGGGAGATGACGGGATCCGGATCGAACTCGTCGCACGGGGTCGCGAACATCATGTGCAGCAGGTTCGCCGAGTAGGCCAACTGGTTGCGCGGGTACATCAGCGGCTGGCCGATCGAGTGCTTGTAGGAGTAGGCCGCAATCGTCGGCATCTTGGCGATCAGCCGGACGACCGTGTCGTTGAGCGTGGCGTCGACGTCGTCGGCGCCCTGGTAGAACGTGGCCAGCGCCGCGACGGCTGCGGCACAGACCGGCATCGGGTGCGCGTCCTTCGGCAGCGAGTCGAAGAAGCGGCGGAAGTTCTCGTGCAGCAGCGTGTGATGGGTCACGTTGCCGGAAAACCTCTCCAGCTCGCCGGACGTCGGCAGCTCCCCGTAGAGCAGCAGCCACGCCACCTCGAGGAAGGTGCTGTGTTCGGCCAGATCGGCGATGTCGTACCCGCGGTAGCGCAGGATGCCGCGCTCGCCGTCGATGAACGTAATCGCGCTGCGGCACGCGCCCGTGTTGCCGAATCCGGGATCGAGCGTGATGAGCCCAGTGCCGGCGCGCAGCTTCTGAATGTCGATGGCCGTCTCGCCTTCGCTGCCGGTCACGAGCGGCAGGGCGATCGGCTTTCCGTTGTAGGTCAGGGTGGCGGTGGTGTCAGCCACCGGCGAAGTCTGGCTCATGGGAAATCCTCCGAACGCGAACGCGCGGTCAAGTGTAGCGAAGCAAGAGCGATGCCGCTGGCGGGTGACGCGGGCGCCTCCGAGTCCTCGCGGCGAGACCGCCCGGACCCCTCGCCCGCGTGCGATCCCGGAAAAACGCGCGCACCCTGTCGAAAATCTCCCGCTCCCCGCTGGTGCGCACGACCGTGTGGCCGTCAGCCACCTTCCGGCCAGGCGGCACGACGGCAGCGTCGTTGCAGGGGATCGTCGCGGCGCCGCCACTCTGTTGCCAGGAGGCCTCTCGTGCGAATCATCTTCTTTACCATAGCCTGTGTGACGAGCCTGGCACTTCCGATCGCCGTGACGGCCCAAACCACCTTCGGGACGACACTCACCGGCCGCGCGAGCGTCCTGGCGGCCGATCCGGCCCCCAGCGCCGCCCTTGGTGCCGGCCTCAGCCGCGATCTCACCGAGCGGGTCGCCGTCGAGGGCGAGCTGGTGTTCTTCACGCGCGGCCGCTGGTCCAGCGCGCTGACGGCAACCGGCGCCGTCCGCATCGTTGTCGGACCGTACGGCTGGTCCGATACGTCGGTGCCGTTCGTGGTGGCGGGCGTCGGCATTCAACGGGCCACCGTCCGGCTGGCCGACCCGCGCCTGCTGGGCGCGATCGCCGAAACACCTTGGCAACCAGGCGATGTGCTCTGCGCAGACCGCGGCACGGGACCTGGCGCCGGACCCGGTTCTGGACTCGGCGACGGCCCCTGCACCGCGGCGCCGACCGGGCACTGGGGTGTTGGCGAGCTGCCAGAGTTCTACGCCCGGCGACTGGGACCGCTCGTCGTGCCGGCCGATCGTGCGTGGCCCGATCGCTCGTTCGTCGATCCGGCGGTGACCGTCGGCGCGGGCCTCCATTTCCACGTCGGGCTGCACTTGGTGCTGCAGCCCGAAGTCCGCACGTGGACGGTGATCGCCGGCGGCCGCACCCGAACGTCGGCCATTCTGGGGATGGTCGCGGGCTACAGCTTCTAGCTGTCTGCTATCTCCGATTGGCTATTTGTTACTTGTCCACTTGCTATCAGTTATTGGCCTCACCGATTGTCGGGCGA
Organism: uncultured Solibacteraceae bacterium; assembly: GCA_964517075.1. Taxonomy (GTDB): domain Bacteria; phylum Acidobacteriota; class Vicinamibacteria; order Vicinamibacterales; family SCN-69-37; genus CAZFAT01. The sequence goes on from CAZFAT010000113.1 coordinate 3,671, forward strand.
TTCGACAGGCGGTGCCGTCATGAGGAACTCGAGTACCGCGCGATCCTCCGCGTCCGACGTCGCGCCGTGGTGCGTGAGCAGCGCCGCCCAGGCCTGCCGTGTCGCGGCGGGATCGCGAGCATCGCCGAGCACGGTCGTCAGGCTCTCGACCGTGTGACAACCGGCGCAATGGCGTGCGAAGAGCGCCGCGCCGGGACCCGGCTGAGCGACCTCGACCGGCACCGGCGCCCGCTCGGGTTCGGCCGCCGGCGTGACGAGCCACGCGAACGTCGCGGCCGCGGCCAGCATCAGGACGGCCGGGACCGCGTATGCGAGAGTCGCCGCCTGTCGTCCGGTCATGTCACACCAGATGGAAACGTTCCGAGCGCACACGTGCGGTCGGAACGCCCAGGCGCCTGAGGCCGAGTCGCACGCCGTGGATCATGCCGGGAGGTCCACAGACGAGATACTCGTGCCGGGCCGGTTCGCCACCGAGATATCGCCTGAGAAGGTCGTCCGTCACTCGACCGCGCTCACCCTGCCAGCCGGGATCGGGTTGCTCGAACACCACCACGACCTCGAGACGAAGCGCGCGATCGAGTGCGGCGATCTCGGCGGCGAAGGCGATGCGCCCCGGAGCCGCAGCCCCATAGATGAGCGTCACCCGCCGCCGATCGCCCCCTATCGCCATCGTCTGCAGGATGGCACGCATGGGGGCGATGCCGATGCCGCCCGCTATCAGCACGAGCCGCGCCTCCGGCGGGGACGGCCGCACCGTGAGCGCACCGTAGGGCCCGTCCACCCACACGCGATCGCCTTGAGCAAGTGCGGGCACGACTCGCCCCGACCAGTCGCCCAGCGCCTTGACGGCGAACTCGATCGCGTCGCCAGGGGCGCGCACCGCGGTCGAGGCGATCGACAGCGGGTGCTGCTCCGCGCTGAAGGCGCTGCGTCCTGTGATCAACCAGGCAAACTGCCCGGCCTCGAACGCGAACCCGGCGTGTCCGATCGGCCGCAGGCGGAGCAGCCTCGTCGAAGCGCCGGCGTCCAGGTTGGCCGCCACCTCCCACGGACGGCTCGCCAGCCGCCACGGCCGGAGGATCCATCGGTAGGCGAGCAACCCGGCCGCCAGGGTGGCGTAGCCCACGAGCGTCCACCGCATCGCGCCGGCCGACGAGTAACCCCCAACCTCCAGCACATGCGCCACGGCCCCCACCACGATCAGCCCCGCGCCGGCCACGTGCAGGAGGCGCCAGCGCTCGTACGAGATACCGAGGCGACGCCGGACGATGGACACGCCGACCACCACGACGATGGCCCAGAAGGCCGAGGCACCCCAGCGAATGGCCGCGGGTCCGACAAACGGGTTGAGCCAGCGCCACGGGTCGCGGCCGAGCAATCCGGCGTGGACGACGACGGACAGCAACACCATCGCGCCCGCGCCGCGG
>CAZFAT010000114.1:0-9982 GCA_964517075.1 uncultured Solibacteraceae bacterium
CGTGTTCGACAGCCTCACGCTGCGCGGGGTTGAGCGACGAGACGAAGGACATGCCAGCCCGGCCGACGGCCCCGAGCCCGGAGTCGAGGAGATCCGACGGAGAGGCGCCCAGAATAGCAGACTGCGGCAGCCCGTCCCCGGGCTGATAGCATGAGTGGGATCATGGCTCAGACGCTTTTCCAGAAAGTGTGGGACCTGCACCGCGTGCGCACGCTGCCCAACGGGCAGACGCAGCTCTACGTCGGTCTGCACCTGGTCCACGAGGTCACCAGCCCCCAGGCTTTCGCCGAGTTGCGCGAGCGCGGCTGGCGCGTGCGCGTCCCCGGCCGCACCTTCGCCACCATCGATCACATCGTGCCGACGCGCGCCCAGGTCCGGCCCTTCGCCGATGTGATGGCCGAGACCATGACCGACGCGCTCGACCGCAACTGCCGCGAGCACGGCATCCAGTTTTTCGACCTCGCCAGCGGGTCGCAGGGGATCGTCCACGTCATCGGACCCGAGCTCGGTCTCACACAGCCGGGGATGACCATTGCGTGCGGCGACAGTCACACGTCCACGCATGGCGCCTTCGGTGCGCTGGCGTTTGGCATCGGCACCTCGCAGGTCCGCGACGTGCTCGCGACGCAGACGCTCGCGATGTCGCCGCTCAAGGTGCGCCGGATCGAGGTGTCGGGCACCCTCCCGCCCGGCGTCTACGCGAAGGACGTCATCCTGACGATCATCGGGCGCCTCGGCGTCAAAGGCGGCACCGGCTACGCGTACGAGTACGCGGGCGAGGCGCTCGACCGGATGACGATGGAAGAGCGCATGACGATCTGCAACATGTCCATCGAGGGCGGCGCCCGCGCCGGCTACGTGAACCCCGACGAGACGACGTTCGAATACATCCGCGGCCGGCGCTTCGCGCCAGCCGGCGCCGACTTCGATCGCGCCCGCGCCTGGTGGCAGTCGATGGCGTCCGATCCGGGCGCCACCTGGGACGATGTCGTCACGATTGACGGCACGGCAATCGCGCCGACAGTGACCTGGGGCATCAACCCGGGCCAGTCCGTCCCCGTCGATGGCGCCTTGCCACGACCGACCGAGGCGCCGGCAGCGGAGCGCCCGGGCCTCGCCGAGGCGCTCGAGTTCATGGGCTTCGCGCCCGGCCAGGCCGTGGCCGGCACGCGAATCGACGTGGCGTTCATCGGGTCCTGCACCAACGGGCGGTTGTCGGACCTGCGCGAAGCCGCGGGCGTCGTCTCCGGCCACCGCGTGGCCCCACACGTGCGCGCGCTGGTCGTCCCCGGGTCGCAGGCGGTGGCCATCGCGGCCGAACGGGAAGGCCTCGATCAGGTGTTCAGCGAGGCCGGCTTCGAGTGGCGGCGCGCCGGATGCTCGATGTGTCTCGCGATGAACCCCGACCAGCTCCAGGGCCGCGAAATCTGCGCCTCCTCGTCCAATCGAAACTTCAAGGGGCGGCAGGGCAGCCCCACGGGCCGCACACTGCTCATGAGCCCGGCCATGGTGGCGGCGGCCGCCGTCGCCGGTGAAGTGGTGGATATCCGGTCGTGGCCGGGTCCGGCGAACCTCAGGCAGACGGCGTGACCATGACTGAACTACGCAAGATCGGACGCGTGCAGGGCCGTGCCGTCGCGGTGCACGGCGACGACATCGACACCGACCGCATCATCCCGGCGCGGTTCCTCAAGGCCATCACCTTCGACGGTCTCGAAGACCACGTGTTCGAGGACGATCGGCGCGAGGCAAGAAGACGCGGACAGGTCCATCCCTTCGATGAGCCGAGCCATCGAGGCGCGAGGGTGCTCGTCGTCGGCGGCAACTTCGGGTGCGGATCGTCGCGCGAGCACGCGCCGCAGGCCATTGCCCGAGGGGGGATCCAGGCGATCGTGGGCGAGTCGTTCGCGGAGATCTTCTTCGGCAATTCGGTGATGATTGGATTGCCGTGCGTCACGGTCGAGCGGGCCACGCTCGACCGGCTGATGGCGCTCGCCGATGCGAAGCCCGACCTGGACTGGGTCGTGGACCTGAGCACCGCGCGTCTGACCGCGGGCGAACAGTCGATCGCCGTCACGATGCCGGAGGCGGCCCGATCGGCGCTGCAGTCGGGCAACTGGGACGCGACGGCGCTGCTGCTGGACCGTTACGAGGCAGTCGAGCGCACCGCCGCTCGACTGCCTTACGTGGCGGGCTGGGCGCCGCGCTCGTCCTGATCGGACTCGGCGGGCCCGGACGGCCCCCCCGGGGTGGCGATTCGCCGGGCCACCTCCAGAAACGCGCCCGCCGCGTGTGACAGGTCGCTGGCGCGCCGGTAGACAAAGCGGACGTGGCGCGGTGACCGCAGCTCAGGTACACGCACCTCGACCAACTCGCCGCGCGCCAGTTCTCCGTGCGCGCAGCGGCGGGGCAGCAGCGCCACACCCAGTCCCATCTCGACGGCGCGCTTGATGCCGTCGAGACTCGGCAGCGACACCCGGATGTTCAGCGGCGCCTGCCGCTGTTCGTACATCCGCAGCACCTGCTCGCGCGCCGGCGACGGATCGTTGTGGGCGATGACGGTCTGCCGTCCCATCTCCTCCATCGTGATCTGCTTCTTTCGCGCGAGCGGATGGTCCGGCCGCACGAGCAACACGAGTTCGTCCGTGGCCACGACAAGCGAGGCCAGGTCGCGCTCGGGCGGGTTGAAGGTGAGGACGCCGAAGTCCACCGAGCGCAGCAGCACCTCCTGCGCCATCTGCCGGGCCGGGATCCGCCGGACTTCCACCAGGACGTCGGGGTATTCCTTCTGGAAAGCAGCAATCAGGGGAAGGACGGCCGGCACGCTGCCCTCGTTGGCGCCGATTGCCACCCGCCCGGACCTCACCTTCCGCAGGTCGGCGACGGCGGCCGAGGCCTCGTCAGCGAGCCGCACCAGCCGGGTGCCGTAGTCCAGCAGGAGCTCGCCGGCGTCGGTCAGGGTCCCGTCGCGCAACGAGCGGTCGATGAGCCGTTCGCCGGCGGCCTCCTCGAGGCGCCGGATGGCCTGGCTCACGGCCGGCTGCGTGCGCCGGAGCTTCCGCGCCGCCCGCGAGAAGCTGCGTTCGGCCGCCACGGTGACGAACACCCTGAGGTCCTCGAAGGTCATTGGGCCAGGCCTCGACGATAACTGTAGCGACTACTAATCTAAACATCATAACCTTGACTTTGGGGAAAGCCAGGGGGAGACTGACCGACGCATGTCCGACCGTCTCGTCATTTTCGACACGACTTTGCGTGACGGCGAGCAGGCGCCCGGCTTTTCCATGCGGGTGGACGAGAAGGTCCGCCTGGCAATCCAGCTGGAAACCCTGGGCGTGGACATCATCGAAGCCGGTTTCCCGATCGCCTCGGAGGACGACGCGGAGGCGGTCCGGCGGGTCTCGGAGGTCGTGACCGGGCCGGTCGTGGCAGCGCTGGCCCGCTGCGCGCCCGGCGACGTCGACCGTGCGGCTGACGCGATTGCCCCGGCCCGGCGCGGCCGCATCCACACCTTCATCGCCACCTCCGACCTGCATCTCACCCATAAGCTCCGCATGACCCGCGAGACGTGTTTAAACGCCGCGGTCAACGCCGTGCGGCGGGCGCGCGCCCGGACCGATGACGTCGAGTTCTCGGCCGAGGACGCGACGAGGAGCGACCCGGATTTCCTCTGCCGGGTCGTCGAGTCCGTGATTGACGCCGGCGCGACGACCATCAACCTGCCGGACACGGTCGGGTACTCGACACCAGAGGAGATCGGGGACTTCTTCCGGTCGATCATCGGCCGGGTGCCGAACGCCGACCGGGCGATTTTCAGCGCGCACTGTCACGACGACCTCGGGCTGGCGGTCGCCAACACGCTGGCGGCTATCGCGGCCGGCGCGCGCCAGGTGGAGTGCACCATCAATGGCATCGGCGAGCGCGCGGGCAACGCCTCGCTCGAAGAAATCGTGATGGTCACGAACGTGCGTCCAGATCGCGTACCGGTCCGGACCGGCATCCGGACGCCGTATCTGTTCGCGACCAGTCAGCTCCTGACCGAGCTGACCGGCGAACGGGTGCAGGCCAACAAGGCCATCGTCGGACGCAACGCGTTTGCCCATGAGGCGGGCATCCATCAGGACGGCATGCTGAAGGATCGCCGGACCTACGAAATCATGCGCCCCGAAGACGTCGGGGTCCACCAGACGTCGATCGTGCTCGGCAAGCACTCCGGCCGCCACGCGGTGCAGAAGACGTGCGCGCGGCTCGGGCTCACGCTCTCGCGGCGCGATCTGGACGAAGTCTATCGACGCATGGTGGCGCTGGCCGACCGGCAGAAGGCGATTGCCGACGACGACCTGCTGGCCATCGCGGCGGCCGTCTGCGGCGACAGTGCGACCGCGGCGAGCCAGGGCTGAGTCCGCAGGCAGGAGGGGAATGGCGGCGATCGTGTTGTTGCCGGGCGATGGCATCGGCCCGGATGTGGTGGCGGCGGCGGTCAGGGTCCTCGAGCACATCGGCAAGACCTTCAACCATCGGTGGACGTTCACCGAAAAGATCATTGGTGGCGCGGCCCTTCGCGCGAAGCAGCCCCCGCTGCCGGCCGACACGCTGACGGCCGCGAAGGCGGCCGATGCGGTGCTGCTCGGCGCGGTGGGCGATCCCGCGTTCGACGCGCTGCCACCCGGCGAACGTCCAGAATCGGCGCTGCTGAAACTTCGCAGCGAGCTGGGCGTGTTCGCCAACCTGCGGCCGGCGCGCGTCTGGCCCGGACTGGAGCAAGCCGGGCCCCTCAAGCCCGAGATCCTGGCTGGCACCGATCTCGTCGTCGTCCGCGAGCTGAACGGCGGCCTCTACTACGGTCAGCCCCGCGGCTGGCTGGATGACCGGACCACCGCCGTCAATACGATGCGCTACACACGCCCGGAGGTCGAGCGCGTGGCGCGCGTGGCGTTCAAGCTGGCGCAGTCGCGCCGCCGGCGACTGGTGTCCGTCGACAAGGCGAATGTGCTCGAAGTCTCGCAGCTCTGGCGCGCCGTGGTGTCCGATATCGCGCGCGAGTTTCCGGACGTCACCCTCACGCACGAGTACGTCGATGCCGCGGCCATGAAGCTCGCGCTGGCGCCGGCGAAGTTCGACGTCCTGCTGACTGAAAACCTCTTTGGCGACATCCTGTCGGACGAGGCCGGTGCGGTGTGCGGCTCCCTGGGGCTGCTGCCGTCCGCCAGTCTGGGGCCCGGCCCTGGTCTGTTCGAGCCGGTGCACGGGTCGGCACCCGACATCGCCGGTCGCGACATCGCCAATCCCATCGGCGCCATTGCCTCAGCGGCCATGCTGCTGTCGGACGGACTGGGCCTTCAGACAGAAGGCGCCGCCATTATTCAGGCGATCGAGCAGGCGCTCGCGTCGGGATTACGCACGGCGGACGTCGCGCCGGCAGGCACCACACCCGTCGGCACCCGCGCGTTCACCGACGCCGTCGTCGCCGCATTGGGCTAGAGCCTTTTCAAGAACGGTGTCGTGTCCGCCTTGTATCTTCATTGCGTTCGATCCCGGACGCGGTAGCCCGTTTCCGCCTAGGTTCCCGAAACCGTCCTGAAGCGTGGGCGCCGCGTCCGTTGGTCGACGGTCAGAGCTCGAACGGTAGTCCGAGGCGACCTCGCATACAAGGCTGAGCGCGCACCGTCGACGGATCGCCCCGGAGGAGTCCATGGGCGATGCATGTGGGGTCGGGATTGACGTGGCGAAGGCGACGCTGGAGGTCGCCTGGTCGACGGAGCCGACGGTGCGGTGGCAGACCTCGAATGACGAAGCGGGATGGGGGGCGTTGGTGGAACGCATCCGGGGGCTGGGCCCCCGGGTCATCGTGTTGGAAGCCACCGGCGGCTATGAAACGGGCGCGGCGAGCGCGCTGTCGGCGGCGGGGTTGCCGGCGGCCATCGTCAATCCGCGGCCAGTGCGCGACTTCGCCAAAGCGCTCGGCCGGTTGGAAAAGACCGATGGCATCGATGCCGCGGTGCTCGCCGAGTTTGCCGCCCGGATGCCGCCCCTCGTCCGGCCGCTCGCGGATGCGCTGCAGGCCGATTTGCAGGCGGTGGTCGCGCGCCGTCGGCAGCTGGTCGACATGCTGACCGCGGAGCGCAATCGGCTGCTCTTGGCGCGCGGCGCGGTTCGGGCGAACGTGCGGGCGCACGTGGCCTGGCTCGAAAAGCAACTCGCGCGCACCGACCGCGACCTCCGCCAGCGCATCGAGGCGAGTCCCGTCTGGCGGGTGCGCGATGAACTGCTGCAATCGATGCCCGGCATCGGGCCGACGACCTCGGCCCGGGTCCTGGCGTCGTTGCCGGAGCTCGGCCAGCTGACGCCACGGCAGATTAGCAAGCTGGTGGGCCTGGCGCCGCTGAACGATGACAGTGGGACGCGGGTCGGCTATCGACGCATTCGGGGCGGACGGGCCGACGTGCGGGCGGCGTGATACATGGCGACGGTGGTGGCGATTCGCTACAACCCCCCGATTGGTACGGCGTACCACCGGTGGTGCCGGGCGGGGAAACCGCACAAGGTGGCCCTCACCGCGGCGATGCACAAAGTGCTTATTCACCTCAATGCCATGCTCAAATCTCAAACACCGTGGCGGCGTGGGGTGGGGCGGCCGAGCACGGCCCCCGCATAAGCCACGGGGCCGCGCGCAGGCCGCCCCGCCCCACTCCGCCTTGACTTTGAAGACGGTAGCTTCAGGCGGACTCGAGCTGGTCGGGCTAAGCCGACCTTCAGGTCGGACCGGGCTCAGTGAAACGTCAGCGCGGACAGTGCCGCATCGAGCAGCGCGGCCACCGATTCGTGGGCGCGGTCGTCGTCGGGCTCGCAAATGAACTCGAAGCCGGCGAGATAGCGCGTTTCGCCCTCCGGAGTGCGCACGCGAAGGCAGTGAGCCGTCTGGGCCCGAACCAGAATCGTGCGTCCATGGTTCGTCGTGAAGCGAAAGCGGTGGGACGTGCCGGAGTAGAAGGGAATGGGACTGTCCACGGCGAACCCGCCGGCGCTGATGTTCTGCACGGCCAGGGGCACGTCGAACGGGACGACGTGTCCGTAGAGCTGGCCGAGGACCTGAAGCCGGAGGTCACTGCGGCGTGATTCTTCCGGCCGCTGGGAATCCGGCGCGGGGGTGGGACGGGGAGCCATGATCCGCCCCACAAGGCAACCCCTGTACCAGCCACGGTTCACGAATCCGTAACGCCGCGATATGACTCGAGCGGACACCGTCGACCAGTTCGGAGACCGGGGGAGGGGATCGTCAGCGCCCGGCAACCGTTCGCGATCCGCCTTTGTCAGCCCACGCACGATTCTGAACGCCGGCAGACCGGCATGGGTGCCCGAGTACACCGGCGTTCGCGTCTTCGTGACGACGCTCGGCCACGACGTGGCCAGGCGTGGTGGTGCTCGAGGTCGTCGATCGTCAATTCGACTAGTCTGTTGTCGTGAGTGCCGCGCAGCGCCTGTCGATGGTCCGCTCGTACACGTGGGCCGATCTGCTGACGCTCGCCAACGCCAGTTGCGGGACCGTGACCGTCTTCGCCTGTCTTAGCTACATCGCGGGGGACCAGTCGCGGTGGCTGTGGACGGCGTTCGTGCTTCCGCTGTTTGCGCTGGTGTTCGACGCACTCGACGGCTACGTCGCGCGGCTGCACCCCGGTCGGGAGTCGCGCCTCGGCGCCGACCTGGATTCGCTAGCCGATATTGTCTCGTTCGGCGTGGCGCCGGCCGTGCTGGGGTACACGCTCGGGCTGCGCGGCTTGTGGGACACGATACTGCTGACTTACTTCGTCTGCTGCGGCATCAGCCGTCTCGCGCGCTTCAACGTGACCTCAGCGGCGCTGACGGACGCCTCCACCGGTAAGGTCCGTTACTTCGAGGGCCTGCCCATTCCAACGAGCGTCGTCCTCGTGCTTGCCATGGCGCTGTTGTTCTGGCTGGACCGCACCGGGCCCGCGTTCTGGGGCGGAGGCGTCGAGATTCTGGAACGCGACTTCCACCCGTTCTCGCTGCTGTTCGCGGTGAGCGGCAGCCTGATGATCAGCACGATCAAAGTGCCGAAGCCCTGACGGCCGGGCGATGGCGGGGGCCGTCAGCCGCAGGCGGGTGTCAGCGAGCCACCGCCGTAAGCAGCACAATCAGCGCCTTGTCTCCTTGCAGATGCGACGTGCCGACGACGACGGTCTCGCCGACCTCCATCTGGAACGAGGTGTGGATGACCGGCCGGCCGTCGCGACTCAGTTGAAACTGTTGGACGCCGACGACCTTGGACGGTGCATCCGTGCCGCCTGGCTGATACCCGACCAGGAGGAGATCGAAGCGCTCGCCACTCGGTCCCCGCAGTTGGCTCGCCTGTTTGCCAGAGCCACGGATCCACAACGTATCCAAGAGCCGGAAGCTCTTGTAGGTGAGGAACTCCTTGAGGTCGGCCAGAGCCCGTGCGGCTGCCTGCGGAATCGCCTCTGGCGGGACTGTGGAGGCGGCGGTCGGTCCGCCTTCAACCATCACGACACTGAAGCCGCTGAGCCTCGGCGCCGGTTGGTTCCTTGCGGCCTGCGCGAGCGCGGCCGTGCCGCTCGCGAGTACGAGACTGGCGATAAGGCTCTGTCGAATGCGTGACATCTTCATGGCGTCCCTTCCGTTGGTGTCGCGTTGAGTGTCCAGATGACACGGGTGCCACCGGGCGCGAGGAGATGGAGTTGCCTTCGGCCTGTTGTCGGCTCCGTGCCACGGGACGCCGGGGTCAGCCTCGATGGCGCGGCCGGGGGACCCGTCTGCGCGGACCAGACAACCCAGGTGCCAGCGCCAACGACGACTGCGAGACTCGTGACGAGAACCAGCAGCACAGTCTGCGGATGGCGGGGCAGGTAGGGATGGACTCTGAGGACCTCCTGCCGCATGACCTGCACGTCGAGAGGAGTCAGCCCTGGCTCGCGCTTCAAAGGGTCCGCTGCCTGAAGGTGTCGGCGGAGGTCATCCATGACGATCCCCTTTCACGATGGCGTGTGCCAGCTCGCGGCGACCCCGCGAAAGGTGCCAACGAACCGTCACCGCCGAAATCCCGAGAAGCCGGCCGATCTCCGCGGCGGCAGCGCCTTCGATCTCGTGGAGCACGATCACGGCTCGCCGACGGGGCGGTAACGCCCGCAATGCCTGCCAAATGAGCCTGTGCGCGATGAGGCTTGCCTCCGGACTCGCAATGTCGACGGGATGAAGAGCGAGCTGTAATCGGTGGCCTTCACGACGGTGGGCGTCCCTCCGCCACTGATCGCGGCAGACGTTGATCAGAATCCGCACCATCCAGGCCTCCTCAGCCTGGAAACCGTCGGGCACCCGGCCTGGCGACTGCGCGACACGTAAGAACGTTTCCTGCACGAGGTCCTTCGCGGCGTCCGCGGTCCGGGACATTCGGCGCGCGAGCCGATAGAGCCGCTGGTGATGCGCATCGAAGAGAGCCGCGACCCGGCCGTTTTCCTGCCCGATGTCCACTGTGGCGGAAACGAGCAGCCCTATCGCGTCTCCAGGCACACAGGGATAGACGCACGGGTGTCCGAAGTTGTTGGTCTTCCCCAGCCTGGTCAGCTCTCGCTGGCCGATTCCTCCGTCTGCGGACGCAGGAAGCCACGGGTCTCAGTTCTGAGGGCTCGCCAACGGCTTGTCCTGTGGTTCGCCAGGCTGCTCATGGCGGCGCGGAAGCTCGACGCGCTCGACACGTTCACGCTCGGCGTGGATGGGCAGAATCAGGGCAGGACGGAAAATCCTGACTCAGAAAAAGTGGTGGACGGCGCGAGGCTGTCAAGCGACAGGATCTTCTGATCCCCTTACGACACTAAAACTGATCCCCTTTAACCGGGGGTTTTGACCTTCGGGCGCGTGTCGGCACCGCCGACGCGCGCCCAAGCCGTTGTCAGGACGCGCTGGTGGGGGTGGCCCGCCCCAGCAATCCCGCCTTGCGCTTCTGTTTGAG
>CAZFAT010000115.1:0-5475 GCA_964517075.1 uncultured Solibacteraceae bacterium
CGCGCATGAACAGCTTGTCGTCCTGGACGTGAAGATTGTGGAGACGCACGCCCGTTTCCGTCATCTTCTTCAGGGCGCGGTCGTATTTCTGCTTGAGTTCGCTCAATCGATCCATGGTTCGACCTCCGTGGGGAGCGGCAATCACCGTAGGGAGCGGCCCGCGGGGCGCAGGCCCGGTTCGATTGACAACAATTCGATGCTACCGCGAAACGGCCACTCGCGGCTCAGGATTCATCGATTCGCTGAAAGCGCTGACAATCCCGCGATTCGTCTCTGAATCGTCGCCGCAGCGACGCCGCTGATCTCGATGGCTTTGTTCTTCGAGGTGGCGCCGGCCACAATGCGGACGGTGCGGCGCGGGACGTCGAGTGCGTCGGCCACTGCCCGCACCACCGCCTCATTCGCGGCGTTGTCCACGGGAGCGGCCGTGACCCTGACGACCAGGCGACCATCGCGGACGCCGCCAACGCCCGCGCGGGAGGAACGCGGGATCACTCGCACGTCGAGAACCACGCCGGCGGCGCTCGGGCGCAGGCCGGGCGCCGGGCCGGTCACGGCCTCAGGCGCCGAAGCGGGCGGCCGACCGCGCACGCGCCCGCTCGGCCCACTCCGCACGATCTCTGGCCGGCGCCTGCGTGGTCAGTCCATCAATCAGCCGGTGGGCCACATCGGTGACCTCCTCCACGGCGCGGGCGAATGCGGCTTCATTGGCCTTCGACGGCTTCGTGAATCCGCTGAGCTTGCGCACGAATTGGAGCGAGGCAGCCCGAATCTCTTCGTCCGTGGCCGGCGGGTCGAAATTGAACAGTGTCCGGATGTTGCGGCACATGCGATCAGGGTAATGGAAGTGCTACCGCTTCGGCACCAGAAACAAGTCGCACTCGAGCGTAATCTTGTCGTCGACGTTGAGTACGGACGCCACGCGCGGGCGGGATCGTGCTGAAGCCCGGCGGCGACGACGAGTGCTTGAAACAGCTAGCGACGAATCGTGCCGCGAACAATCGTCATCGGCCCGAAGACCGGCGTGCCCAGCCGCCCGGCGTCGATGCCGACGGTGCCCTCGAGCCGGTACCCAATCGGCTGTCGGGCCGCCGCCCGGCGGACGACATCGGCCAGTCGCGGCAGGTTGGCGAAGTCAATCGACAGGTCGAGGGGAATCACCGTGGTCGCGCCGGCACCAAGCGGAAGGCCGAGCGGAAAGTCGGCGGTGGCGGCGTGCGTGTCCTCGAGGAACAACGTGCCCTCCAGCGACGACAGCGTGAATCCAAACGCGTTGGGATTGGTCACCGATGTCCACAGCCGGATGTCCGCGCCTCCCAGCAGCCGCCCGGCCGACGGAGGAACCAGCCGGAGTTCGGCGGGCCGGTCGTCCGCTTCCTCGAAGCGGGGCGGCTGTACGATGGCCGCGAACTGCCCCAGCGTGGCGCAGGCCATCGTCACGACCGCCACGATCCCGAGACCCAGTCCTCGTGCCATCAGCCCCCGCGCTGATGAATGCAAGAACAACACCCAGCGGATAGATGAGCCGGCGGGTTACGATGACGTGACTTCGGTTCCGACTGGCTGTGCCCCGTTACCGTTTCGGCGAATTCATCCTCTCACCCCGGCGCCGCGTCCTCGTTCGCTCGGGGCGCGAACAGCCGCTCATTCCCCGGTACTTCGACCTGCTGGTGCTGCTCGTCGAGCGCCGCGCCGAGGCCGTGCATCGCCGCGAGATCTTCGACCGCATCTGGAAGGACGTCATCGTTTCCGACAGCGCGCTGAGCCAGGCCATCCGGACGATTCGCCGCGTACTCGACGACGACTCGCGCGACCCGCGCTTCGTGCGCACGGTCTCGCGCCACGGCTACCGGTTCGTCTTTGCCGACGTCCTCGAGGAAGACGACGATGGGCAGTGGCCGGGTGCGCCGGTCGAGCCGGCCGCCACACCGGTCGCGAGCGCCGATCGGTACGAGCCGCTTCTCGACCGGCTGACGCGTCCGGCGGCCACGCCCACCGAGCGCGAAGAGCAGCGCGAGGCCGCTGAACTGCTGCACGCCCTCGGGACGTCGGAGGCGCTGCGACGGCTCGGGACGCGCCAGGGCCACGCGTTCGCGCGCGCGCTGCTGCGCGACACGCGCTGGGATGCCGTCGCGCCCGGTCCCGTTCCCATCGCCGGAACGCCGGCCGCCGTCTCCACCACGACGCAACTCGTGCGTCTCCGATGGCAGGGCGCCGCCGCGGAGGTGCGTGCGCGATGGGCCGGCGCGTCGCGCGGAGGGGGCGTGGCCGGTGCCTTGGCCGGCGCCATCGGCGGACTCATTCTGGCCGCCGCGCCCGGCAGCGCCGCTTCGCTCGCCGTCGTGCCCGTGCTGGCCGTGATCGGCGGGTGCTGCGGCGCCGCGGGAGGCGCCGGCGTCGGCGCGGGCCTCTCGCTGGCGGAGTCCAGCGTGCGGTCCCGGCGCACGATGGCGTTGATCGCCGGCGGCGCACTCGGCGGCGGCGTGGCCGGCGCCGTGGCGCAGTGGCTGGGTCGCTGGAGCCTGGCCGCGCTCGTCGGCGTGACGATCGACACGGGCGGGGGGCTCGAGGGGCTGCTCATTGGCGGTGCGGCGGGTCTGGGATACGGCCTGGCCACCGCGAGAACCGAGGGTGGCCTCGCGGCACCGCGCGGCCGGCGGCGGCTGGCGGTCGCCAGTCTGACGGCGGCCATGTGCGGTCTGGCCGCATTCGGCCTGACGCTGGCCGGCCGCCCGCTCGTGGGGGGGACGGTCCACCTCATTGCGCAGGCCTCCCACGGATCACAAACCACGCTCGCGCCGCTCGGTCGATTCATCGGCGAACCGGACTTCGGTCCCGTCACCGCCTCCCTGATCGGCACGCTCGAAGGCGCCCTCTTCGGCTTCGGCCTCGCCTTCGGGGTGACGAGGAGAATCTGAGACCACCTCTCACCAAAATCTCACCCCATCCTCACCCTCTGCTGAAGACTCCGGGCGCACGACCGCCGATGCTTCCGTGCGGAGGCATTGATGGAGACGCTCACGCGCGCTGCGACCTGTCACACCTGGATGGGAGTGACGACCACGTCGCCCACCCAGTTCATCGATCTGACCGACCGGCTCGGTCGGCTGATCGACAAGTGGGGCGTGCAGTCGGGCGTCCTCAACGTCCAGACCCTGCACACGACGACCGCCATCGTGGTCAACGAACACGAGCCGCTGTTGCTGGCTGACTTCCAGCGCCTTCTCCAGACGACGGCGCCCGATGACGCCGACTACCGGCATGACGATGCGAAGGCGCGGATCGTGAACCGGACAGCGGCCGAGCGCGCCAACGGCCACGCGCACTGCCGCGCGCTGTTCCTGCCGACCTCCGTCTGTCTGAATGTGATCGACGGCCGGCTGGTCCTCGGGCGCTGGCAGCGGGTGTTCTTTGTCGAGCTGGACGGTCCTCAGGAACGCGAGGTCTCTGCGCTGCTGCTGCCCTGGAACCGATCGTGAAGGTCAGGATGGTGCTTCCGGCGCTGACGGAAGCCACCAGCCCGTTCTGGCGACCCATCAAGTACTCACTCTTCCCGCCGCTCGGCCTGGCACGCTCGTCGGCTATCTGCCCGACGATGTCGAGGTCGTCATCCAGGACGAGCACGTCGAGACGCTCGATCTGCCCGAGATCGAACGGCTGTCGGGCCGGCATTTCTACTTCCTCGACGACCACCTGTTCGGCGATCGGCGCTCTTCAGCGGGATGCGAGGCATGGGCCGGGATGGGACGTCGTCATTCGCGCCCGACGCGCCGGCATGATGCTGCCGGTGCTCGAGACCATCCTGAGCGAGTTCGGGCGCCGCGCGTCGCCATCGGTCGCCGCGGGCCGTCCGGTCCCCGAACCCGTGCCTGTCGCCGCGGCCCTCGGCCCCGCGAACCCGCGACCGTAGCCGCGGGCCTTCAGGCCCGCGGACTATACTCCGCGCATGAAGCCGAAAGTGGCCCCTCTGCCTGATGATCTGCGGACGCTCGCGCTCGACATCATGCGCGAGGCGAAGTTTCCAATGCTGGCCACGCTGGACGGCGATCAGGCGCGCGTGCGGCCGGTATCACCCGTCAGGACCGATGGCTTCACCGTGTACGTGGCGTCGCTTCGCAGCTCGCACAAGACCGGCGAAATCGAGCAGAACCAGAAGGTCGAGCTCTGTTACCTGGACGACCATCACGACCAGATGCGGATCACGGGGCGGGCGGAACGCGTGACCGACCGCGCGTTCATCGACGAGCTGTTCGCGAGCTACCCCCTGCTGCGGACCTATCTTGGCAGCCCCGACAATCCGGAGTTCATGCTCTACCGCATCGTCCCGTCGCGGGTGCGGTTCATGCGCGAGTGGGCGCTGGAGTACCACGAGATTCCGGTGGACGAACCGGGCGCGATCCGGACGCAGGGCTGATGCGCTATTTCGTGACGGGCGCGACCGGGTTCGTCGGCGGGCGCGTCGTCCGTCTGCTGCGCGCCCGCGGGCACGACGTCGTCGCGCTCGTTCGCTCGCCGTCGACGGCCGCGTCTCTCGCCACGCTCGGCGTCGAGCTCTGCGCCGGCGACGTCACGGACATGCCATCGATGCGCCGGGGCATGGCCGGCGCTGACGGCGTGTTTCACATCGCCGGGTGGTACCGCGTCGGCATGCCGGACAGCAGCGACGCGGTCCCGACGAACATCGACGGGACGCGTCACGTGATGGAACTCATGCGTGAACTCGGCACGCCTCGAGGCGTGTACACGAGCTCGCTGGCCGTGAACAGCGACACGCATGGTGCGCTGGTCGACGAGACGTATCGCTTCGACGGGGCCCATCTCAGCGAGTACGACCGGACGAAAGCCGTGGCGCACGACATCGCGGTGGATTTCGCACGCGCGGGCCTGCCGCTCGTGATCGTGCAGCCCGGGCTCATCTACGGGCCCGGCGACACCGGGCCGTCGCACGACGTCCTCGTGCAATACCTGACGCGCCGGCTGCCGGCCGTGCCGCGCCGGACGGCGTTCTGCTGGGCCCATGTGGACGACGTGGCGGAGGGGCACTGGCTGGCGATGGAGCGCGGGACGCCCGGCGAGAACTATTTCCTGGCCGGCCCGCCGCACACGCTCGTGGACGCTTTGGCGATTGCCGAGCGCCTCTGCGGCATTCCAGCGCCTCGCCGGACGGTGCCGCCGGTGATGCTCAAGGTCCTGAGTGCCGTGATGAAGCCCATCGAGCGGCGGTGGCCTGTGCCCCGGAGTTACCGGAGCGAGTATCTGCGCGTCAGTGCCGGCGTGACATATCTGGGATCCAATGCGAAAGCGCGCGCGGCACTCGGCTGGGTTCCGCGCGATCTGGCCGCGGGTCTGGGCGAGACGCTGCAGAACGAGCTGGCCCGGCTGGAGGCTCCTACAGCAGCGGCTTGATGGCCGCCTCGGCCGCTCCTCGGGTCGGCGCTTCGAGAACTGGCGTGCGCGCGCGAGCGAACGTCGTGA
>CAZFAT010000116.1:0-5098 GCA_964517075.1 uncultured Solibacteraceae bacterium
GACCTTGACCTTGACCTTGACCTTGACCTTGACCTTGACCTTGACCTTGACCTTGACCCTGCTGGCCCTCGCGACCCTGGCCTTGTCCTTGTCCTTGGCCCTGCTGGCCTTCTCGACCCTGGCCTTGCCCCTGGCCTTGCCCCTGGCCCTGCTGCCCTTCGCCCTGCTGGCCCTGACCCTGCTGGCCCTCGCGACCGCCGTTGAGCTGCTCGTTCATCGAGTTCAGGCGTCGCGTCATGTCGGCGGCCTGTTGCTGTGCGCCGCGCAGCCCTTCGCCGCGCTCGGCACGCCGGGCGGCTTCGGCAGCCGCCGTGACGCGCTCCTGCGTGGTCTGCAGGCCCTGCGAGATGGCGTTTTCAATGCGCGCAGACTGGCCTGGTCCGCCGGCCATCAATCCCTTCGAGTACTCAATCGCCTGTTGCAGCGACTGATCCCGGATCGTCCGTGACGCCTCGTCGAAGCGCCGCTGGGGATCGCGCTGGCCGGCTGCCCGGGCCTGGTTGGCCAGCTGGTCGAGCTCCTGCTGCAACTGGCCGACGCCGGCGTTCAGCTGATCCTTCCGTTCGGACAACTGCTGCAGCTGGCCGTTGCGCTCGGCGCTCGGCGCCTGGGACCCAACTGACTGCACGTCGGCGGACAACTGGTTCTGCTGCTTGACCAGTTCATTCGCCCGACGTACCGCGTCTTCCGCGTTGCGCTGCTCGCCCGACGCGTTCTGCTGACTTTGCTCGAGCAGCCGCTGGGCTTCCTCGAGCCGCTGCTGCGCCTGCTGGGTGGCGCTGCCACCGCTCGCGCCGCCGGCGGCAGCTTGCCGCATGGAGTTGGCCGCTTCCTGCAGCCGCCGCTGTGCGTCGGCGAACTGCTGCCCCGACTGCCCCTGTCGCTGAGCCTCGCGCTGCAGCTGCTCGAGCTGCCGGGCGACCTGTTCCACCTCGTCGGCGAGCGCGCGCTGGTTGGCGCCGGTCCCGCCGCCCTGCTGCCCGCGCATGCCGCGCTGCCGCTCGGCTTCCTGAATCTGCCGGCGGGCCAGTTCGCGGAGGCGCTCGGCCAGTTCGTCGACCTGCTGCTGGGCCGCCTCGGCTTCCTGTCCGCCCTGATTGGCGCGCTGCTCCAGCTCGTACTGGTTGGCCATCCGGTCCTGCTGCAGCTGGAACAGGTCGGCCAGCTCGGACGCCATCTGCCCGCCGCCGCCCCCGCCGCCGCCACCACCACCGCCGCCACCCTGCTGCTGAACCTCGAGGTCGTACAGCTGCTCGGCCTCCTGAAGGTACCTGAGCGCACCGCCCTCGGCGGTGCGCGCGTCAGCGAGCTTCACATCCCGGAGGTGCCCTTCGGCCTTCTGCATTTCCGTGGCCGCCTTCGGCAGCAGCTCCGCGATCTTGCGCAGGTTCTCGGTGCCGCCGCCGCCCAGGCGCTGCTGAATCTGCGCCACGAGTTCCTCGACCTCTTCCCGCAGGTTGCCCTGGGAAAGGCCGATGAAGACGGCGTTTTCCTTGAACTTGTCAGCCGCCAGCTTCGCGCGATCGCGCTCGATGTTGAACGTGGCTGCGATGATCTGGCGCTGCTTCTCGGACAGGGCGCCGGCCTGATTCTGCTGCTGGCCGCCTCCGCCGCCCCCACCGCCTCCGCCGCCTCCGGCCTGCGACTGCGCCTGGCGGAACTCCTGGCTGAAGCGACGCACTTCGATGAAGTACATGTCGCTCATCGCCGCCTTCGGCCCGCTCACGGTGTCGGTATCCTGCGCCTTCGCGTAGTAGGACACGAAGTCGCCGGGCTTGACCCCCATCTCCTCGAGATACACGGTGTGGCCCGCGCTGACCTCGGTCAGCGGCTTCGCACCCTTGCCGTAGAGCGAAATGGTCTGCTCGGCGCCACCATTGACCGTGTAGACGAGATCGAGCTGGCGCACACCGAAGTCGTCATCGGCCCGCGCCTGCAGGAACACCTCTTCCACCGGGCTCGCCTGCACGTCGCGCTTCGGCTTCTCGAACGACACCGTCGGGCCCTGATCCTCGATCGCGTCGACGGTGAACTTCGGCGAGGCGGTCACGTGTTCCCCGCGCGGGCCGTCGAGCTCGACGTGATAGAAGCCATCCGCCGCGATCCGGAAGCTGCCGGTGAGCGTGCCATCGGGCTGCGGCGTCAGTCCCGACGGCGACCCCGGATCCAGTCGCAACTGCCCCGCCGGCGTGCTCATCGTCGGCTTCACGCGCACGCGCACCTCGGTGCCCCGCAGCGCGGCCACGTCGCCGGTCGTTTCGACCTTCTGCGGCGGTAGCCCGGTGTAGGCCGGGAAGACGTACTCGAGCTCCAGCGCCTCGACCGCCGGCAGTTCGACGACCTCCATCTCGTAGGTGGCCGACCGGACACCATCGGCTTCCACGTAGTACTCGAGCGGCTTCGCGAGGTCGAACAACATGCCTTCGAACGTCACGGCATCGCCGGTCGGCACGAGCGGCACACGCTCGAAGTTGGCGGCGCCCTCCGCGCGCATCATCACGGCGACGTCATTGGAGCGGAACCCGGCGAGGCTGGCGCGGATCGTCTGGTCCGACCCCTTCGGAATCGTGACGTCACCAGGCTCGACCCGGATCGCATAGGGACTCGCGGCTTCGGCGCTGCGGGAGAGGATCAACAGGGCCGAGGCGCCCTGCCGGAAGAACTCGGGTCCGACGACGAGGAGCAGGGCCGTCACGGCGAGGAGGGTGCCCAGTACCACACCGTGGCGCTGCAACGCGACCCGGCCCACCGTACGGCCACCGTTGATGGCCCGGCTCTTTTCGACCGCCTGCTCGATCATGCGCTCGAGAATGACGGGGGGCACTTCCGCCGCGCCCGGACTCGCCGGATTGCCCGTGGCGCCGGCGTCGACGGCGCTGAGAATCGCCGCCTGAAGCGACGGCTCGTGCTCCTCGACATACAGGGCGACCTGAAGATCGCTGACCCGCTTACGCAGGGGACGAATGAACCACAGCGCGACGAGCGCGAGGAACACCGCCATGACTCCGGCCCGGAATCCGACGACCGAGGCGGGACTGAACTTGTAGGTCTGCAGACCCCAGGACGCGAGCCACAACGCCAGCAGCCCGCCGCCGACGACGATGATGCCGCCGCGGAGGAGGAGCTTGGTCCGCCAGCGATTGCGGACCTGCCGGATCACATCGACCAGCTCCTGACGCGTCCTGCCGCCATTCGCCACTTCAGTCATGGGAACTCCTGCGATGTCTTGAGCTTAGCCCAGCGGTCCAGTGGTGTCGATACGGAACGCCACTTCCGCTCAGGCGACACCGGCCCCCGGCCGGCGCGACAAACGGTTCGAAAGCGCTGATTCCACGAGCAGTGCGGCGAGCCCTGCGACCAGCAGGAACCACCAGATAGACTGCTGCTTCTCCTTATCGGCCGGCGTCAGGTCCGGGTTCTCCAGCGACTGCCCGGGCCCGCCCTGGCTGGCCTGCCCGGTGGCGCCGGCCAGGAACTCGTTGTGAGCCATGGGCGTCAGATCGGACTCCGCCGGGTCAATGTTGGCCGCCACCGCGTACGGCCGTCGCTCACCGGACCCGGCCAGCCGGACCGAATAGAACCCCTGCTCGGCAAGGGACACCGACGGCACGCCGCCCTGCCCGAGTCTCACCTGCTCGCCCCCGGGAGACACCACAACGCCGCTCGCGCCGCCCGCGCCGCCGGTCGCGCTCACCTGCCCCTCGCGGACGATTGATCCCACCGCGGCCGAGATGTCGAGGCTGCGACCGACGATGTACCACGCCTCCGGCTCTTCGTACTGCGCCAGATACCTGGTGAAGTGGTACATCAACGGCACGAATACCCCGCTGTGTCCGGGCGCGTCGTTCCACTCGCGGTCGAGCGTCGATGTGAACAGGAGGACGCGGCCACTCCCCACGCGCCGCTCGACGAGCGCCGCTCCGCCGTCGTCGTATCGCGCGAGGATGCGGTCCTCAGGTCCCGCCGTGAGGCTGCGATACCGCCAGAACGGAATCTTGCTGAAGTTGGTCTGCCGCTCGCTCTTGAACGACTCGAACACGGGATGGCTGAAGTCCACAAACCCAAGCGTCCCGCCGCGACCCGACCGATCGATCGTTCCACCCAGGGTCCCGGCGATCAACGGCGAATCGGTGCGCACCGGCGTGCGCTCGCCCAGCGCGATGAGGAGCCCGCCACCCTGTTCGACGAACGCAGTGAGCGCCGCCGCGGCGGCTGTCGACAACCCCGTCGCGTTGTTCAGGACGACGACCGAGCGGTTGGTGAAGTGCGTGGCGGCCACGCGCGATGCGGGCACCACCTCGATCCGGAAGGGCGGGGTCTTGCTGACCTCGAGCGCCGTGGTGTAGAAGCGGTTGGCGTCGCGGATGGCGCCCTCCGCCGCAATGACGAGCACGGACACCGGGCGGCTGGGCGACAGGACGAAATAGAAGTCGTTGTCTTTGGGCAGCGCGTCCGCGCCGGCGCGAATCACGCCCTGCATGCTGCTCGTGGCCACGGTCACGGCCGGAAACGTGACGGACGCCGTCGCATTCGGGGCGACGCTGACGGGCTGGGTGTGGATCGGTCGCCCATCGATTTCGAGACGCACCGGCTGATTCGCCACGGGCCGCGCGCCGCGATTGGTCAGCCCCACGGTGACGGTCGCGCGTTCCTCGCCCGAGAACTGCGCGCGCGCGATGGCCATGGACGACACGGCCAGGTTGGCGGTGTCCGGCTCGGCGACCGACACCGCCGTGACCGTCGCCCCGACGGGCAGGTCGACCTTCTCCTGACGCTCCCAGCCAGACCGCTGAAAATCGGTAATCAGATAGGCCTCGAGCCTGGGCAGCGTGGACTGGCTCAGCCGGCTCTGCGCGAGGCGAAGCGCCGGCGCGTACTTCGTCGCGGCCGCCGACACCGTCGCCTGCCTGAGGGCCGCTTCGAGGCTGGCCCGGTCGGTGGTGGAACGGACGGCCTCCTCGAGCGCCTGATCGAAGAGCACGAGCGTGGCGCGGTCCTCGCCCGAGAGGCCGTCGACAATCCGCCGGGCCTCGGCCTGCGCGCGGGCCCAGTGGTCGCCATAGCCCATGCTGGCCGATCGATCCAGGAGGATCACGAC
>CAZFAT010000117.1:0-6448 GCA_964517075.1 uncultured Solibacteraceae bacterium
GATGGGCCTGATTCACATCTTGGACGGGGCCGTCCAATGCGGGGCGAAGCGGGTGGTGTTCGCTTCATCGGGCGGCGTGCTGTATGGTGATGCGTTCGAACCCGCCGACGAGAACACGCCCGCGTCGCGGCTGGCCCGAAAGAAGGCGGAGCTGACCGAGCTGCTGACGAAGTTCAGCGACTCGCATCCCGACGTCCGGGCGGCCCGCGCCGAGTTGACCTCACTCGAGCGGACCGTGGCCGCCACAAGCGGCCGCGGGTCGGCCGCCGCCGCGCCCACCCCACGGGGGGCGACCGATCGCGCATTGCAGGAAACGGAGGCGCAGATCGCGCAGCTGCAGCGGGAGCAGCAGAGCCTTCGGGCCGAGATCGATCGGTATCAGCGCCGCGTCGAGCGGGCGCCGGCCAACGAGCCGGCCTTCGGCGGCCTCATCCGCGAACACCAGGCCACACGCGACCGCTTGGACGAACTACAGCAACGCCACGACGAGGCGATGCTGGCCGAGCGGGCGGAGAGCGGCGGCACGCAGGAACTGCGCGTCCTCGACGCGGCGGTGCCGCCGGTCGCGCCCTCCGGGCCCGCGCGCGGCATGCTCCTTGGTCTGAGCCTCCTGCTGGCACTCGCGGTCGGTGTGGGTCTGGCGGTCGCCGTGGACTGGAGTGACACCTCGTTCCACACGGTGGACGACCTGCGGGCGTTCACGCGGGTGCCAGTCCTCGCCAGCATTCCCGAACTGGCCACGACCCAGGTCGGTGCGAGAACTCGCGACGTCGCGCTGGCCTGCGCCCGCCTCGTGGCGCTGGGCGCCCTGGCGCTCGGCGCATTCCAGCTGGCGCATCACGGCGATCGCGTGGTGCGCCTGCTCTCGCGCGTCAGTTGATCGCGGAGGAGACTCATGCTGTTGCACTCGCCGACCCCCACGCCCTCGGATGAACGGCTGGTGACGTTCGTCAAGCCCCATTCGTTCGAGGCCGAGCAGTTTCGCCGTCTCCGGCAGCGCGTGGAGGAGCTGGGAACGCGCCGGGGCGTTCGGGTGATCGCCATGACGAGCGCCGTCGCGAGCGATGGCAAGACGCTCATCGCCGTCAATCTGGCGGGCGCCCTCGCCGGGGCGCGCGGCGCCCGCATCCTCCTCATCGACGCCGACCTGCGGCGGCCGACCGTCGCCAGCACGCTCGCGCTCGACCCGAACGGCAAGGACCTCCTCGGCGCGCTCGACGGGCCGGTGACCGAGATGGACCGCGCGGTGCATCACGTCGAGGGGGGCACGCTCGACGTCCTGCCGTGCCTGCGCAGCCGCGCGGACGCCTATGAGGTGCTGACCTCGCCGGCCTTCGCGGCGTTGCTCGCCGAAGCCCGCCGGCGCTATGACTTCGTCATTCTGGACACGCCGCCGGTCATCCCCCTGCCGGACACCGCGCTCCTCCGGCCGACCGTGGACGGATATCTCGTGGTCGTCTCGGCGCACGCCACGCCGCGCAAGCTCGTGGCCGAGACGCTCAACCAGCTCGACCCACCGTCCGTGCTCGGGTTGATCTACAACCGCGACGATCAGCCGCTCTTCGGCTACTACCGCTCGTCGTACAGCCGGTACTTCAGCACCTACACCCGTTCCCTGAAAGAGCCGTCATGACCGATCGACACGAACGCATCCTCTTTGTCGGCCTGAGCCCGTTGACCGGGCTGCTGGCCGAGGAGATCCTCGCCCGCCCAGGCCTGCGGTGGCGCGTCGTCGGGCTGGTGGCAGACCTGCCGGAGGGCGAGGTGCCGGAGGTGGGACCGTGGCTGGGTCCGATCCGCGCGCTGCCCGCCATCCTCGAGGCGACCCGGCCCACTCGCGTCGTCATCGTCCCGGCCGATCGGCGCAAGACCAGCGTCGAGGAACCGCTGATCGACGCGCGCATGCGCGGCGTGATTGTCGAGGACACGATTCGCACGCTGGAACAGGCCACGGGCAAGTTGCCCATCGAACAGATGACCGGGCGCTCACTCATCCTGAGCGACGGCTTTCGCCACTCGGATCTGCTCACGACGCGGGCGACTCTGCTCGCACACTGGGCGAGCGTGCTGGCCGCCTTCGTCGGGCTGGTCCTGCTGGCGCCGCTCCTCGCGCTCATCGCGATCGCGATTCGGCTCGACTCGCGAGGCCCGGTCTTCTTCCGTCACGACCGGCTCGGCACGGGCGGACGGCCCTTCCCGCTGCTCAAGTTCCGCACGATGCACGGGGAGGGGGCGGGGCAGTCGGAGTGGGTGCGCGACAACGACCACCGGATCACGCGCATCGGGCGATGGCTGCGGCGCTTTCGGATCGACGAGCTCCCTCAGCTCGTCAACGTGCTCCGCGGCGAGATGAATCTCGTGGGCCCGCGGCCCCACCCGGTCAGCAACGGCCGACTCTTCCTGGAACGCATCCCGCACTACCGCCTGCGCCTGGTGGTGCGGCCCGGCATCACCGGCTGGGCGCAACTCAAGTACGGCTATGCGAACGGGCTCGAGGAGGAAACCGAAAAGATGCGCTACGACCTCTTCTACATCAAGCATCGGTCATTCGCATTGGACCTGCGGATTCTGATCGCGACGCTGGGGCTGGTGGCCTGGGACAACCGATCGCACGAGGGCGTGCGTCATCGGCCGACCCAGGCCGCCTGGCCGCGGCGGTGGAGTCCGATCCTGCCGGGCGCGTCACGGTCATGAAGGCCCGTGCGCTCGCCATCTTCGTCTGTCCGGCGTGCCACGGCACCCTGGAGCCACGCGTGGACCGCGAGGACCGTGGAGAGATCCTCGAGGGCCTGCTGACGTGCGCCGGTTGCGGCGAGGCGTATCCGATCACGCTCGGCGTGCCGCGGTTCGTGCAGTCGGGCGCCTATGCGGCGACGTTCGGCCGGCAGTGGCACTGGTTCCGAACGGTCCAGCTCGACTCGGCCAACGGTACGCGCCGATCCGCCGACGAGTTCAAGGGCACCACGGGCTGGACCGCCGCGGATCTCGCGGGCCAGCGCGTCCTCGACGCGGGTGTCGGCGCGGGCCGCTACGCCGAGTGCGCCGCGGATTTGGGCGCCGAGGTATTCGGCGTCGATCTCACCGAGGCGGTCGATGCGGCGTTCACGAATCTCGGCCAACGCGCGAACGTGCATCTCGCGCAGGCGGACATCTTCGCGCTGCCGTTCCGCCCCGACACGTTCGACCGCGCGTACTCGATTGGCGTCCTGCACCATACGCCCGACACCGAACTCGCCTTCAAGCGGGTGGCGAGCGCCGTGCGGTCGGGCGGTCAGATGGCGGTGTACCTCTATGCGCGCTATGGGCCCGGCGCCCGGACGTCGGACGCGATTCGCCGCATCACGACGCGCTTGCCCACCCGCGTCCTGCTGGCGCTCACGACCGTGGCCATTCCGCTCCACTACATCTACCGCCTTCCGGGTGTCGGACCGGTGCTGCGGTTTGCGTTCCCGATTTCTCCTGACCGCCACTGGCGCTGGCGCTGGCTCGACACCTTCGACTGGTACTCCCCCCGCTACCAGTGGAAGTTCCTCTATCCGGAGGTCTTCCGCTGGTTCCGGGCGAATGGCTTCCGCGACGTGGAGCTGTTCGATGGGCCCATCCGGATGAAGGGCGTGAAATGACGCCTGCCCCGGCACCCGGCGCTCCGGCGCTGGAATGGTGGCGGCACGCGCCGCCGGCGGTGCCGCGTGGCTCGACAGGCCCGGTCGCGCGGCCGGACACGAAGGCCGGGCGGAACGGGTACTACGCCCTGCTGGTGTTCACCGTGGTGCTGATCGCGGCGCCGCAGGAGTTCTTCCCGCCGCTGCAGCCACTCCGCCTGGGCCTGGTCGCCGCGATCGTCGCGATGATCGCCTACGTCGTCAACGTGGCCGCCGGCCGCGCGCGCGTCCCCGTCGCCGGCCGTGAGGTCCGGATCGTCCTCCTGCTGGTGGCCTGGGCGGTCGTGATGGTGCCGCTCTCGTACTGGCCGAACGGCAGCCTCACGGTGCTGACCGAGCTGTACCTGAAGGCCGTGGCGGTCTTCATTCTGCTCGCGGGCGCCATCGACAGCCGCCGGCGCCTCGTCGGCATCGTCTGGACGCTCGCGCTGTGTGCGCTGCCGATCGCCGTCACCGCGCTGCGGCACTACCAGGCCGGTGTGTTCCTGCCGAATGCGCCTGGACGCATCGCCGGCTATGGCACGAGCGGCCTCGCGGGCAATCCGAACGACCTGGCCCTGCTGCTGAATCTGATTCTGCCGTTCCTCGTCGTACTCGTGGCGACCGCGGCGTCCTGGTGGGGACGCGGGCTCGCGCTGATGATTGCCGTCCTCGCGGTCGGCGCCGTGATGGTCACGTTCTCCCGGTCCGGATTCATCACGCTGGCGGTCATCGGCCTGCTGTATCTCTGGCAGGCGGCGCAGCGCGGCCGGGCCGGACTCGCGGCCATGGTCGTCGTGGGCGCGCTGGCCGCCCTTCTGCTCGCGCCGGCCGGCTACGGCGACCGGCTGAGCACGGTGGGCAACATCGAAACGGACCGAACGGGATCGGCGCAGAACCGCTGGCGCGACACCGTCGTGGCCGCGGGGTTCGTGCTCGAGCATCCTGTCATCGGGGCCGGCGTCGGCATGGACTACCTCGCGCTGAACGACCGCCGCGGGGCGATGTGGCTGTCGGTGCACAACGCGTATCTGAACTACGCGGTCGATCTGGGCCTGCCCGGGCTGGCGTTGTTCCTGTGGCTCTTCCTGGGCTGCGTGCGCGCGGCGCACCGCGTCGAACGCGCCGGACGGACCGGCGGCGCCGACGATGTGCTGGGCAGGCTGGCGGGCGCGGCGCGGATCTCGCTCATCGCGTTTGCCGTGGCCGCGTTCTTCTATCCGGTCGCCTACAACGCGTACTTCTATTACATCGCCGGGCTGGCGCTCGCGGTGCGGCAGGCCGCCGCGAGCGAGGCCCCTCGGCAGGATCTGGACGAGGCCCGCGATGCGTACTGACGGCGACGCCCTCCGGGTGATGCAGTTCCTGGCCGTCTTCGAGTGCGGCGGCACCGAGCGTCAGGTCCTCAACCTCGGACTCGGCCTCCACGAGCGCGGCTGCCAGGTGTCGTTCGGGTGCCTCCGCAAATCCGGCCGCCTGTTGAAGGAAGTCGAGGCCCGCGGGATCCCGATCAGCGAGTACCGCATGCGCTCGTTCTACAGCGGCCGGTTCCTGCACCAGGAGGTCGCGCTCGCGCGGCACCTCGTCAGACAGCGAACGCAGGTCGTCCACACCTACAACCTGTGGGGTAACGTGTTTGCGATTCCCGCGGCGCGACTCGCGGGCGTCCCTGTCGTGATCGCCGGGATCAGGGACTGCGGGCTGTACCTGACCGACTGGACGCGGCGCGTCCAGCGGCACGTCTGCCGCCTGGCGGATCACATCGTCGTCAACGCCCAGGGCGTCAAGGACTGGCTGGTGTCGGACGGCTATGCCGCCGGCCGGATCACCGTGATTCACAACGGGCTCGATCTCAGCCGGTTCCTTCAGATCGAGGGACCGGATGGTCCCGCGCTCCGGCGTGAGTTCAATGTGCCGGCGGATGCGCCGCTGATCACGATTGTGGCCCGGCTGTGCCCCTCGAAGGGCTTCGACGACCTGATTGACGCCCTGCCGGCTGTGCTGGCGCGCTACCCCGAGGCCCGGCTCCTGGTCGTGGGCGAGGGGCTGAAGTCGGTGGACGGCGTGTTGCAGCGGGACACCAGCTATCAGAGCGCGCTCGCGGGTCGCGCGCGCGCGCTCGGTATCCACGACCGGGTGATCTTCGCGGGCTATCGGCCCGACGTGCCGGCCGTCTTCCGCGCGGCGACCATCGACGTGCAGCCGTCGCGCACCGAGGGCCTGTCCAACAGCGTGCTCGAGGCCATGGCGTCGGGCGCGGCGGTCATCGCCACCCCGGTGGGCGGCACGCCGGAGATCATGACGCACGACGAGACGGGCTGGATCGTGCCCGTGCAGAACCCGCCGGCCCTCGGCGAGGCGATTTGCCGGTTGCTGGGCGACCCCGAACGCCGGCGGCGGCTCGGCGAGGCGGCTCGCGCGCGGATCACGGCGACGCACGGTGTCGATCGGCTCGTCGAGCGCACCGCGGATCTCTATCGAGACCTGCTCTCACGCCCGCGGCGGACACGTCCGGTGCGGCCGACCGCCAGTGCGCCGCCGCTTCGGGCCTCGGAGGGAGCTCGCACGTGGGAACCTCGGCCGTAGGCGGCTCGACGACCCGCGCGGCCGCCGTCCTGACGGCCGGCCGGGCCATCGGGTTTGCCGTCGCCTTTGCCATTCCGCTCGTCCTCGCGCGGCATCTCACACAAGAGGAGTTCGGAACCTACAAGTACCTCTTCATGCTCGCGGGCACGCTCGGTTTCCTGCAGCTGGGCATGGCCGAGAGCCTGTACTACTTCCTGCCGCGATCGCCCGACGAAGCCGGA
>CAZFAT010000118.1:0-9297 GCA_964517075.1 uncultured Solibacteraceae bacterium
GCAACCGCGCGGTCTTGGCGATCGCCGTCGGCGAAGGCGTTGCGCCGACTACGCTGCGCGCCCGGGCCGATCGGCTCGCCGCCGCACTGGCACGCAACGGAACCGCGGTGGCGATCGTCGATGCCGACGGCGAGGTGCTCGCGGACGCCGGCGGCTTCGAGGCGCCGCCAGCAATGGTGGAAATCGTGGCGTCGGCGCGCGCGTCCGGGGCGCATCCGGTGAGCCGCGCGGTCGCCGCCGCGGGGGCGGGCGCGCTGGCTGACGTGGCGGTGCGTACGGCGGCGCCGCCCGCAACGGCCCAGGAAACCGCCGGAGGCGGCCTGCGGGGCCCAGTCGACGGTCACGACGTGTTGATCGGCTCGTCGGCCTTCGTGGCCACGATGCTCGGGCTGCCGCCAATAGACGACGACCGGACGGCGGTCGCGATTGACGGGACGCTGCGCGGGTGGATTCGCGTGGCCGCGGAGAGCCGGCCCGGCATCGAAGACGCGGTGCGACGGCTTGGCGAGGGGCACGAGGTCCGTCTGCTCTCCGGCGATCACGAGCGGCACGGCCGGCGCTGGCGCGACCTGTTCGGCCGCCACATGTGGTTCCGGCAGTGTCCCGAGGACAAGCTGGCGATGGTGTCGGCCCTGCAGGCCGAGGGCCGGCACGTGCTCATGGTTGGCGACGGGCTGAATGACGCAGGCGCGCTCGGCGCGGCAGATGTCGGCGTGGCGGTGTCGGACGACACGGCATGCGTGGTGCCGGCCTGCGACGTGGTCGTGCGCGGCGATCAGCTCGCGCGGCTTCCGCGCTTCCTCGCCTACGCGCGTCGCGCACGGCAGGTGGTCGTCCTCTGCTTCGTGGTCTCGATTGTCTACAACGTGATTGGCCTGTCGTTCGCGCTGGCCGGATGGCTGACGCCGCTCGCGGCCGCGATCCTCATGCCGGTGAGCTCGCTCACGGTGATTGGGTTGAGCGTGGGGCTGACGCGCTGGGTCGCCCCGGAGGTGACGTCGTGAGCGTGATCGTGCTGCTCATCGCCGCGGGGGGCCTCGTCGCGCTCGGGTTTCTCGCGGGCTTCATCTGGGCGGTCGGGTCCGGCCAGTTCGACGATCTCGCGACGCCGCCGGTGCGGCTGCTCGTCGACGAGCCGGACGAGCGCCCGGCGTCATTCATCCAGCATCCCGGGGGATTTCATGTCGACTAGTCCTGTCCTGTCCGGTCCGGCCGCCGCCGGCGGGCCGCAGCCTCACCTCGAGCGCTTCGCCTACGACAACCGCATCGTGCTGTGGTTCGCGCTGGCGACGCTGATCTGGGGCGTCGTGGCGTTCCTGGTGGGCCTGACGGTGGCCCTCAAGCTCGTGTACCCGGAGTTTCTCGGATCGATCCCGACCCTGTCGTACGGGCGCCTTCGTCCGCTGCACACCAACGCGGCGATCTTCGCCTTCGCGGGCAACGCCATCTTCGTCGGCGTCTATTACTCGCTCCAGCGGCTCTGCAAGGCGCGCATGTTCAGCGACCGGCTGAGCGTGTTCCACTTCTGGGGCTGGCAGTTCATCATCGTGCTCGCCGCCCTCACGCTGCCGCTTGGCTTCACGACGAGCAAGGAGTACGCGGAACTCGAGTGGCCGATTGACATCCTAATCACGCTCGTCTGGGTCGCGTTCGGCGTGAACCTGCTGGGCACGATCGCGCGGCGCCGGGAGCGGCACATGTACGTCGCCATCTGGTTCTACCTGGCGACGTTCATCACGGTGGCGCTCCTGCACGTGGTGAACTCGTTCGAGCTGCCGGTCAGCCTGCTGAAGAGCTACTCGATGTACGCCGGCGTGCAGGACGCGCTCGTCCAATGGTGGTATGGCCACAACGCCGTGGCGTTCTTTCTGACAACGCCGTTTCTCGGGATGATGTACTAC
Source organism: uncultured Solibacteraceae bacterium (assembly GCA_964517075.1). Classification (GTDB taxonomy): domain Bacteria; phylum Acidobacteriota; class Vicinamibacteria; order Vicinamibacterales; family SCN-69-37; genus CAZFAT01. The sequence continues at coordinate 1,902 of CAZFAT010000118.1, forward strand.
TTCATCCCGAAAGCGGCGAACCGGCCGGTGTTCTCCTACCGGCTGTCGATCGTCCACTTCTGGTCGCTGATTTTTCTCTACATCTGGGCCGGTCCGCACCACCTGCTGTACACGGCGCTGCCCGACTGGGCGCAGTCGCTCGGCACGGTGTTCTCGATCATGCTGATCGCCCCGTCCTGGGGCGGGATGGTCAACGGCCTGCTGACCCTGCGCGGCGCGTGGGATCGGGTCCGCGAGGACCCCGTCCTCAAGTTCCTCGTCGTCGGCGTGACGGCCTACGGCATGTCCACGTTCGAGGGACCGATGATGTCCATCAAGAGCGTGAACGCGCTCACGCACTACACCGACTACACGATCGGGCACGTGCACCTCGGCGCGCTCGCGTGGAACGGCGGACTGGCGTTCGCGATGCTGTACTACATCCTGCCGCGCATCTTCGGCACGCGGCTGTATTCGGTCCGGCTCGGCAACCTGCACTTCTGGTTCGCCACGCTCGGCATTCTCTTCTATGTGATCCCGCTCTACGTCGGCGGCGTCATGCAGAGCCTGATGTGGCGCGAGTTCACGCCCGAGGGCGCGCTGCGCTACCCGAACTTTCTCGAAACGGTGATTCGCATCGTCCCGATGTACGCGCTGCGCATCGTGGGCGGCACGCTCTTCACCATCGGCGCGTGCGTCGCCATCTACAACCTGTATCGCACCGCGCGCCAGGGCGCGCTCGTGGCCGACGAGGCGGCGGAGGCGCCGCCGCTCGTGCCGGATCCGCGCGGGACCGCCACGTCGTGGCACCGGACGCTGGAGTCGCGCCCCGTGCGGTTCGCCGTGGCCGCGTTCGTGCTCGTGCTCATCGGCGGCGTCGTCGAGTTCGTGCCCACGGCGCTGGTCCGCGCGAACGTCCCGACCATCATGGCGGTGCGGCCGTACACCCCGCTCGAGCTCGAGGGACGCGACCTCTACATCCGTGAGGGATGCGTCGGCTGCCACTCGCAGATGGTCCGGCCCCTGCGGGCCGAAACCGAGCGCTACGGTGACTATTCGAAGGCCGGCGAGTTCGTGTTCGATCATCCATTCCTGTGGGGATCGAAACGCAGCGGCCCCGACCTGCACCGCATCGGCCGCAAGTACCCGGACTCCTGGCACTACCTCCACATGAAGGATCCGCGCTCGACCTCCCCCCGATCGCTCATGCCCGGCTATCCCTGGTTGTACGACGCGAAGCTCGACACGAGCCATGCCGCCGGCAAGGTCATCACGCTCCGCCGCCTCGGCGTCCCCTATCCGGACGGTTCCGAGGACCGCGCGGAAGACGAGCTGGCCGCTGAGGCCCACCTGGTGGGCGAGGGTCTCAGACAGAGCGGCTTCCAGATCGAGGACGACCGCGAAATCGTCGCCCTCATCGCCTATCTCCAGCGGCTCGGCACCGACGTCAAGGTGCCGACGGTGGAGGCCGCGGTGGAGCCGGTGGCAGAACCCGCAGGAGGACGCTGATGTACGGCGACATTCTGAGACGCATTGCCGGCATCGAAGTGTTTCCGGTCGTATCGCTCGTGATCTTCGTGGCGGTGTTCGCCGGCGTCCTGATCTGGGCGGCTCGGGCGGATCGGCGACGGCTCGACATCCTGGCCGCCCTGCCTCTGACCGACGCCACGCCGCCGCGCGATCGGTCCGGCGAACCGGATGAAGGGAGCGATCGGTGACGAGAAAACGCGACGAATTGCTGGACCACGCCGCCGATGGCATCCAGGAATTCGACAACGATCTCCCGCGCTGGTGGCTGTACGGCTTCTACTTCACCATCCTGCTGGCCGCCGCCTACTGGGTGAACTTCCACGTGCTGCCGGAACCGCTGGTGGGGGAGCCCACAGTGGTGGCCGAGTACGAGGCGGACGTGCGGCGTGCCGGTCCACGACCGTCCGCGCCGGCGCCCGCACCGGCCGGCGGTGCCGCCGTCGTCGTCGCGCTGACTGGCGAGGCCGATTTGGTCAAGGGCCGCGCCATCTACGAAAGCGAGACGCATCCCTGCGCGGCCTGTCACCGGCCGGATCTCGGCGGGCTGGTGGGACCGAACCTCGCCGACGATCGCTGGCTCCACGGCTGCGCGATCGGGGATCTCGTGCAGAGTATCCGGACCGCGTATCCGACGCTGGGCATGCTGCCGTACGGCGGCGGTCCGCCCCTGAGCGACGAGCAACTGCTGCAACTGGCGAGCTACGTCGCCTCGCGCGCGGGCACGAATCCACCAGGGCCGAAGGCGAGCGATCCGGCCCGCGACAAACCCTGTCCGCCTACGACATGACGACCACCACGGCGGCGATCGACGATGCGCACGAGACGTTTCGCAACGAGCTGGCGAGCGTCGCGCCGGACGGCCGCCGCCGCTGGGTCTACGCGCGGCAGCCGTCCGGACGTTTCTATCGCGCGCGCACAATCCTGAGCTGGGGCCTGCTGGCGTTCCTGCTCCTTGCGCCGTTCGTCCACGTGGGCGGTCTGCCGCTCATGATGTTCAACGTCATCGATCGCCGCTTCGTCCTGTTCGGCCTGCACTTCTGGCCGCAGGACTTCTACCTCGTCGTGCTCATCGCCCTCGCCGGGCTCGTCACCCTCATGTTGTCCACCGTCACCGTGGGGCGCGTGTGGTGCGGCTGGCTCTGCCCGCAGACCATCTTTCTCGAGATGCTCTTCCGCAAGATCGAGTTCCTGATCGACGGCAGCGCGGCCGAGCAGCTCCGCCGTCACCTGGGGCTGTGGACGTCCGATCGGGTGCGGCGGACCGTCGTGAAACAGGCGATCTTCTTCGGCCTGTCGTTCCTCATCGCCAACGTGTTTCTCGCCTACATCATCGGCGCGGACGCGATCTGGCGGATCATCACCGATCCACCCCGCGAGCACCTCACAGGTCTGGTCGCGATCACGCTCTTCAGCCTGACGTTCTACGCCGTCTTCGCGCGGTTCCGCGAGCAGGCCTGCGTGCTGGCCTGTCCGTACGGCCGCGTCATGTCCTCGCTGATTGACCGCCACACCATCACGGTGACCTACGACTTCCGGCGCGGCGAGCCGCGCGGCAAGCTCCTGAAGACCGCCGCGGCGCCCGACGTCCGCGGCGACTGCGTGGACTGCCATCAGTGCGTCACCGTGTGTCCGACGGGCATCGACATCCGGAACGGCGTCCAGCTCGAGTGCGTCAACTGCACGGCCTGCATGGATGCCTGTGATGACGTGATGACACGGGTGGGACGGCGCACGGGCCTGATCCGCCTGACGTCGCACGAGGCGGTCGCCGACGGCCGGCTGCGGTGGCTGACGCCGCGGGTCGTCGCCTACACCGCCATCTGGTTCGTGCTGGTGACGACCGTGACGGTGCTGGTGGCGCGGCGGCCGGCGCTCGATGTGGTCGTCCTTCGACAGCCCGGGACGCTGTTCGCGACGCTGCCCGACGGTCGGATTGGCAACTTCTACAACGTCCAGGTGTTCAATCGCACCGGCGACGGGATTCCGTTCGAGATCGTCGCCGGTGAGCCGCGCACGGCCAGCCTCACGCCTCTTGGCCTGCCTGGGCATGTGGGCCCGCACGCCCTCAACGAGGGCCGGCTGCTCGTCGCCGTCCCGACGTCGGATGTCACGCCGGGCGCGCCCATGCGCTTCGACGTCGTCGTCGCCGGAGCCGTCGCGCAGCACATTGCCACGTCATTCGTGGGGCCCACACCATGAGCATCCGGCTGCACTGGGGGACGGGCATGGCGCTCGTCTACGTTGCGTTTGCGTTCAGCACCCTCGGCTTCGTGGCGTTCGCGATGAGCCGACCGCCGACGCTCGTGAGTCCCGAGTACTACGGGCGCGGTCTGACGCACGATCGCCGGATGGAAGCGGCGGCGAATGCCCGCGCGCTCGGGCCGGCGCTGGGGGCACGGCTGGCCGCTGACGGAACCGCGGTTGTGCTGCACCTGCCGGCGAACCAGGCATCGTCGGCGCGCGGCACCGTCACGCTGTACCGGGCATCGGACGCCGCCGCCGACCGGACCATCCCGATCGTGCTCGACGCGGGAGGCACGCAGCGGGTACCGCTCGACGGGCTCGCGGCCGGCCGGTGGCGCCTGCAGGTCGAGTGGGCCGCCGATGGCCGGCCGTATTATTACGAGCAGCCCCTGGAAACACCGACGTCGACTGTCGACTAACGAAAGAATCCGCTTGTCGGCTCCGTGCGCGCGGGGCATGATCGGGGCCGCTCCGCCCGGAGGGCTCCGATGATCTATCAGCGGCTCGTCCAGATCGTCAGTGGCTGGGTGGCCTTCTGCCACCTGGTGCTCGGCATTGGAGGCCTGTTCGGCGATGCGGCGCTCATCGCGTCGCTGGTCCGGTTCTTCTACGGTGCCGACCTGCAGATCGATGTGACACTCTTCTACGTCGCGAAGCTGCTGTCGGTGTACTTCCTCGTGTTCGGCGCGCTCACGCTCGCCATCGCCCTCCGTCCCCGCGCTTACCTGAAGCTCGTGCCCATCGTGATTGCTTTCTTTGTGCTTCGGGTGGCGGAGCTGATCTACTTCTATCAAGTCGTGGGTGAGGAGTTTCTCGTCGCGGACCGCCGGTTGACGGAGAAGATCGTCAGCTTCGCCGTCATCGCCGTGCTGCTCGGCATCGCCGCCTACCGGATGCGCACGCCAGCCGGCTCGGCCGTGCCGCAGCACTGAGGGCGTCGTGGCGTATCGCCACCTCAACGACTTCGGCGTGACCGCGCAGTCGTGGTATCCGCTGTTCCGATCACGGCAGATCCGGCGCGGGTGCGTTCGGACCGCGCATGCCCTCAACCGCAAGATCGCCGTCTATCGCGACGCCGCCGGCGCGCCGCATGCGCTCGACGCGCGCTGTTCGCACATGGGCGCCGATCTCGGGGCTGGCCGCGTGGTGGGAGACCGGCTGGCGTGCCCGCTCCATCGCTGGGAGTACGATGCGGCCGGGCGCGTGTGCGCAGCGCCCTTCGAACCGAACGTGCCGAAACGGCGCGTACGCGCCTATCCGACCGTGGACCGCTACGGCTACGTGTGGGTCTTCAATGGCCCGCAGCCGCTCTTCGAGATTCCCGCGATCGACACGCAGCGCTTCGTGCCGCTCATTCTCCCGACACAGGTCTTCAACAACCACCCGCACTTCCTGACGGCGAACGGTCTCGACTGGCGGCACCTGAGCACGCTGCACGAGATGGAGCTGGCGCGGCACTCGACGTGCCGCCGGAGCGGGCCCTACGGCGTGATCGTGGAGCACGTGCTGAGGCCCACCCCGCTGTGGCTCAAGCTGGCGACCGGGACGGTGCGCCGGTTCATCCGCGCGAGCTTCGAGACGGCGGGGTCGAACACCGCCATCATCTCCGTCGGCGAACCGCCGGACTTCCACTTGATGTTTGCCAACACCCCGCTGAACAACCGCACGACGCGCACCTGGCCCGTGGTATTCCTCTCGCGGCGCAACCCGATTCACTTCGCGTCGTCGCTCTGGCTGTACCTGGTGCTGACGTTCTTCGTGCTCCTGCGCCAGGACCACAAGATCTTCCAGACGACCGACTTCATTCCCGGCTTCACCGACGTGGACGACGCTTTCCAGCTGTTCGGACAGGTCGTCGGTGAGCTGCCCACATACTGATGAGCGCCTTGCTGAGTGACCCGATGGGGGAGCCGACCTTCGGGTCGGCTCGCGCTCCCATGAGAATCCTTCTCATCTCGCCGAAGGGCCCGTTGTACCGGCACCGGGGCGGCATCTTCCGGCGCTCGCTGCGCTACGCGCCGCTCACGTTGACGACGCTGGCGGCCCTGGTGCCCCCTGAGCTGGACGCTGAGGTCGAGATTGTCGATGAGGGGATTCAGGACGTCGATGCGGAACGTCCGGCCGACCTCGTTGGTCTGACGGTGATTACCGGCACCGCGCCGCGCGCGTACGAACTCGCCGCGCGCTTCCGGGCGCGCGGCATTCCGGTCGTCCTCGGCGGGCCGCACGTCACGCTGGTGCCCGACGATGCCGCGCCTCACGCGGATGCCATTGTCGTCGGCTACGCGGAAGAGAGTTGGCCGCAGCTGCTGCTGGATGCCGCGGCCGGCCGCCTGCAGCCGCGCTACGACCAGCGGCCGAGCCTCTCGCTCGCCAACCTGCCGTTCGCCCGGCGCGAACTGCTCCCACGGTCCCGCTTTCTGACGACCGATGTGTTCGAGGCGACGCGGGGCTGCGTCCACAGCTGCGACTTCTGCGTCGTGCCCTCGGCCTGGGGGCGCACGCCGTACCAGAAGCCGGTGGAAGACGTCGTCGCCGACATCCGCCAGAAGGGATCGCGGAAGCTGATCTTCGTCGACCTGAACCTCATCGCCGACCCGGTGTACGCGGCGCGGCTGTTCGAGGCGCTCATCCCGCTTCGGGTCCACTGGTACGGCCTGGCGACGACGCTGCTGGGCGACGACTTGCCGCTGCTGGCCCTGGCCGCGCGCAGCGGCTGCCGCGGTCTGCTGATGGGGCTGGAATCGATGTCGGTGAAGAACCTCCGGCAGTCGGGGAAGGGCTTCAATGCGCCCGCCGACTATGGGCGGCTGGTCGAACGGCTCCACCAACACCGGATTGCGCTGCAAGGTTGCTTCGTCTTCGGCCTGGACCACGACACGCCGTCGGTGTTCCTCGACACCGCGCGCTTCGCGGTGAAGGCGCGGATCGACTTGCCGCGGTTCGCGGTGGTCACGCCATTCCCGGGCACCGCCCTCTACCGCCGCCTCGACGCGCAGGACCGAATCCTGACGCGCAACTGGGAGTTGTACGACGGCCAGCACGTCGTCTTTCAGCCGGCGCTGCTGAGCGTGGAGGAGCTGCAGCGCGGGACGGAGACGGCGTGGCGCCACGCGTACAGCGCGCGGTCGGCCTGGCGGCGCCTGCGCGCGTCGCCCAGTCCCTGGCCGGTGCGGATTGGGGCGAACCTCGCGTATCGCCACTACGCCAGGAACCTCCACCGGTTCTACACCTGCGACTGGGTCATCGGCGGCCGGACGGCCCGCGAGGCGCCGGCGGCATGAGGCTCACCTTGATTCATCCGGCGATCGGCCGACGCCCGGGGCAGCGCTACATCCGCACCTGGCAGATGGAGCCGCTGCCGCCGGCGCTGATCGCCCGGCTGACCCCGGCCGACGTCGACATCCGATTCTACGACGATCGGATGGAGCAGATTCCGTTCGACGAGCGGACCGATCTCGTGGCGCTGAGCGTCGAGACCTACACCGCCCGGCGCTCATACCAGATCGCGAGCGAGTTCCGGAAGCGCAACGTTCCCGTGGTGATGGGCGGATTCCACGCCTCCCTGTGCCCCGATGAAGTCGGGCGCTTTGCGGAGTCGGTGGTGGTGGGGGAGGCAGAAGTGCTGTGGCCCGAAGTCGTC
>CAZFAT010000119.1:0-2889 GCA_964517075.1 uncultured Solibacteraceae bacterium
GCGCCTCGTCGCGAATGCGGTCAAAGACCTCGTCGCTGATTCGCTCCCGTAGGGGCGTGCTCTCCACCTCGGTCGCCACGAAGGCGTCGACCGACGGGCACTTGACCGTGCCCAGATGGGTCCGGGTCTCCGCGACGCGCAGTCCCGCCGCCTCGACCAGGGCCCGCAGCTCGTCGAGGTCGCCGCAGGCGAAGTAGGCGCCGAGCAGACCGATGGCCGCGGGCCCGGCGTGACGCGCGGCCATCGCCACGAAGGGCGCATACGCGGGCTGCGCATCGAGCCGGCTCGGGACGCAGAAGGCGACGGTGCCGCGGGGCGTGACGACACGCGCCATCTCGCGCAGGACCTGGACCCGGTCGGGGAAGAACATGAAGGCCATCTGGCAGAGGACGACATCGAACGCGCCATCGGCGAAGGGGAGACGCGCGGCATCGCCCTGGCGCCACTCGATCTCCGGGCGCACGCGTCGTGCGACGTCCAGCATGGCCTCGTTGAGGTCCAGCCCGACGACGCGGCCGTGGCCGCGCTGCACGTCGGCCACGGTGCGCTCCACGATCCCGGTGCCGCACGCCACGTCGAGGACCGCCTGCCCCGGCGCCACGCCGGCCAGATCGGTCAGGCGCGGCGCCCACTCCGCGAACAGGGCCGGCACGAACTGCGACTCGTACATCTCCGCCGCCGCCGCCGAGAGCCGGAACGTCTCCATTGGCTTTCCTCCTCTTGCGCGGAGTGTATGATCCGGGCGTGAAGCGGCGCCATGACGGGCCGTCCGGATCTCTTGCCGGATCATCCGGTGCGGCGCCGGCGCATGCTCACGCGTCCGTCGCGCTTGCTCCGGCGTCCGGCGCCAGCGAGGCGCCGGCCATCGATCTCCTGTCGGACGTGTTGCGGGCGGTGCGGCTCACCGGTGCCGTGTTCTTTCGCGTGGACGCCACCGCGCCCTGGGTGATCGAGATGCCGGACACGGCGGCGCTCGCCCGGGTCACCGTGCCGCGCGCCCAGCACGTGATGTCCTACCACGTCGTGACGCGCGGCTCGTGCCGCGGGGCCTTGCTCGGCGGCGACGCGGTCGAGCTCGAGGAAGGCGATGTCCTCGTCTTCCCCCACGGAGACCCCTACGTGATGTCGATGGCGCCGCTCCTGCGCGGCGGGCCGAGCCGGGACGAGGTGCTGGCGTTCATGGCCGAGATGGCGGCCGGCCGGCTGCCGTTCACGGTCGTCGAGGACGGGGGGAGCGCCGAGCCGCTCGGTCTCGTGTGCGGGTTCCTGGGCTGCGACGTGCGTCCGTTCAACCCGTTCCTGGCCGCGCTGCCGCCGCTGCTGCACGTGCGCCGGGCCTTTGCGGCCGGCGATCCGCTCGGCCGGCTCATCGAGTTCGCGCTCGCCGAGTCGCAGGAGCGGCGGGCCGGCGGCGAGTGCGTCCGCCTGCGCCTGAGCGAGCTGATGTTCGTCGAGGTGGTCCGCCGCTACCTGGCCGGGCTGCCCACCGAGCAGCGCGGCTGGCTCGCCGGCTTGAGGGATCGCACCGTCGGGCGCGCACTGGCCCATCTGCACGAGCATCCCGGGGACGACTGGACGCTCGAGACGCTGGCGAAGCGCGTGGGTCTCTCACGCTCGGCGCTGGCCGAGCGTTTCACCCACTTCGTGGGCGACCCGCCCATGCAGTACCTCGCCCGCTGGCGCATGCAGGTGGCCGCCCGCCTCCTGGCGGACGGCGACGCCAAGGTCGCCTCGGTGGCGCTGCGCGTCGGCTACGACTCGGAAGCGGCCTTCAGCCGCGCATTCAAGAAAGCGACCGGTGTCCCCCCGGCGGCCTGGCGCAGCCGGTACGCCAAGCCACCTCCGGGCTAACACGACGGTGGTGACAAATCGCGGCCTCCAGTGGCCAAAAATTGGCAGCCGTGGCAGCGGTGGCCGATCAAAGACGCCAGTTATTCCAGCGGCTTATCGGCCTGGTCCTCCGATTGCTCTACTGGCCTGCCGTGGCAATGGGCGACTGCCGGCCGGTGGGGCCATGCGCAGGTGCGACGGGAGGACGATCGTGAACGAGGCCATGGCCACGAAGACCCTCATCGTGCTCGGTGCGTTTCCGGTGATCGCGCACGCGAGCTTCACCGGGATGACGATGCTGGGCGGTGTCGTGCTCGCTTCGGTGCTCGACTTGGTTGGCGGCTGGTCCGAGCTGCTCAGTACAGGCGTGACCGTCGCGTCGTTCCTGGCTGCGGTGCGACTTTCCTTCGGCGCGTGCCGGCGCCTGTGGCCGGCGGGGGCCTGAGAGTTACGGCGGCAGGTTTTTCTGAAATGTTTGCTGGACGATCTGTCTCAGGCCGGAGATCAGCGGACCGCTGAGGAGCCGACCCAACATCGGGATATCGCCCGTCGCATGGAACGCTTGGATATCAACCGACATCTCGACCCAGAATCCGACTCCACTCAGCTTCACCCGGCCGCGGTCGGCTGCCCACTCGACGCGCTGGACCATCGGCCCGAACTTGCCGGTGACCTCGTTGACGGTCATTTCGAGGCGCCGGCGGGCCTCGTCTAACGTCTGTCCGTGCTGGAGCGTCAGGTCGATCAACGGCATGCTGGTGGGCCGGCTACGCGGCCCGCAGCGCGACGGTCACGGGCAGCCGGGCGGCGCGGATCGCGGGCAAGAGGCCGCCGGCGAGGCCGATCAGCAGCGCCCACCCCAGCCCGCGCACGAGCAGGCCGCGCGTCACGCGGAAGTCGAAGGCGACCTGCGAGAAGGTGCTGAAGTTCAGCGTGGAGAGCGACACGCCGTCGCAGTAGAGCCAGGCCAGGCCGCCGCCCACGGCGCCCCCCACCAGCGCGAGCAGTAGCGCTTCGATCATCACGGAGACGACCACCGGCGTGGCGCCGAAGCCGATG
>CAZFAT010000120.1:0-12162 GCA_964517075.1 uncultured Solibacteraceae bacterium
GCTCGGCCAGGGTCGCGCCCTGGCTCCGGTCGAGACGCATGTCGAGCGGGCCGGCCTGCCGGAAACTCAGTCCGCGCGCGGGGTCATCGAGTTGCACCGAGGAGACCCCCAGGTCGGCCAGCACCCCGTCCACCTCGATCCGATCCCGCGCGGCCAGTACCTCGGGCAGCCGCCGATAGTCGGCGTGCACGACCTCGACGTGGCTGGCGATGTCGCCGAGCCGGGTCCGGGCCAGCGCCAGGGCGGCTTCGTCCCGATCGAGGGCCAGCACCCGCCCGGCGCCCGCCGCCACCAGCGCCCGGGTGTGCCCTCCCAAGCCGAGCGTGCAGTCCACGTAGAACCCACTCGGGCGCGGCTGCATCAGCCGCACCACCTCCGCGGCCAGCACCGGGTCGTGCTGCGGCTCAGATGCCAAACTCCGCGAGCCCTCGGGCATCGTCGTCCGTGAAGGGATCGCGCTGGAGCTTGGCCAGGAGGCGCTCGTGGTTCCACACGTCGAGGTAATCCACTTGCCCGAGCACGTCCACGTCGCCACTCATGCCCGCGGCCTCGCGGAGGCGCGTGTGAATCAACACGCGGCCCTGTCCGTCGAACTCGCCGGCCTGTCCGTAGTAGCTGACCCGGTCGAGGAACTTGTGCCGGGCCGGGTGGGCGCTGGGCATCGCGCGGAGCCGATCTTCGATTGCCAGCCAGGTCGCCATCGGGTAGATTCGGACGGACTCGCCGGTGACGCTCGTCACGTAGACGTCGACGCCGTGCCGGTCTTCGACCAGGGCCTTGAAGGCTGTCGGGATCTTGAGCCGCCCCTTGTCGTCAATGCGGGCGGGATAGCTGCCGCGAAGCATCTGACTCCACTTTGCTCCACAAAACTCCACGCGATGGTAGAGCGTGGACTTTCGCCTGTCAATCGCAAAGTGATGAAAAATATGGGCTTACGTTTTAGTTTCGCTGGTCGATTTTGACGAAGATCAGGCGAAACTCGCGCGCGTGGTAGATTCTCCGGGTCGATGCTGCGTGCCGGCCTGATTGGCCTCCCGTCCTCGGGCAAGACCACCCTGTTCCAGTTGCTCACCAGTGCACGCGAAGCGCCACGAACGCACGGCCGCGTCGAGGCGAACGTGGGCGTGTCGCGCGTGCCCGACGAACGACTGGATCGGCTGACCGCGCTGTTCACCCCGCAGCGGCGGGTTCCGGCCATCGTCGAGTTCGCGGACATGGCGGCGGGACGCGGCGACACCAAAGCCCTGCTCGACGTCGTCGCCTACCGGAACGCGGACGCGCTCGTGGATGTCGTGCGCGCGTTTCGCGATCCGGCGGTGCCGCATCCGCAGGGCTCGGTGGATCCGGCGCGGGATCTGCGGACGATTGAGGATGAGCTCGTGCTCGCCGATCTGGGCGTTGTTGAACGGCGCCTCGAACGGCTCGAGAAGGATCTGAAGAAGAGCGCGTCGGCGGACCTGCAGAAGGAACGCGAGGTCTTGCGGCGATGTCAGGAGGCCCTCGAAGCCGGCCGCCCGCTCCGCAGCCTGACGCTGGCCGGCGACGATCTGCATCGGCTGCGCGGGTTCCAGTTCCTGTCCGCGAAGCCGCTGCTCGTGGTCATGAACCTCGACGACGCGGACGCCTTGCTGGCCGAAGACGTCACGCGCGTGCCGGCGGTGCGAGCCAGGATCGACCAGGCCGGGGCGGCGGCGGTCGGTGTCTGCGCGAAGATCGAGCTCGAGATCGCCGCGCTGGATCCCGCCGATGCGCAGGCGTTTCTGGCCGATCTCGGCCTGAGCCAGTCCGGCCTCGATCGCATCATCCGCGCAGCGTACGACCTGCTCGGCTACATCTCGTTCTTTACGGTGGGCGAGGACGAGTGCCGGGCCTGGTCGATTCCGCGCGCCACACCGGCGCAGCTGGCGGCCGGGGCCATCCACACCGACATTCAGCGCGGGTTCATCCGGGCCGAGGTGGTGCAATGCGATCGCCTGCTGGCGCGGGGATCACTCGCGGCCTGCCGCGAGGCCGGCGAACTGCGGCTCGAGGGGAAGGACTATCTGGTGGCAGACGGCGATGTCATCAACTTCCGCCACGCCACGTGATAGCATGCGCCCGGTCGCGCGCGCGCTCCGATCGGTGAGGCGCATGAAGCTGATCATTCAGATTCCCTGCCTGAACGAGGCCGCGACCCTCCCGGCCACCCTGGCCGATCTCCCCCGCGCCGTCGCCGGCATCGACACCATCGAGGTGCTCGTCGTCGACGACGGGTCGCGCGACGACACGGCGGCGGTGGCCCGCGCACACGGCGTCGACCACGTCATCCGGTTCCGCCAGCCCAAGGGGCTCGCCGCGGCGTTCATGGCCGGCATCGACGCGAGCCTCAAGGCGGGCGCCGACATCGTCGTCAACACCGACGCCGACAATCAGTACGCGGGGCGCGACATCGCGCGGCTGGTCGCGCCCCTGCTCGCGGGGGAGGCCGACATCGTCATTGGCGATCGGAACATCCGGGATCTCGCGCACATGTCGTGGACGAAGAAGCGGCTGCAGGGGCTGGGGAGCTGGGCCGTCCGCGTGGTGTCGAACACCAAGGTGCCGGACACGACGAGCGGTTTCCGCGCCTACACGCGTGACGCCGCGCTTCGGATGACGATCGTCTCGGATTTCTCGTACACCCTCGAGTCGATCATCAATGCCGGCAAGCGGCGCATGGCCATCGCGCACGTGGACGTCGGGACGAACCCGCGGACGCGCCCGTCGCGGCTCTTCAAGAGCGTCTGGGGCTACCTCAAGGAATCGGGCGCGACGATCCTCCGCATCTACACGATGCACGAGCCGCTGAAGGTGTTCACCTACCTCGGCTCGACGACCTTCCTTGTCGGCTTTGTGATCGCGATGCGCTTCGTGTACTCGTATTTCGTCTACGGATACGAGCCCGGAAAGATCCAGTCGTTGATCCTGTCGGCGGTCCTGATGATCGTCGGCTTCCAGGTGGTGCTGATCGGACTGCTCGCTGACGCCATCTCCGGGCTCCGCCGGCTGATCGAGGATCTGCTCTACCGGGTGCGCGTGATGGAGCTCGACGAGACGACCCGCCCGGCCGGCGACCGCGTCGATCGGCCGGTCGCTCACCAGGCGGAGCCCTGATGGCCGATCCCGCGGCCGTCTCCGTCGTCATTCCCGCGATGAACGAGGCCGTGGCCATCGGGCCGCTCGTGCGCGCCCTCGCGGAACTGGCCCCCTGGCGCGAGATCCTCGTGATTGACGACGGCTCGGTTGACACCACCGCCGCCGAAGCGGCCGCGGCCGGCGCGCGCGTCGTCCGTCACCCCTACAACAAGGGCAATGGGGCGGCCGTCAAGACAGGCATCCGTCAGGCGACCGGCGAGTTCATGGTGATCATCGACGGCGACGGCCAGCATGACCCCGCCGACGCGCTGCGCCTCATTGCGCGCCTCGGCGAGGACGACCTCGTGGTGGGCGCCCGATCGGGCGAGACGCAGGCCGGCTGGATCCGCCGCGTCGGCAACGGTGCCTTGAACTGGCTGGCGAGCTTTCTCACCGAGCGGCAGATCCCCGACCTCACGTCGGGCTTCCGCGCGGCGAACCGTGCGTATCTCCGCGAGTTCCTCAGCCTCCTGCCCAACGGTTTCTCCACGCCGACGACGACCACACTGTGTTTCATCAAAGCGGGGTACAACGTCGCGTTCGAGCCGGTGCACGCACGCACGCGGAGTGGAGCATCGAAGATCCGGCTGTCGAGCGACGGGCCCAAGTTCCTCCTCATCATGTTGCGCATCATCACGATCTTCAGTCCCCTGCGCATCTTCATCCCGGTCGCGGCCGTCTCCTTTGCCATCGGCGCCGGCTACGGCGTGTGGACGATCTGGCACGAGTTGCATGTGACCAACACGTCCGTGCTGCTGGTCCTGTTTGCGGTCGTCGTGCTGCTCGTTGGCCTGGTGTCCGAGCAGATCTCGGCCCTGCGCTTCGATGAGCGCCGCTAGCGCCCTGCGGTCCCGCTCGGCCCTGTTGATCGCGGCGGCCCTGCTCGGCGTGGCCCTCCGGCTGGGCTTCGGACTTGGCTACTGGATCGACCGGCCGTTGACACGCGACGAGCTCGAGTATCTCTCTCTCGCGCGAAGTCTCGCCGCGGGCGACGGCTTCGTCTATGACGAAACGATGCGCTCCGGATCGTTCGAGCCGTTCGGACGGGCACCCGGGTATCCGGCCTTTCTCGCGCTGGTCGGCGGCGGCCGCGAGGTCGTCTCGTCCGTGCCATCCCGCGTGAAGATCGCGCAGGCGATGGTGGGCGGGATCGGCGTGCTGCTGATCGGCCTGGTGGCCACTCCGCTCGCGGGTCCGCGCGGGGGTGTCGTCGCCGCATGGATCGCCGCGGTCTACCCGCCACTCGTCTGGATCTCGGCATATGGATTCAGCGAAGCGCTGTTCTGGCCGCTCGCGCTCGCCGTCGCCTGGACGTTCGACCGCGCGCTCGGACGGCCGCCCGAAGGCGCGTTCGTCGGCGGAGCGGCGGGGCTGCTCACCGGCGTCGGGATCCTGATTCGACCCGCCCTGCTCCTCTTCCTGCCGCTGGCGCTGGTCTGGCTGGCCGTCCGGCGGCGTGGGACGGCCGCGCTGCTGCTCACCGCCGGCGCGATCGTCGTGGTGGGTCCCTGGACTGTGCGCAACTACCTGCACCACGAGCGGTTCGTGCTGGTCGCGTCGGACGGCGGCGTCACGTTCTGGACGGGCAATCACCCCCTGGCCCTGGGCGAGGGCGACATGGCTGCCAATCCCGCCCTGAAGATCGCCAACCAGGAGCTGCGCGCCCGGCATCCCGGTCTGAACGAGGAAGCGATGGAGCCCATCTACTATCGGGAGGCGTTGGCGTGGATCCGCGCGCATCCGATCCAGTGGCTGGGGCTCGAAGCGCGGAAGATCTTCTATCTGATTGTGCCGGTGGGGCCCTCCTACACGCTCCACTCGCGGCTGTACTACGTCGCGTCCGTCGTTTCCTACGGCATCGTGGCGGTGCTTGCGGTGGTCGGCGTCGTCCGCGTCGGCACGCAGCGAGCGCGCACACCAGGCCTGTGGCTGCTCCTGGCGTCGGCGGTCGCCGTCTGCCTGATCTTCTTCCCCCAGGAGCGGTTCCGGATTCCCATCATCGATCCCGCGCTCGTGGTCGCCGCCGGCGGCGTCTGGGCCACCCGGCGCCAACGGTCCTGATCCATGCCTCACGTCGTCGTCATGGTCACGACGTCCTATCCGCGGTTCCCGGGCGATGGGATCGGGAGCTTCATGGAGCCCCTCGCGCAGAGCGTGGCCGCGCGCGGTCATGCCGTGCACGTAGTGGCGCCGTGGCATCCAGCCATCACGCGCGCGGACCGGGACGCCGGCATCGCGTTTCACTTCTACCGGTACGCGCCCGTGGCGTCGCTCAACGTCTTCGGGTACTCCGGCGGCCTGCGCGGGGACACCGCGCTCAGACGGGCGGCCTGGATCGTCGCGCCCGCGGCCGTGGCCGCGGGGTGGTGGGTGGCGCGAAGGGTCGCGCGCTCGACGGGCGCAACCGTCATGCACGCGCACTGGGTCATCCCCAACGGCGTCACGGCGATGGCGGCCGCCGGCGGACGGCCGCTCGTGGTCAGCCTGCATGGTTCCGATGTGTTCGTGGCCGAACGTCACCGTCTGGCTGGCCGGGCGGCACGCGCCGTGTTCGCCCGCGCGGGCTGGGTGACGGCGTGCAGTGACGACCTCCGGCAGCGGGCGATTGCGCTGGGCGCTGACGAGGCCGCGATCGAAACGGTGCCCTACGGCATCGACGCCACGCGCTTCAGGCCGGACGCGGCGGCTCGGGCGGCGGTGCGGGCCGAGCTGGGCCTCGCCGACGAACCGCTGGTCTTCAGCGCCGGCCGCCTCGTGCGCAAGAAGGGTTTCGAGGTGCTGATGGACGCCGTCCGGCGGCTCACACCCGCGCTGCCGCGGCTGCGTCTGGTGATCGCCGGCGACGGGGATCTGCGGGACGAGCTCGCCGCACAGGCGCGCGCCGCGGGTGACGCCGTGCGGCTGATTGGCAATCGCACGCAGGACGACGTCGCGCGTCTCGCGGCCGCGGCCGACGTCATCGCCGTGCCGTCCGTGCACGACGAGGCCGGCAACGTCGACGGGCTGCCGAACTTCGCGCTCGAGGCCCTCGCGAGCGCGACGCCGGTCGTCGCCACGCGCGCCGGCGGCCTGGCCAGCGTCATCGAGGACCATCGCACGGGCCGACTGGTGCCCGAGCGCGACGCGGCGGCGCTGGCCGACGCCCTGCAGTCCCTCCTGGCGGATCCCACCGCCGCGCGCGCGCTCGGCGCCGCCGGCCGGGAGCGGGTCATTCGCGACTTCGGCTGGGCCCGGGTCGGGGAACGGATGGAAGGGGCGTACGATCGAGTGATCCTTGAACGTCGGACGTGAGAAGCCAGAAGTAAGAAGTGCTGAACTTCTGACTTCCGGCCCTCTGACTTTCACCTTCTGGCTTCTGACTTCGAACTTCGCCCGAGCTTGTCCACCGCGCCCCCGGGGTGGTACGGTTGGCGTGCCTGCGATGCCCACTGACGCCGTTGAGCGCCCGATCGGCCTCAGCATCTTCTTCCCCGCCTACAACGACAGCGGCACCATCGCGAGCCTGGTCATCGCCGCCCGCCAGGCCGCATCGCGGCTGACGCCGGATTTCGAGATCATCGTGGTCAACGACGGCAGCTCGGACCGCACGCAGGAGATCGCGGACGAGCTGGCCCGCACCTACCCCGAGGTGCGCGTCGTGGATCACGGACGCAATCGCGGTTACGGCGGCGCGCTGCGCACCGGGTTCCAGGAGGCGCGGAAGGACGTCATCTTCTACACCGACGGTGACGCCCAGTACGACCCGGCGGAGCTCGAGGTGTTGTGGCGGCGGTTCGGTGACGACGTCGACCTGGTCAACGGCTACAAGATCAGCCGGTCCGACCCGCTGCACCGGATCGTGATCGGTCGCCTCTATCACCACACCGTGAAGCTGCTCTTCGGCCTGCGCGTGCGGGATGTGGACTGCGACTTCCGCCTGCTGCGGCGCGCGATCTTCGACCGCGTCGCCCTCGAACACAACAGCGGGGTCATCTGCCTGGAGATGATGAAGAAGATCCAGGACAGCGGCTTCCGCATTGCCGAAGTGCCGGTGCATCACTATCACCGCGCGTTCGGCACGTCGCAGTTCTTCAATTTCCGGCGACTGTTCCGGACGGTCGTGGACGTCGCCGGCCTCTGGGTGCAGCTCGTCGTCCTCGGGCGGCACCGGCACCGGGCGCCGCGCGACCAGCCGAAGGAACTGGGACGCCGCCGGACATGAGCGCCGACCTCCGCGAGTTCTATCGCGGCCGTCCAGTTCTCATCACCGGCGGCGCGGGATTCATCGGATCCAACCTCGCACATCGGCTCGTCGACCTCGGCGCCAACGTGCTCGTCGTGGATTCGCTCCTGCCCGAATACGGCGGCAATCTCTTCAACCTGGCGGACATCGAGGACCGCGTGCGGATCAACATCGCCGACGTCCGCCAGGGCACGACGATGAATTACCTCGTGCGCGGCCGCGACGTGATCTTCAACCTCGCCGGGCAGGTCAGCCACATCGACAGCATGCAGGATCCTCACACGGACCTGGAGATCAACTGCCGCAGCCAGCTCACGATTCTCGAGGCGTGCCGCCAGCACAACCCGGCCACGAAGGTGGTCTTCGCCAGCACGCGTCAGGTCTACGGCCGGCCGGCCCGTCTACCGGTGGACGAGACGCACCTGGTTCGGCCCACCGATATCAACGGCATCAACAAGGCCGCCGGCGAGAACTACCATCTCGTCTACAACAACGTCTTCGGCGTCCGGGCCTGCGCGCTGCGCCTCACCAACGTGTACGGCCCCCGACAGCTGATTCGCCACAACCGGCAGGGCTTCATCGGGTGGTTCATCCGCCTCGCGCTCGAAGGCGCCGAGATCCAGATTTACGGCGACGGCTCCCAGATTCGCGATTTCGTCTACGTGGATGACGCGGCCGAGGCGTTCCTGCTCGCGGGGATGCAGGAGGCCTGCAATGGGGACGTGTTCAACGTCGGCGGCCGTGAACCCATGACCCATCGGGATCTGGTGACGATGCTGATCGAAACCGCGGGGCGGGGCACGGTGCGCCATGTGCCGTGGCCCGCTGACAAGCGGCGCATCGATATCGGATCGTTCTATTCCGACTCCTCGAAGTTCACCGCGGCGACCGGCTGGCGCCCGGCGACCGGCCTCCGCGCGGGACTGGCCCGCACGCTCGACTACTACCGGGAGCACTTCGACCGCTACGTCGAGCCGGACGAATCGAGCGCGTGATGACGCCTCGCGTGCCGTTCCTGTCGCTCGCGCCCGGCGCCGACCGCGACGCCGTGCGCGCGGCGATCGACCGCGTGCTCGAACGCGGCTGGTTCATCCTGGGGCCGGAAGTCTCCGCGTTCGAGGAGGAGTTCGCGGCCGCGTCGGGCGCACGTCACGCGATTGGCGTCGGCACGGGCACCGATGCCATCGCGCTCACGCTGCGCGCCCTCGGCATGCGACCGGGCGACGAGGTCATCACGACGCCGGTGTCGGCGGCGTTCAGCGCGCTCGCCATCGTGATGGCGGGGGCGCGACCGGTATTCGCGGACATCGATCCGGTGAGGCTCACCCTCGATCCGGCGGCCGCGGCGGCGGCGGTCACATCGCGCACCGCCGCCGTGCTGCCCGTGCACCTGTACGGCCAGCCGGCCGATATGCCCGCCATCATGGCGATGGCGCGGCGGCACAATCTGGCCGTGGTCGAAGACGCGTGTCAGGCCCACCTCGCCACGTCGGCCGGCCAGCCGGTCGGCACCTTCGGCGCGGCGGGCGCCTTCAGCTTCTATCCGACCAAGAACCTCGGCGCGCTCGGCGACGGTGGCGCGGTGATCACGAACGACGAGGCGCTGGCCGAGCGCCTGAGACGGCTGAGGAACGGCGGGCAGACATCGCAGTACCATCACGCCGAGTTCGGCATCAACAGCCGGCTGGACGAAGTGCAGGCAGCGATCCTGCGCGTGCGGCTTCCAGGGCTGGCGGCGACGACCACGCGGCGTCGGCAACTCGCCGTCCGGTATCGGGCCGGGCTCGCCGGCGCCCCGGTGGCCGTGCCACCCGAATGCGACGCGGGCCACGTGTATCACCTGTTCCCGGTTCGCGCGGCCGACCGGGACGGCCTGCGGCGGCACCTCGACACCGAGGGCATCGGATCGCTGGTGCATTACCCCATCCCGCTGCCCCGGCAACCCGCGTTTACCGACTTGCACGCGCCCGTCTGCCCCGTCGCCGATCGGCTGTGCGAGGAGGTGTGTTCGCTGCCGCTCCATCCCCACTTGACGGACGAGAACGTGGATCGCGTCGCCGCAGCCGTCCAGGCGTGGCGGCCGGCGCTGTCTGCCACCAAGCCCTGAGCCAATGGTCCGGACGCTCGTGGCGGCGTTCGTCGTGGCGTATCTGCCCGGCGCGCTGATCTTCAGACTGCCCGTGCTCAACCGGCCAGCGCGCGCCGCGCTCAGCGCCGAGGAACGTGCGTTCTGGGCGGTGATGCTGAGCGCGGTCTGGTCGCTGACGTGGGTGCTGCTGCTCGCCGGCGTAGGCGCGTACTCGTTCGAACGGCTGCTCACGATTCACGTGTCGACGGCCGTCGCCGGTGTCGCGTGGTGGCGCGGGCGGCTGCGCTATCGCGGCGAGGCGCCCCACATCTCCTGGCCCGCGATCGCGCCGGCGTTGCTCATCTACGCGGGCATCTTCGTGTTCTTTCCGCCGGCGGAGTACGTCATCGGCGGCAAGGATCCCGGCACGTACATCAACGAAGGCATCCAGATCGACCAGACGGGGGAGCTGTTCATCCACGACCGCACCGTGGCCGCGGTCCCGGCCGAGTTCCGCGATCTGTTCTTCCCCGATCACCAGAATCCCTTCTACTACAGTCTGCGGTTCATGGGCTTCTGGATCCCCCACTGGGACCACGACGTCGTGATCGGCCAGTTCCCGCACCTGCTGCCGGCCGCGATTGCCATCGGTTACGCGCTCGACGGCGTGCGGGGGGCGCTCGGCACGGTTGGCGTATGGGCCATTCTCGGGTTGCTGGCCGTGTACTTCGCCGGCGCGCGAATCTTCGGCCGGTGGCCCGCCTTCGCCGGGGCCCTGTTACTCGCGGCAAACGTCATCGAGGTGTGGTTCGGCCGGTATCCGAACAGCGATGTCGTCATGCAGGCGCTCCTGTTTGCCGCCATCCTGGCATTCGCGCGGGCATTGGACGGCAGTCAGGCGTTCTTCGGGGCGGTCGCGGCCGGGCTGATCGGCCTGATGCTGTTCCTGCGGTACGACGCCCTGCTGGCGTTCGCGTCGTTCGGCGCGGCGGCCGCGCTCGCGCCGGTGATGCGGCAGCGCGTCGGCGTCGTGTTCGGTCCGGTCCTGGTCCTGACCGGCCTCCTGGGTTTCTGGTACCTGAAGGAGCCGATGACCGGGTACAGCGCGTATCCCCTCGGGTTCACGCGGGATCAGGGAGGGTGGTGGCTGGTGGCCGCGGGGCTGGCGGGCATCGCCGCGGCCCGCTGGATCCTGCGGTATCCGGCCGGCCTGCAGGTCGTCCGGATCGCGGTGCCCTGGCTGCTCGCCGCGGGCGTGACCGCGCTCGCCGTGTACGCGTATTTCTTTCGCGCGGAGGGGGGCGGGCTCACCGACTTCGACGCCCGCGCGTTCTGGACCTTTGGCGAGTACGTCACGCCCGGGATTCTCGGCGCGTCAATCGTCGCGTTTGCCATCCTCGCGGTCCGGCACTTCTGGCGTGATCCGGCGTTCTTCCTGACCTTCGCGACCTACGGCATCTTCTTCTTCTACAAGACGCGCATCGTGCCCGAGCACTTCTGGATCACGCGACGGTTCCTCGCCGTCGCGTTGCCGGGCGTGCTCCTGCTCACGGCGGCGCTGGTCTTCGAGGCGTCGACCGGCCAGCGGCTGGCGGCGTTGGCTTCGCGCTGGCGGGGCGGTCGGGTCGGACGGGCGACGCGCCGATGGTTCGATGCCGGCGGCGTCCTGCTGCTCGCCGTCGTACTGGTTCCGGTCGGTGTGGTGTTCTGGCGCGTCTCCGATCCGGTTCACCGGCACGTTGAGTACGCCGGCCTCCGCCAGCAGGTCGAGCGCCTTGCCGGTCGGATCGGCGACCGCGATCTCCTGATCGTCGAGGGGCGTGTCGGCGCGTCGGACGTGCACACATTCGCCCAGCCACTCGCCTACATCCACCAGCGAAACGTGCTGGTGCTTCCGACCGCCCTCCCCGCGAAACGACAGCTCGAGGCCTTCGTGGCCTGGGGCGTGTCACGGTACGACGCGGTGTACTTTCTCGGTGGCGGCGGCACCAACTTGCTGAGCCGGCACCTCGCCGCCGAACCCGTCACCAGCGATCAGTTCACCGTGCCCGAGTACGACGCGCCTGTGAACGCCCTGCCGGCCAGCGGGCTCGCCCTGCCGGCCGGTGTGCGACAGAAAGAATTCGAATACGGGCTCTATCGGATCCGGCTCATTGACGCGTTGCCGTCCGGCCCGATCGATCTGACCATTGGCACTCGCGATGACCTCCACACCGTTCGCTTTCACTCGAAAGAAGGCCGGCCCGGCCACAGTCTGGTGTACCGCTGGACGCGCGATCTCTCCTACGTCGTCCTGCTCGGTATCGCCGAGAACGCGAGGACGATTACGCTGTGGATGAGTAACGGCAATCGGCCGGCGCGCGCGCCGGCACCCACCGTCGAGGTCGCGGTCGAGGATCGGGTGCTGGGCACGGTCACGGTGGGCCCAGCGCTCCAGCCGTACACCATCAGCCTTCCTCCGGACGTGGCCGCCGACGCCGCTCGATCGCCCGATCCGGTGCGGTTGTCGTTGCGCGTGCCGACGTGGAATCCGGCCGAACTGGGCGAGGGCGCCGACCGCCGCGATCTGGGCGTGCAGCTCACACGGGTCCAGGTGGAATGACGGCCGCGAGCGCCGCCCAGGCCGACCGTCCGCCGCGCGCCGCTGCGCTGCTGATCGGTCTCGCGGCCTGGCTCGTCTACGTCACCAGCGCCGGCGGAACGCTGGCCACCAGCGACG
>CAZFAT010000121.1:0-7452 GCA_964517075.1 uncultured Solibacteraceae bacterium
CACGCCGATTTCCTGCGTGCGCCGTCCGGCGGCGTACGCCGTGACGCCGACAATGCCGACCAGCGTCAGCGTCAAGGCAAGACCTCCGATGAGACCCAGCAGGACCGTGTAATGCCGCGTGTCCTCGACGCTCTCGGCGAACCAGTCGCTGCCGGAACGGATTCGTTCCACGATGACAGGTGGACCGACGGCATGTGCTGCGCGGCGCAGTTGTTCGGGCAGGCCTGCGATTGGACCATCGGACCGGACCGCAACGAATGGCGTCCGACCGAAGGCTGCCATCGAACCGGTGTCACTCGGTCGTCGCATGAGGTACACGTCCGGCCGCTCATCGGTGACGAGCACGCCGCGGCTTTGGATGTCGGCGATCGTGCCGACGACGCGCCAGACGGTCTTCTTCGAGCCGGTCGTGAATTCGCGCCCCACGGCCGAGCCGTCCGGGAAGAGCCTCCGAGCCGCCGTCTCGCTGAGAACCGCGGTCGCGCCGCCCTCGTCGGTGTCGGCCGGCAGTCGTCCCTCGCGCGGCGGCAGGCCAATCGCCTCGAGGTAGCCGGGCGTGACGTCCTTGATGGACGCGGAGAGTCGCTGCTCGCCAGCGTAGATCGACGTGTACGACCCACCGCCACTCAGCGGGACGAGACTGGTCGTGCCGGCCGCGGCGACGCCCGGGATGGCGCGCACAGCGCGGAGCAGCTCGGCAAAATACAACGCCCGTGGCGTCTCAGCCGACTCGACCGGAAAGACTTCCATGGTGATGAAGGCGCGCGGATCGAATCCGACGTCAACCGAAAGCGCGCGGGTGAGACTGCGAACCATGAGCCCGGCGCCGGCAAGCAGCACGAGCGCCAGCGCGACTTCGATGCCGACCAGCAACTGACCGCCGCGCCGGCTGAGCGGTGAGCCGTGCCGGCGGCCGGCGTGGGCCGCCCGGACGCCGATGGACTCGGCCGACAACCGGAGCGCCGGCACGAGCCCGAACGCGACCGACGTGAGGATCGACAGCGCCGCGCCGAATCCGAGGACCCGGAGATCGACCGCAGGCGCCGCATCGGCCGGCAGCGAGATGGGCAGGATGAGTACGAGCGTGTCGAGCAGCAGCCACGCAATGAACACGCCGCCCAACCCGCCCGCCGCCGCGAGAACGAGGCTCTCCGTGAGCAGTTGGCGAACGAGCCGGAATCGGCCGGCGCCAATGGCCACACGGACGGCGAGTTCCCCCTGTCGAGAGGCGCCGCGGGCGAGCAGCAGACCGGAGACGTTGAGGCACGCGATTAGCAGCACCAGGACGACAGCGCCGGCCACGACGCGAATCGTTCCTCGGTAGCGCGAGACCGTGTCCTCGTACAGGCTCTCGAGGACGACGGCAACGGCCGGTTGGCCGCCGGCTTCGTGGGCGAGTGACACAGCCGTCAGTTCCTGGGCGGCTTGATCGAGCGTAAGTCCCGCCCGGAGCCGGCCGTAGGTGGGCGTCCCATCACCGCGCATCTCGCGCATCCTCGCCGTGGGCTCGAGCATCGGCACCCACACCGCAGTGGTTCGACGGAACCCGGCGGGCAGGATGCCGATGACCGTCGCCACCCGGCCATCGACGCGAATCGTGCGGCTGATGGCGTCGGGGGCGCCGCCGAGACGGCTCTGCCAGTACTCATGTCCGAGTAGGACCACGACCGGGGCGCCCACGCGCGTGTCCTCGACCGCGATCCCACGGCCGATAACCGGCCTGGTACCGAAGACTTCCAGAAAGTCGGCCGAGACGCGACTGACCGTCAGACGCTCGGGCAGGCCGGCATCGACGACGAGCTTCCGTTCGCCAACTCGTCCTCGGCCAAGATGCGTGAAGACCTGGCTTGATGCCCGCCAGCGTTCCAGATCGACTGGCGCAGGGTCGAGGCCATGGGTCTGGCCGTCGGTGGACTGCACCTGTACGTTGATGCTCACGATTTGCTCGGCATCCGGATAGGGCACCGACCGCAGCAGCGCCGCGTCGATCACGCTGAAGAGCGCAGTCGAGGCGCCCATCGCAAGCGCGAGCGTGAGGACTGCGATGACCGTGAAGCCGCGCTCCCTGAGGAGCCTCCGCACGCCGTACCGCACATCCTGCAGGATGGTCTCCATCACCCCGCCTCCCCGGACGTCATAGCCACGGTCCTGCATGAGCCCGAGACTGCCGAAGCGGCGCGTGGCCGCCCGCCGCGCCTCGTCGTCGGACAAGCCGCCGTTCCGGTACTCGTCGGCGCGCATGTCGAGGTGGAACTGCATCTCCTCTCGGATCTCGCCGGCGACGACGTCGCGCCGGACGAGGGCGCGCAGTCGGGCCAAGAGGAGGCGGAAGACGCGCATGGCTCAGCTCGACAAGACGCTGGAGACGGCAGTGGTCAGTCGCTGCCAGCTTGCCGTCTCGGCGGCAAGCTGCGTGCGCCCGGTTCGGGTCAGCTTGTAGAACCGCGCGCGGCGTCCGGTGTCCGTGACGGCCCACTCGGACGACAGCCACCCGCGCGCCTCCATGCGGTAGAGCGCGGGGTAGAGCGATCCTTCTTCGACCTGCAGGACCGCTTGTGACAGTTGCCCGAGGCGCAACGCAATCGCGTAGCCGTGCAGCGGTCCGGACTGCAGCGTCTTGAGCACGAGCATGTCCAGGGTGCCGTGCAGCTGATCGCTATTGGTCCGAGGCATGCGTCTCCCTGAGAGTGACTAACGGTTAGACAGTCTATGCCTATCTGATGGGCGGGGCAAGCGCTTCGCGGAGCACGGCGGGCCGGCGGCCAGACGCGACACGAAGACGTCATCGGTCGGGAAGAGGTGAGTCGGACTGCGGCGGCTGGCGGCGCTCACGCAGCGCGGGGGACGGACGCCGTGACGGAGCCGAACCAAGCGACGCGATACGCGTCAGGTCGAAACGGCCCGGAGGAAGCGAGTGGTTCGAAACGCGCGCTACGCGCTTTTCGCGCGCACGCGCTTGGCGAGGCGCGACTTGTAGCGGCCGGCGGCGTTGTCGTGGATGATGCCCTTCGCCGACAGCTTGTCGATCATGGAGAACGTGTCGCCCAGGGCGGCCTTGGCGCGGTCGATCTCGCCGGCGTCGATGGCGCTACGGATCGCCTTTAGCCCCGTCCGGAGCCGCGATCGCAGATTGCGGTTGTGCGCGGTCCGCTTCACCGTCTGCCGGTGCGCCTTCATCGCCGATGCATGTCGAGTCGCCACGTTCGAAGTCCTCGCTGGGCGCAAACAGGCCAGAATCGGCCGGTTTCAGGCGCCGGAAACAGTGAAGTATAACACGCGACTCCGCGGGGCTGAAGCCCCGCGGCGACGGATCACAGCAGCCCCGCGGCGACGGACACCTCGACGTGCGCGGCTCCCCGTCCGCCAATCATCAATCGGTCAATCCTCAATCCCAAGTTCAATCATCAATGACGCGATCCTCAAATCATCAATGCAGAGTCCATTAACCCTGGCCGCCAGACTCCTTTTCGCGCCGCAGCCGCCGGCGCTCCCGGCGTTCGGGCGCGCCCAGGTCGGGGCGGGTGGGGCGGCGGGCCAGGCGAATCAGGTCCAGGAGCGCCTGCTCCTCGGGGGATGGTGGCGGGGTCGTGTCCTCGTACAGCTTGCGCGCCTCGGCTTTGGGGATGTGCCGCTCGGTGACGCCCCGCACCACGACCTGCTGCCGCCGCCCGCCCGGCCGCGTAATCGTCAGCACGTCGCCGGGCCGTACGTTGCGGTTGGGCCGCGCCGCCTGCCCGTTCACGTTGACTTTGCCGCCGTGGCAGGCGCGTTGCGCCTCGGAGCGGGTGCGGAAGAGGCACGCGACGTCCAGCCAGACGTCGAGGCGCGTCGACAGCGGAGCGTCCGTCATGGTTCGGCAATTCTGACTTCTAACTTCTGGCTTCGAACTTCCAACTTGCCAGCGTCAGCTCCCAAGCGCCTGGGTCACCAGTTCCCGAGCCTTGACGAGCAAGTCGTCGATCTTCGACGCGTCGCGCCCGCCAGCCTCCGCGAAGTCGGCGCGACCGCCGCCGCCGCCGCCGACGATGGGTGCGAGCTGCTTGACGAGCTGGCCGGCCTTCAGCCGGTCTGTCAGATCCGGGGTGACCGAGACCAGCAACTGCACCTTGCCGTCCTGTTCGGCGGCCAGCACGACGACGCCGCGCTTCAGTCGATCGCGCAGGGAATCGGACAGCCCACGCAAGGCGTCGCGCTCGAGCCCGGTGACGCGGCGTGCCACCAGCCGCGCGTCGCCAATCGACACCGAGTCGTCCTGTGCCGCACCGCCGCCGCCCATGGCCGCCTTCAGTCGAAGCTGGGCATTCTCGCGCGCGAGCCGCTTGGTCTCGGCCTGCAGCTTCGCCACGGCCGCGGCCGCCTCCGCCTCGCTGACACCGAGCACGGACAGCGTCCGTTCCAGTGTCCCGAGCCGGTGCTGGACGTAGTCCACCGCCCCGCCGCCGGTCAGCGCCTCGATGCGCCGGACGCCCGCGCCGACGCTGCTTTCCTCCGTGACGACGAACGGCCCGATGTCACCCGTGGCGCGGACGTGCGTGCCGCCGCACAGCTCCACGCTGATGCCGGGCACGGTGACGACCCGGACACGATCGCCGTACTTTTCACCGAAGAGCGCCATCGCGCCGCCCTTGATGGCTTCCTCGGTGGACCGTTCCTCCGTCTGGACGGGCCGGTTGAGAAAGACGTGTTCGTTCACCGCCCGCTCAATCTCGCGGCGGTCATCGTCGGTCAACGCCTGGAAGTGCGCGAAGTCGAAGCGCAGCCGGTCCGGCGCGACGAGCGAGCCAGCCTGGCGCACGTGCGTGCCGAGCCGTTGGCGTAGGGCGGCGTGGAGCAGATGCGTGGCGGTGTGATTACGGCGCGTGGCCGCACGCGCTGCCTCGTCGACTTCGGCTCGGACCGTGTCGCCGGCGGCCAGCCGCGCGGACGTCGTCACCTGATGAACGCGGGGACCGCCAGCCGCGAGCCTCGACATCGCGGTGACCTCCGCCACGGGTGAGCCGCTCGCCACCAGACGGCCGCGGTCGGAGACCTGACCGCCCGCCTCGACGTAGAACGGCGTGCGATCGAGCACGACAAAGCCGTCCTGGCCCGGCTCGAGCCGATCGACCTGGGATCGGCGCGCGTCGAAGACCGCCACGACCCGCGCGTCGTTCACAGCCGTCGAGTCATAGCCGGCAAAGCGGTCGGGGGTCGACTCGGTGCGGGTGCGTTCGGCGTCGCTCGTGTGCGCGAAGCCGGCGGCCTTCTTCGTCTCGAACGCACTGCCGGCGCGTGCCCGCTCGCGCTGCGCCTCCATCGCCTCCGCATACGCGCGGCGATCGACGGCCAGACCCCGCTGTCCGGCGAGGTCCTCGACGAAATCCAGCGGGACGCCCAGCGAATCGTAGAGGCGAAAGACTTCGACGCCCGGAACGGCCGTCGTCCCCGCGGCCACCGTGCGGTCGAGCAGATCCTCGATCCGCGGCAAGCCCGCCGTCAGCACGGCGTCGAACCGTTCTTCTTCCGAGCGGACGACACGGACGATGTTCTCGTGCTCGCGTGGGAGCTCGGGGTACGCGTCCCCCATTTCACTGACAACGACCGCGACGAGCGTGTGAAGGACGGGCGCGCTGAAGCCCAGCTTCTTGCCGTGACGCATGGCACGCCGCATGATCTTCCGCAGAACGTAACCGCGCCACTCGTTCGACGGGAGGACACCGTCGGCAATGAGGAACGTCATGGCCCGCAGGTGGTCCGCGACCACCCGCATCGAGACATCCGGGTGGTCGGCAACGTCGATGGTGGCCGTGTAGCGACGCCCCGCGTGTTCCGCGATGGCCCCGAGAATCGGCGCGAACAAGTCCGTGTCGTAGGTGGCAATCTTGCCCTGCATGACGGCCGCCATGCGCTCGAAGCCCATGCCGGTGTCGATGGAGGGCGCCGGCAGCGGCCGGAGCGTACCGTCCTCCTGCCTGTCGAACTCCATGAACACGTTGTTCCAGATCTCGACGTAGCGGTCGCAACTGCACTCGAGGCCGCGGCAGGCCGGCTCGGGACAGGGGATGTCGTTGCCGCGGAAGTAGTGGATCTCCGAGCACCGGCCGCATGGGCCCGTGTCGCCCATCTGCCAGAAGTTCTCTTCGGCTCCCAGTTCCGTAATTCTCGACGCTGGCACGAACCTGGCCCAGATGGCTGCCGCCTCGTCATCCCGTGCCACGCTCCCTTCGCCGCGGAAGATGGTGGGAAACAGCCGGTCGGCGGGCAGCTTCCACTCGCCGGTCAGCAGCTCCCAGGCCATGGGGATCGCCTCGGCCTTGAAGTAGTCGCCGAACGAGAAGTTGCCCAGCATCTCGAAGAACGTGTGGTGGCGGAGCGACGGCCCGACGTTGTCGAGGTCGTTGTGCTTGCCGCTCACGCGCATGACCTTCTGCGCGGTCGTGGCGCGCCGGTACTCGCGGCGCTCCTTGCCCAGAAACAGGTCCTTGAACTGGTTCATCCCCGCGTTGGTGAACAGCAGCGTGGGATCGTCGGCCGGGACGAGCGGCGACGACGGCACGATGCGGTGACCGTGCCGGGCGAAATAGTCGAGGAAGCTCCGGCGGAGGTCCCTGGCCGTCATGAACCGATGATTGTACCGCGACGGAACGATGGGGTGGAGGAGCCGGTCAGGCCGGCTCGCGGGACGCTTACTCGACGCCCGCCGCCGATTTCTTTAGCACCGCGGCGATGGCGTCGGCCGGAAAGCCCCGGCGGAGGAGCTTGCGGAAGAGCCGGTCGCGATCCGCGGGCGAGGGCGGTGCGCCCGCGAGTTGTCGGGCCAGGAGGCGCTCGATGGCCTGATGATCGTCCTCGGCCGACAGGCCCGCGAGCGCTTCGCGGGCGAGAGTCTCATCGATGCCTCGGGCCCGCAGTTCGCCGAGGATGCGGACCCGGCCTCGGCTTTTGACCTGCGTGGCGATGCGAACGTGGTTGCGGGCCGCGCGCCGGTCGTCGAGCGATCCGTCGGCGACCAGCCGGGCCACGGCGGCGGCGACTTCCTCGGGCACGAACCCGCGGTCGAGAAGACGTTTCGTCAGTTCGGCCGTGGTGTAGTCGCGGCGACTGAGCAGGCGCAGCGCCGCCAGGCGCAGCGCGCCCGCCGGCCGCGACTGGGGCGTGGCGAGTCGGGCTGGCGGCCGCCGCACGTCATCTCCCGAACGGCTGAATCTCCGGCTCGCGGACGGCCTGCGCCACGGCCGCGGTGGGGCCGGAGGTGATGCCGCGCAGGCGCATCTTGAATTCCTCGACGTTCGTGACCCAGCGCTCGGCCTCCTCGATCGTGACGGCCTTCTGCTGGCAGAGCCGGAGGATCGCCTGATCGAAACTCTGCATGCCGTATTCTGACACGCCCGCCACGATCGCATCGGCAATCAGCGACGTCTTCTCCGGGTCCTGGATACAGTCGCGGATGTACGGGGTTGAAATGAGGACCTC
>CAZFAT010000122.1:0-6971 GCA_964517075.1 uncultured Solibacteraceae bacterium
GGCGATGTTCTTTCCCTTCACCTTCGAGGATCGAGCTGGCTCGTTGAGCCGGGTGCCTTTGCACTCGGGACAGGCGGTGAAGGTGACTGCGCGCTCCACGAACGCGCGAATGTGGGGCTGCAGCGCGTCGACGTCCTTGGAGAGGAACGACTTCTGGATCCGCGGGACGAGGCCCTCGTGGGTGAGGTTCGCGCCCGCGACCTTCACCTTGGTCGGCTCCTGGTAGAGGAAGTCGTGGCGCTCCTTCTTGCTGTACTTCTTGATCGGCTTGTCCGGATCGAGGCCCGCGGCCGCGAAGGTGCGCAGGTGCCAGCCGTCCGCGGTGTAGCCCGGAACCCGGAGCGCGCCCTCGTTGAGCGACTTCGAATCATCAAAGAGCTGGTCCAGATCGATGTCGCTGACCCGTCCCATCCCCTCGCATCGCGGGCACATGCCGCCCTGGTAGACGACGTCGCGCACGACGATGCGCTCGCCTTTGCCCTTGTCGACCGTCATGGCCCCGCTCGCTTTCCGCGTCGGGACGTTGAATGAGTAGGCCGTCGACGGGCCGATGTGCGGCGTGCCGAGGCGGCTCCAGAGCACCCGCAGCATCGCGTGGGCGTCGGTCGCCGTGCCGACCGTCGAGCGCGCGTTGGCGCCCATGCGCTCCTGGTCGACGATGATCGCGGTCGTCAGCCCGTCC
Source organism: uncultured Solibacteraceae bacterium (assembly GCA_964517075.1). Lineage (GTDB taxonomy): Bacteria > Acidobacteriota > Vicinamibacteria > Vicinamibacterales > SCN-69-37 > CAZFAT01. The sequence goes on from CAZFAT010000122.1 coordinate 683, forward strand.
AGCACGTCCACCTCGGGCCGGGCCATCGTCGGCATGAAGCCCTGCAGGAACGCGCTGTAGGTCTCGTTGATCAGCCGCTGCGACTCGGCCGCGATGGTGCCGAACACCAGCGACGACTTGCCCGATCCCGAGACGCCGGTGAACACTGTCAGCCGCCGCTTGGGGATCGCGACGCTGACATCCTTCAGGTTGTTCTCGCGGGCGCCCTGGACGCGGATCAGGTCGTGGGTGTCGGCGGCGTGTCGGCTCACGTCTTCGGCCCGGGCTGGTCGAACGGCGATTCGCTGTACTCCATCAATTCGATCACGACGCCGTCGGTGGACTGGTAGAAACCCACGCGGAGATTGGGCAGCGGCTGGAACGGCTCCAGCAGCACGCGCAGGCCTCGGCTCGCGTCGTCAATCGAGCGGACCCGGTAGGCCAGGTGTGGCTCGTGCCGCACCGGGCCCGTCACGGGGCTGTCGGGCTCGAAGCGCAGCCACTCGACGTGATACGGGTGCGTGACGAAGTCAGTGATCCAGACCCGAGTCGCCTCCACGAAGACTTCGCCCGGTCTCGAGACGTCTGTAATCAAGCCGACGTGAGAGAACTCCATCGCAGCGGACTCCTGTCCACTTGGCCTACTTCACGGCAATCAACGAGATCTGTTCGAGGGCGGGGTACGTGTCGTCGTTCCGCGGCGTCCGAACGGCCGGCCGGCCGGAGCGATGGCTCGCTTGCGCTCAGCCTGTTCCGGCGAGGCCATTCGGCTGTTCATGCCGGCAGCGAGGACGCCGTAGACAATGCCGAACGCAACGATGACAGGACGAGCGGGTCGCGTCATGGTGCCTCCTGACGGCCGACGGCGTTCGCGGGAGCTCGCGTCCGGCCGCGAACAGGATACGCGAGACGCGACCTTCTCTCCCGTGTTCGTGACCTTGATGCGCCGTCCTGGCCGCGTCATCGCTCGCACGAGATCTCAGGAAACTTGCGGGACATTTGGGTATAGGATGAGCGGCAGTTTCACAGTCAATCACCAGGATCGGCCCGTCTCCCTGGACATGTCCCTCGTGCGGGCGTTCCGCGTCGGCGGGAACCGCCGAATCGAGTTCCGCGTCGAGGGCCAGAACATCCTGAACCAGGCGGCCTACGGCAACCCGAGCAGCAGCATCACGAGCGGGACATTCATCCAGGTGACCGGGTTCGTCAACACCGTTTCCGAGCGGTTGATTCGTCTCGCGGCGCGGTTCAGCTTCTAGGCGCTGGTTGCGTGGGACGGCAGAACGCGGCGGGCTGAAGCCCGCCGCCGACGGCCGAACGGGTGCAATGGCTGAGGGTCTACACATGGTGTCGAACGTGCGACGGAATCGATACGCGTGGGCTGGAGCGATGGCCGGTGCCGTCCTGGGCGCGATCGCGCTCTACGCCCAGGGCGGAGCCGGCGGCCAGGGGCGCGGCACCGGACGGGGCCGCGGCGCCGGGCCGGCGGGCACACCCGCGGCTGCGCGTCCGCCGGGAGCGGACTGGCTCGCCTACGGCTACGACACGGGCGCTCGGCGGTTCTCACCCCTCACGCAGATCACGCCGCAAAATGTCGCCACGCTCACGCGGGCCTGGACGTTCGACACCGAAGTCAGTGGATCACAGTACACGCCGCTCGTCATCGACGGCGTCATGTACGTGTCGAATACGACGCACCTCATCGCGCTCGAACCAGAAACCGGCAAGGTCATCTACAAGGTGCCGCACGAGGGGATCTCCCGGCGCGGATTCGGCTACTGGCCCGGCGAGGGCACGATGGGCCCGCGGTTCTTCTCGGGTGCGAGCGGCGGCCGCATGGTCGCCATCGATGTCCGCACGGGACATCCGGCGCTGGGCTTCGGCGTCAACGGGTACGTGGATCTGCGCGCGCTCGCCCTCATCGACGGCGGCACGGGCAACTTCTCGATGCCGTCCCCGCCGGCGGTCTACCGCAACGTCGTCATCACCTCGGGCTCGAACGGCGAAGGCGCCCCGGGACAGGGGCGGCCCTACGGTGACGTGCAGGGCTGGGACGCCCGAACCGGAGCCCACCTCTGGACGTTCCATACGGTCCCTCGTCCCGGTGAACCGGGCCACGAGACGTGGCCCTCGAGCGGCTGGAAGAACCGCGGCGGGGCCAACGCCTGGGGCTTCATGACGGTCGACGAGCAACGGGGTCTCGTGTATGTGCCGACGGGCGTGGCCACCGACGACTGGTACGGCGCGGATCGCCACGGCGACAACCTCTACGCGAACTCGGTCGTGGCGCTGGACGCGCTGACGGGCAGGCTGAGATGGCACCAGCAACTGGTGCGTCACGACATCTGGGACTGGGACGCGGCGGCGCCGCCGACGCTGATCGACGTGCGCCTCGGCAACGAGGTCATCCCGGCCATCGCCCAGACCACGAAGATGGGCATCCTGTTCATCCTCAACCGGGAAACCGGCGCGTACGTGTTCGGCATGGACGAACGCGCGGTGCCCCAGTCCGATGTGCCGGGCGAGCAGACGTCGAAGACGCAGCCGTTTCCACGCAAGCCGGTGCCGCTCGCTCGCTTGACGTTCGATCCCGCGAAGGATTTCAACACGGTGTCGCCCGAGACCGAGAAGTTCTGCCGGAATCTCTGGGCCGAGCACCAGATGTTCTTCCACGGGCCGTACGGTCCGATGATGCTGGACCGGCTGACGGTGACCTTCCCGAGCACGCTCGGGGGCGGCGGCTGGGGCGGCGTCTCGTTCAACCCTCAGCTCGGCTTGATCTTCGTCAACGTGTCCCACCTCGGCATGGTCGGCAAGATGGAAAGGACCGAGGATGGGTACTACCGAAAGACCTCGCCGGTCGGCGGCGCCGTGGGCCGGTTCTGGGATCCGAACAGCCGGATTCCCTGCAGCGCGCCGCCGTTTGGCGAGTTGATCGCCGTGAACGCCAACACGGGAGACGTCGTGTGGCGGGTGCCGCTCGGGTTCAACGAGACGCTGGCGGCCCGAGGGATCCGCAACACCGGGACGCTGACGCTTGGCGGCAGCATGGCGACCGCGAGCGGCCTCGTGTTCATCGCCGCGACGGCCGATCGCCGCTTCCGTGCGTTCGACGCGGCGACGGGAAAAGAACTCTGGGTCGCAGAGATCGGATCGGATACGAAAGCGGCGCCGATGACCTACCAGGGGCGCGACGGTCGTCAGTACGTCGCCATCATGGTCGGCGGGGGTCACCAGTTGAGCCGGACGGTGCCCGAGACCGGGGCCGACAGCAAGCTGATCGCATTCGCGCTGCCGCAGGCGTCCGGCGCGAAGTGAGTTGAGGCCGGCGGGATCGACGCCCCCGCGTGCGCCGACGCGCGGTAGCATGGTGGACGTGGTCAGGCATCGAACGGCGGGCTGTGCAGTGGCGCTCGCGCTCGCGGGTCTGGTCGGCGTCCCAGGCGGTGCGACCCGCGCCGCTCCGCCCACGTCCCGCCGTCCCGGGGCGCCTGTCACTCAAGCGGACGCCGCACAGAAAGACACGCTGGCGGACGCCTATCTTCGGCTGTGCCGGAACTGCCATGAGGCCGCCCGCCTTCAGCTCGATCGCCGGACGCGCCTGGGATGGCAGGACATCATCGATCAGATGCTCGAGAAGGGCGCGACAGGATCGGACGAGGACTTCGGCCTCGTTCTCCAATACCTGCTCAGGGACTACGGCAAGGTGAACGTGAACCTGGCGCCAGCGGCGGACCTGGCCCTGGTGCTGGGCCTGTCCACCAAGGAAGCGGACGCGGTCGTCGCGCACCGCGAAAAGAACGGACGGTTCAAGGACTTCGATGCACTGCTGAAGGTGGCGGGGGTGGATCTCAAGCCGCTCGAAGCGCACCGCGCAGCGGTCGTGTTCTGACCAGGCTCCGCAACGCAAGCGATCAGCACTTCGGCTATCCTGCCCGGGGAAGTAGCGCATCCGGCGTCGCGATCTCGCGAAGGGACACCCAGCGATAGCGCGCATCCGTCACGGCGGTGTTGCGGATGAACACCGTGGCGCCCTCGAGGACGCGCATGTCCGACCTCCCGGCGACGGGATGCTGCGAGGGACAATCGGTGGCGGCCAACCAGCCACCGCCGTCAGTGATCTCGTTGATCTTGACCCACTGGCCGCCGTCTTTCCCCTCGGTCAGATCGCGGTACACCTCCAGCTTGGCGGCGTCGCCGATGTTGTAGCTGACGTACTTGAAGCCGATCCAGCGGTCGCGCGGCAACTGCGCGTCGGGCCACGCCTGCGCGGGCGCCACGCGCGCCCGGGCGGCCGCGGCGGGGTGCTTGAGTTCCTTGGCGAAGTCGAACGCGCCGTCGTGCCGCATGCGCGCGTAGTAGGTGTGCGCGTCACACGGCGTCTCGGTCGTGTGCCCGTTCGCGCCGCTGCGGACGCCCGCGACCATCCCGGCAAACCCCGTCCCATCGTCGAGGACGCGCCGGTAGTAGACCGTCAACTCGACATCGCGCCAGGGGGCGCGGTCGTAGGGATAGATGTAGAGGCGCGGCTGCGTACCGGCCATGGTCAGCACGCCGTTTGCCACCGAGAGCGTGCCGCTGCCCCGCTTGCCCGAGATCCCCTGGGGGTCGTGGCCATCCAGCCGTTCCGTGATGACATACTCGCGGCCGGTCCAGTGCGCCGACGTCCAGGGCCGTGTGCCCTCGCGCGTCCGGTACAGCATCCGGATGCCGAACACGTCGCGATCCGAGGGAGTTCCGCCGGTGGGGGCTTGGTCGAACGCCGGCGCCGCGCGCCGCCACGGCTGGTTGAACGCGCCGGTGCCGACACTTCGTCGCGGAGCTGCATCATCGCCGGCCAGAATCCCCGGCGAGGCGGTCATCAGCAGGACGACTGATGCCGTGATCGGCGCACACCAACCGAACGACCTGCTACGCATTCGAGTCGTCATCGGGTTCACGCGATCGTAGTCGACGACGACGGCCTGCGCCACGAACGAGTGGTTGACGACCGCGGCCGGGCGCCGCGAGCAACAGGGCCGTGGGCATGATTGGGGCCATTCGCGGGCATCTGCCATGGACCGCGAGACCGCTCGTGGCGCCGGTGCTCAACCCGTCGCGGTCAGTCGGACCGGCAAGCCGCGTGAACTGACGTTTCAGCGCGTTGACCTCGGCCAGGTAGCGCCGGACATCGTGGTCGCCGCATCGCTGGCCGCGTCTGAGCCGGAACTTGGCGCGCGCGTATGCGTTGCCGGCGCCGCTCCCGCACAGGTGGATGACAGCGGCGAGGTCCTGACGCTGCGGCAGTGACGCCGTGGCGATGCGGTGACGCTCGAGTGTGCGCGCGACGGTGCGATCCAGCCGCGCCGCGGTCATCTCCACCGCGTGCCCGGGCACCACGCGCGTGTAGAGCGCATTGAACCAGCACGAACGCAGGTCGTGCCAGGGGCCGTCCTCGACCACGACGTGATCGTGGATGCAGTAGCGTCTCGCTTCCGCGAACGTGCCATCGGTGATCTGAAACATGCCGACGGCACTGGAGGCCGGCCGGTACACCTCGAACGGGTTCCAACTGAGCCGCCACCGCCAATAGGTTCGTGCCACTGGGTTGCCGCTGCCCTCCACCTGTGCCAGTGACGCCAGCAATTCCGGCGCGATCACCGGTGTGGAGTGCCTGGCGAAGAGGGCACCATATTGGCGCCAGGTGTGGGCCGGAGCCTTGACGAGTGAGCCGCTGACCGGGAAGAACATCTCGCTCGGCTTGCGGGCCACCTGCACGATCCAGTTCAGCGCCGCCCAGACCGTCACCAGAAGAACGATGCCGACGACGAACCGGATGCCCAATGGGGCGACCCGAAGACCCCTGAGCGCGCGTCTGGCCAGGCTCCAGACCGCCGAGCGGCGCGCGCGACGGCGTCGGGTGCGCCCCCTCCAGGCTGCGCCGCGCCAGATCGTGGTGTGGCTCATCGTGCCTGCAGCGCGTCCATGCCCACGGCAGCCGCGAGCACCAGTCGCCGATCGAGCGACCGCGTGGCATCCGCGGACATGTCGATGTCGTACACGTCTCGAAAGCGGCCAAGACGTCGCGTGTGCACACCGAGGATCTGCCCGTTGCGCTCGAAGACAAAGTGGTAGGGGATCGGGAGCCAGTTGGCGAAGTCGCCGATGAAGGGCACGAGGCCGACGGCTCGCCGCAGTACGGCCACCGGCAGGCTCTTCTCGTACGCGGTCACGGTTCCGCCCGGTGCATGGATCAGGAACGTCGATTCGTTCACACCCGCGGCCACGGCGTCTCCGGCACTGGTGTAAGCGGCTGGCCCTGTTCGAACCA
>CAZFAT010000123.1:0-3443 GCA_964517075.1 uncultured Solibacteraceae bacterium
CGCGACGCTCGCGCTCGTCGATGGCGGCGATCACTCGCTCGTCACCGGGCGCGGCCGCGCCGCCGCCGCGCCCGACGAGGTGATCGCGCGCGCCGCGGACTGGATGCGAGGCGTCGCGCCGCCCGCACGATAGAATCCGGAACATGACCATCGCCGCCCCGCCCCGCTCGCGCAACCGCGCCGAGATCGACGACGCGTACAAGTGGAACCTGGCGGACATCTACGCGGACTGGGACACGTGGGATCGCGACCGATCGACGCTCGAGGGCCACATTGCCGAGTACGCCGCGTTGAAGGGCACGCTTTCGCAGGGACCCGATCGGCTCCTCGCGGCATTCCAGCTCAATGATCGGCTGGGCCAGCTCGCGCACAAGGTGTTCTACTTCCCGCTGCTCAAGTACGACGAGGACCAGCGCGACAACGGCGTGAACGCCCGCCGGCAGCAGGTCGAGGCGCTGATGGCGCGCTGGCAGGAAGCCACCTCGTGGCTGAACCCGGAGCTGCTGACGATTCCACTCGCGACCGTCCAGCAGTGGCTCGGCCAGAACGCCGACCTTGCGGTGTATCGCTTCGCGATTGAGGAGGTCTTCCGCCAGCAGGAGCACGTGCTCGACGAGCGGGGCGAGCGGCTGCTCTCGCTGTCCGCGCGGCTGTCCGGCGCGCCGTCCGATGCCTACATGGCGCTCTCGGCCGCGGACGTGAAGTTTCCGGAGATCGAACTCAGCACCGGCGGGAAGGTGACGTTGTCCCACGGCCAGTACCGCGCGGTGCTGACGACGTCCCGGAGCCAGGCGGACCGTCAGGCCGCATTCCGCGGCCACTACGGCACCTACGCCGGCACGCTGAACACGTACGCGGCGCTGTACCACGCCATCTGCCAGCGCGACTGGTTCCACGCGCGCGCGCGCGGCTACGCGACGACGCTCGACGCCGCCCTCCATGGCAACAACATCCCGCGAAGCGTGGTGGACAACCTGATCGCCACGACACGACGCGGCGTCGAACCACTGCGCCGCTACCACCGGCTGCGGCGACGGTCCCTGAAGCTGGACCGCTATTGCACCTACGACTTCTCGATCCCGCTCGTGGAGTGGGATCGCCGCTATCCCTACGACGACGTCCTTCCGCCGGTCATCGACGCCGTGAAGGTCCTCGGCGACGAGTATCAGGGACGCATGCGGCAGGGCCTCAGCGGCCGCTGGATTGACGTCTACGAGAACGAGGGGAAGCGCAGCGGCGCCTACTCCGCCACGCTCTACGGCGTGCACCCCTACATGCTGCTGAACTGGTCGGACACGCTCGACGACGTGTTCACGCTCGCGCACGAGATGGGCCACTCGATGCACACGATGCTCGCCCAGGAGCGGCAGCCGTTCGTCTACTCGAACTACACGATCTTCGTCGCCGAAGTGCCCTCGACTCTCAGCGAGATGCTGCTGCTCGAGCACCTGCTGTCCCGCGCCACCTCCCGCGAAGAGCGCATCGTCCTCCTGCAGCATGCGATTGACGGGATCACGAACACGTTCTACACGCAGGTGCTGTTTGCGGACTTCGAGCTGGCCGCGCACGTCCGGGTGGAACAGGACGACGCCATCACGGCCGACGTGCTGAGCGCGATGTACCGGGAGCGGTTCGAGGCGTTCTATGGCGATGCGGCGGACCTCGAGGACCTGACGTCCATCATGTGGGCCCGCGTACCGCACCTCTACAACATGCCGTACTACGTCTATCAGTACGCGACCTGCTTCGCGTCGGCGGCCAGCCTGATGCGCGAGATGAGCGGCGCGGACCCGGCGCGGTCGGCCGCACGCGATCGGTACCTGGCCCTGCTGGGCGCCGGTGGCAGCGATCAGCCGATGCGCCTGCTGAAGCAGGCCGGGATCGACCTCGGCGAGCCGGCCACCGTCCAGGCAGTCATCGACCAGATGGACGGGCTCGTGACGAGGCTGGAAGAGTTGGTCTGAGACCAGGTCTTGTGGACCCGAGCTGACACAAACTGACTCCAGCGAACAGAGCCCCCTCCTGCGTTTGCACTAGAACCTTGGATCGCCCCATTCAACCGCCCGGATCCGGGCGGACTCGACCTCTGGCGGGTACGCATGCCAGTGTTCGTAACGCGCTGATTACTAAAGTGATAGCGGGACCGACCAGGCGAAGCCCGTCCGACCGGAACACGGCACAAGGTTTCCTTAGGAGGCAGCGGCCTCCTTATGGGATTTCTCGACAAGCTCAAGCCGCAGCCCCGCTGGAAGAACGCGGACCCCGCCATCCGACTGGAAGCCATCCGCGAGCTGGATGACGCGGCTGACTTGGCAGCCATTGCCGAATCGGACCCGGACGTACGGGTCCGGCGGCTCGTGCTGAGCCGGCTGACCGACCCGGACGTCATCCATCGCCTAGCCACGGCCGACCCCGATGCCGACCTGCGGGAACGCGCCGCCGACTCGCTGGTGGCACTCGCGTGCCACACGAACGGCCACCGGCAGGCCGCTGCGACGGCAGACCCCGCGGGGGAGAACGGCGCCGATCCCGCTCTCCGCGCGGTGCGCGCGCTGAGCGACCCGCGCCGGCTGTCAGCCATCGCCCGGAGCGAGGCGGCTGACGACGTGCGCGGTGAGGCGCTGGCGCGGATTACGGAAGCGCGCGTGCTCGGCGCAATCGCGCGGCATGCCAAACACGAATCCAGCGCGCGTGCGGCCGGCGCGCGCGTGACCGACACCGACGAACTGCTGGAGATCGCGCTGCACTCCGATCACCGCGACGTGGCGCTCGACGCGTTCGAGCGGCTGATCGCGCCCGGCGCGGATCTCGAGCTGCTGCGATCGGTGGAAGCCCGCGCCGCGCAGAAGGCCGTCAGCCGTCGTGCGCGCGCGCTGATTCAGGAGACGGAAGCGGCCGAGGCGGCGCGGCTCGCCGCGATCGAAGATCAGCGGCGCCGCGAACAGGCGCTCTGCGAAGCCGTCGAACAGGTGGCCGATCTGGCGGCGGACGTGGCCATGGCCCGCGCCGAACTGAGCCGGCTCGCCGATGCGTGGCAGACGCTCGAGGTCACCGATGACGCCGCCCGAGAGCGCTTCGCCGCGGCGGTGACGTCGGCCGAGGCGGCGATCGTGCGGCGCCAGCGCGAGGCCGATGAGATGGCCGAGCGGCGGCGCCTGCGGGCCGAAGCGGTCGCGACGCGCGAGGCGCTCTGCGCCCGCGTCGAGACGCTGGACGACGACGACTGTCTCGCGCAACTGGTTCCGATCGAAGAAGAGTGGCGATCGCTTCTGCCGCTCGTCGGCAACGGCCCGGAGGCTGACCGACTGGCAGAACGATTCGCCCGGGCGGTCGCCGCGTGCCGGACACGGCACGAGCTGGGCGCCAGGCTGGCGGATGAGCGCACCACGTTGGAAGCGCTCGTGACAGAGGCCGAGCAGTTGGCGTCCGGCGAGGACGCTGCT
>CAZFAT010000124.1:0-4921 GCA_964517075.1 uncultured Solibacteraceae bacterium
GAGCTCGATCATCAGGCGGGCCGTGCTGCTCGCGAAGCCCCCGGTCGATCCCACATTCGAGGTGACGGCCTGCACGCTGGGGTCCACGCGGATGATGTCCACCACCTGTTGCATGTGCTCGACACTCGATTCGAAGCCGAGCCCCTGCAGCATCTCGACCTGGCCGCTGATCTGCCCCGTGTCGACACTCGGGATGAAGCCCTTCGGAATGGCCTGGAACGCCCAGACGGTCGCGCCGAGCAGCACGACCGAGATCACCAGCGTGACCGCGCGATGCTGCAGCGTGGCCCGGAGCGTGCGGCCATACGATCGGCGGCCCCACTCGAACACGCCCTCGAGGGCCATGTACATGCGGCCGTGGCGCAGGTGGGTGCTGGGTTTGAGCCAGCGCGCCGCGAGCATGGGCGTGAGCGTGAGCGACACGAACCCGGACACGAGAATCGCCACCGCCATGGTGACCGCGAACTCGTGGAGCAGGCGCCCGACGATGCCGCCCATGAACAGCACGGGAATGAAGACCGCGACGAGCGACACGGTCATCGAGACGATGGTGAAGGCGACCTCGCGCGATCCCTCGAACGCCGCCTCGAGCGGGCTCTTGCCCATCTCCATATGGCGCACGATGTTCTCGAGCATCACGATGGCGTCGTCGACGACGAACCCCACCGCGAGCGTCAGCGCCATCAGCGAGAGGTTGTCGAGGCTGTAGTTCAGCAGGTACATCGCCGCGAACGTCCCGATGATGGACGCCGGCAGGGCGAGGCTGGGGATGACCGTGGCCGAGATGTTGCGGATGAACAGGAAAATGACCAGGACGACGAGCACGATGGTCAGTAGCAGCGTGAGCTTCACGTCGTGTACCGACTCGCGGATCGAAATCGACCGGTCGCCGCGGATGCGCACGGTGATGCCCGGCGGCAGCTCGGCCTGCAGCTCCGGCAGGAAGGACCGGATCGAGTCCACCACCGCGACCACGTTCGTGCCTGGCTGTTTGTAGATCGCCAGGTACATGATCCGGTGGCTGCCCCCGGCATCGCTGTACCAGCTCCCCGTCCGGTCGTTCTCGACGCCGTCGTGGACGCGCGCGATCTCCTCGAGCCGGATCGGCGTGCCGTTGCGGTACGCGATCACGAGCGGACGGAGCTCGGCGGCGTTGAACATCTGGCCGTTCTGCGGCTGCACGATGAACTGGCGGTCGCGCCCGTACAGGGTCCCCGTGGGCCGGTTCGAGCTGCCGCGCTGAATGGCCGCCGACACGTCGTCGAACCCGATGCCACGTGTGGCCATGGCGCCGGGATCGAGATCCACGCGCGCCGCGTACTTCTGCGCGCCGAATACGGCCACCTGCGCCACGCCGCTGACCATCGAGATCCGCTGCGCCATCGTCGTCTCCGCGTACTCGTTGACGACGGAGAGCGGCAGCGTGTCCGACCCGACCGTGAGGAAGAAGACGGGGGAGTCCGCCGGGTTGACCTTGCGGAAGGAGGGGGGCGACGGCATGCCCGGCGGCAACTGGCGCGCCGTGCGGGCGATGGCGGTCTGGATATCCTGCGCGGCGGCGTCGATGTCCCGATCGAGATCGAACTGCACCGTGATGCTGGTGCCGCCCTGGCTGCTCGTGGACGTGATCTGCGAGATGCCGGGAATCGCCGAGAACTGCTTTTCGAGCGGCGTCGCCACCGCCGCGGCCATCGTTTCCGGGCTCGCGCCGGGTAGGCCCGCGCTCACCTGGATGGTCGGGAAATCGATGGGCGGCAGGTCGCTGACCGGCAGCGCCCGGTAGCCCGCAATGCCGAAGATGATGATGGCCAGCTGAATCAGCGTCGTGGCCACCGGCCGGCGGATGAAGAGGGCGGAGACGTTCATGACGCCGGCCCCCCCGCCTTGACCGAGATTCTGGCGCCCGGCGTCAGCCGCAGTTGTCCGTCGGTGACGACTTCCTCGCCCGCGCGCAGCCCCTCACCCACGACGACCTGCCCGCCTTCCGTTCGCGAGATCGTGACGGGCCGCATCGCGACGGTGCCGTTCGAGACGACGTACACGTACTGGCCGCTCGGACCGTTCTGGACCGCGCTGATGGGCACGACGAGCGCCTGCGGTTCGACGGCGAGCCGCAGCCGGACCTGGACGAACTCGCCCGGCCAGAGCCGGCGATCGCCGTTGGGGAACGTCGCCTTCAATCGGATCCCCGACGTCGTCGTGTCGATTGCATTGTCGATGAACGTGAGGGTGCCGGTGGACATCGGGCCCCCACTGCCTTTTGCCGGGGAGGCCTCCGTCACGAGGGCGCCGCGCGCTTGGCCGCGGGTGATCGGGCCGAGATTCGACGCGGGCACCGAGAAGGCCACGCGCACCGGCGTGATCTGGTTGATGACCACCATCGGCAACGGATCGTTCGTCCGAACGAGCGAGCCGACGTGGACCTGGAGGGCGCCCGTGCGTCCGGCAATGGGGGCGCGGATCTCGGTGTACTGCAACTGAAGCTGCGCGTTGTCGATCTGGACCTGATCGGCCGCGACGCTCGATTGCAGCGAATTGGCCTGGGCCGAAATGGCGTCGAACTGCTCCTGGGACACCAGGCCGCTCTTGAACAACGTCTCATACCTTGCCCGTTGCGTCTCGGCCGTCGTGGACTGCCCGCTGTTCTTCGCCAACTGCGCCTGCGCCTGGCGGAGCGACAGTTCGAAGGGGCGCCGGTCGATCGTGAAGAGCAACTGGCCCTTCGCGACGTCCTGGCCTTCCCGGAATTCCACCGAGAGCAGCGGGCCGGAGACCTGCGGCCGGATCTCCACGGACGAGAACGCCTCGACGTTGCCGACCGCCTGCAGGTAGACCGGAAGGGCCATCTGGGCCACGAGCGCGGTGCGGACCGGGACGGCGGTGTCGCCGCGGCCGCGCGCGGTCTGGTCGGCCGGGCCCGTCTGCGGGGCAGCCGAGGCCTGCGATGCCGGGGCCGCATCGCCGCTGCATGATGCCAGGAGCAGACACGCCGCCACCACGGCCAGCGACGGACGGGCACGCCGGATCCACGAGTCGGGAGAGTCGGTCACAGATGGTCTACCTCAGCCCGGACCGACGCGAGGCCGGACGTGCGCCTGGCTCAGGACTTCGGGAAGGGTAACCCGACGGCGGCTGCCGTGTCGATTCCGTCACGGGCGCTCGGCGATCCGGTACAGGTGCGTGTCCGATCGGATGAACAGCGACCCGCCCGACACGGCGATGGACGCGAGCGTCGCGCCCTCCAGCACGTTCCGCGCGAGGACGCGGAATTCGCGCCCTGGGGCAATGAGGGTCGCGGCGCCTTCCTCGCTGAGGAACGTGATGCGACCGTCAAAGAAGAGCGGCGAGGCCGAGTAGTTGCCACCGAGACGCTGCATCCAGTGCAGCGCGCCCGTGGTCCGGTCGACACACGAGGCGATGCCGATGTCGCTCACCACATAGAGTTCCTCGCCCACGATGAGTGGCGAAGGGGTGTACGGCGCCCCACGCGTCATCGTCCAGACCACGTGCGATCGTGTGACGTCGCCCGTGCCGTCTACGCGCACCGCGAGCAGCGAGGGTTGCTGAAACCCGGTGGCGATGTAGACGAGTCCCCGGTCGAACACGGGGCGTGGGACGTTGGAGAATCCGGCCCCATAGTTGACGCGCCAGATCTCGCGTCCGGATCGCGGGTCGTACGCGACCGCCCAGTGCGCGCCGGGACTGATGAGCTGATCGCGCCCGTCGGCGCTGATGATGAGCGGCGTCGCGTACGCCTGATCGAACGGCCGCGACCGGGGCGTCCGCCACCGAATCCGGCCGGTCTTCGTGTCGAGCGCCACGACGTACGCGTCGTCAGCCCCGTCGCAACTGACGATGAGGAGGTCTTCGTAGAGCACCGGGGATCCACCGTTGCCGTGCTGAGACCGGTACGGCAGCACCGTGCGCCAGACCACGTCGCCCTTCGTGGTGACGGCGGCGGTACCCTCGGCGCCGAAGTGCACGTAGACGCGGTCACCGTCGACGATAGGGGTCGGCGACGCGCGGCTGTTCTTGGCGTTGGGCGACGGCCCGCCTCGTACGCGGAAGACTTCCGTGTCGGTCGCCACGCGGCCGCTCGCGACGTCGACGCTCACGAGCCGCAGCGACCCGCCATCGTCGGTGGCTGTGGTCAGCCACACGCGACCATCGGCGACGACCGGCGACGACCAGCCGCGCCCCGGCACGGCCGTCTTCCAGACGACGTTCCGGGTTTCGCTCCATTCGAGCGGCAGCCCTCGCTCCGTCGAGTGTCCCTGCCCCGTCGGTCCCCTGAACTGCGGCCAGTCTTCGGCCTGGGCCGAGATGGTGAGGGCAATCCAGAACAGCGACAGTGTCAGGACACGCATGAGTCAGTGATGGAGCGGCCGACGTGCGGTTCCGCCGGGCTGAAGCCCGGCGGCGACGAAATCGAAACGATTCACTTGATCAGGCCCGCCTGACGCAGGAATGAGACGAGGTGGGTGGGCCACTCCTGGTTGGACTGCCCCGCGCGCTGCGGGCGCAGCCCGAAGCCGTGGCCGGTGTTCGCGTACATGTGCAGCTCGGCCTGCACACCAGCCTTCTTGAATCGCAGGTACGCTTCGGCGAGACCCGTCGAGATGTCCGATCGATCGTTGAAGCCGGCGGCGAGAAACGCCGGCGGCGACCCGGCGACGGGCTGAATGAGCTGGCTCTTGCCCGGATAGATGAGCACCTGGTAGTCGGGCCGCGAGCTGAACCGTTCGACCGGGTCGGCGGCGTCCGGGGTGCCCGCGTCGTGCCGGAGCGCCACGAGCTCGGCCAGTTCGCCGCCAGCCGAGAACCCGCCGGCACCGACCTTGCCGGGATCCACGCCCCACTCCGCCGTGCGGCTGCGAACGAGGCGGATGGCGCGCTGCATGTCGGCGAGGCCTTCGACGTC
>CAZFAT010000125.1:0-3644 GCA_964517075.1 uncultured Solibacteraceae bacterium
CCGCACGGCATCCACGCGATGGACGCCGAAGTTGTAGAACGTTAACACCACGGTGCCCCGCCCTCGGCCGTGGGCGACCGTGGCGACAATCGTCAGCGCGACAAGGGGTGCGCGGCGGAACGTTCGAAACGCGTAGAGGACGTCGCGCGCCAGGTCGTGGACGTCTGACGTGCCGCGGGCGTCGCGGCACTCGTCCGCCGCCAGTGGCACAGGGCCGAAGCGCGCCCGCGCCTGGCGCTGGGCATCGGCGGGGGTCATGCCGCGAGCGACGTGCTTCTGCGCCTCGCGTTCGATGTGAAAGGCGAGCTCCTCGTCGAGTTCTTCCTCGACGCGGCGCGGAAACGCCAGCGCGCGAAGACGCAGACGGAGGTCACGCAGGGTCATGCGCCTCATGCCAGCTTCACCACGCGCCCGATGGCCGCGGACATCCGTTCCCACGCACTGAGCTCGATCGCCAGTTGCCGGCGACCGGACACCGTGAGCCGGTAGTACTTGGCCCGCCGGCCCAGCTCCGACACGCGCCACTCGGCCTCAATCCAACCGCGGTGAGCCGGGAGCAGGATGTCGCCCGGTTCGAACGGCATCTCGAACTCGGGCGGCAGGACGCCGACGATGCGGACCTGCAGAAGCGAGCCCGCCCGTTCGAGACTCAGCGCTCGATCGACGACTCCCGGATCGGCGCCAAAGCGCCGGACCCACAGCGCATGGCTGATGAGCGCGACCGGCGGCGCCCCGCGCACGTCGTCCGCGGGTGCGAAGTCGCGGCCCAGCGCCACGCGCACGCCCAGCACGCGAAGAAAGTTCTGCTCGACGAGGTCGCACCGCAGCCCTTCCGGCTGTCCCTCGGCGATCTCGCACGTGCGCGTACCGACGAGGCTGACCATGGCCGTCACCGACTGGAACGGCGGCGGCGTCCTGTCCCACTCCTGCACGTAGAACGTGTCGACCATCGACTCCGCCTGACCTTCGAACGCCAGAGAGCCGCCGCGGAAGGTTAGCCGCCCGACCGAGACGAGACGATCGGGGTCCGCGTACGGGAGCGGCCTGAAGAGCACGCGGTCGAGCGCCGCGAAGAGCGCCGTGGATGCGCCCAGGCCGAGCGCCAGCACGAGGATGGCGCCGAGCGCGAAGCCAGGCTGCCGCCGCCACGAGCGCCAGGTGAACCGCGCGTCCTGTCTCAGAGCGTCCCACCAGTCGGCGATCCAGACGTGGCGCATGCGTTCGCGCGTCCGCAGCCCGTTGCCCAGGCGACGCCGCGCGGCGGCCTCGTCTACGCCGTCGTGCTCGGCCCGCATCGCGACGTGCGCCTCGAGCTCCTCGCGCATCTCATCGTCGGACGGACGCCGGCGGAACCAGTGGCCCTTCACGCCCATCGCAGCACCCTCCGCACGCCTTCGGTCAGCGTGGCCCAGCTCGCTTCGATCTCCTTGAGACGTTTGCGGCCCGGTTTGGTTAGGCGGTACACACGCGCGCGGCGGCCGTTCGGCGTCACCGTCCACTCCGCGTCGATGAAGCCGGTCTTCTCCAGACGATGGAGGGCGGGATAGAGGGATCCTTCCTCCACGCGGAGCAGGGCCGAAGAGGTCTCCACGATGTGCAGGGCGATACCGAATCCATGGTTGGGGCCGGCGGCCAGGGTGGTCAGGATCAGGAGCTCGAGGGCGGCCTGGGGGTTCTCGTGGCGGTCCATACGGCTACACATAGTAGCCTAGGGTAGCGAGCGTGGTCAAGCGGACCGCGCGCTGAGTGCCGTGCGGTTCGGTCATGTTAACGCGCGATGCTTACGGCCCTGAACGTCGTCGCCTGACCGCTGTCCAACCCTCCACGCTACAATGGAGCCCGTGTGGCGGCCTCTTCTGGTGTTCGGGCTTGGCCTGATGCTCGTCCTTGCGCTCGATCAGATCGTCCGCCTGTTGCTCTCACCTGAACCCACCGTTGAGGGGCGCCCGCGGTATCTGCAGACCGTGCAGTACCATCCGATACTCGGGTGGTCTGGCTACCCGAACTACGTCGAGACGAACGACGGCATTCACATCCAGACCAACTCGCTCGGGTACCGGGACCGAGAAGCGGTCGAAGTGGTGGACGGTCAGAAGCTCCGTGTGCTCTTCCTTGGTGACTCGTTCACCTGGGGCGACGAGGTCAGGCTGGAGGAGCGGTTCACCTCTCTCCTGGAAGCCTCCTGTGGACTACACTGCGATCTTCTTCCGCCGATTCACGCGATCAATAAAGGGATCATCGGGTACGGCACGGCCCAGTCATTCCTGCAGTACGTGTTGGCCCGAGAAGCGGATCGGTCCGATCTCGTCATCCTGGGCCTGTTCACAGGGAACGACCTCAGCGACAACGCCGCCGTGGACAGTCCAAGTGGCCCCCGACCTCGGTTGATTCGCTGCGATCCGGAGAGCGCCCGCCAGGAGCTGTGTTTAGAGGGTGTGCCAGTTCCCCCGGTTGTCGATTGGCCGGCACACCGATTGATCAATCCCCGTGGCAGGATCGCTCGGACCTTTGGTTGGAGCGGCGTCATCGCACTGGCGAGCCAGCGCCGGGCGCCCCAGTACCTGATCGAGAAGTGGAGCGCTGACGACACGGAGGAGGCGTTGAACGCCTTGCCGTTCCCGGTAGTCGAGCGGACGTCGGAGGCTGCAATCGAGGATCGGATTGGCCAGTTGGAAGCCATCCTCGGGGGGTTGGATCGGACGATTCGCGGGGATGGCAGGGCGTTCGGTGTACTGGTGTTTCCGAGTGCCCGGGTATACGCCGGAGACGCAGGTGACGAGCTTCGAGACTATCGCGAGATCCTCGGCGTCCTGGATGGGCTGGACATCCCCTTCGTCGACTACTACGAACACACGAAGCGTTCTCCATGGGAGGACCTCTTCTTCGGAATCCAAGACCACTGGCAGCCCTCAGGCCATCAGGAGGCGGCGAAGCTGCTACGACTGTTGATTGTCACGCTACGCGCCGAGCGCGCGAAGCCGATGGGCGTCCCACCGCCTCCAGAATCCCTCGATGAACCGGGCTGACGTGCGCGAAAACGGGGGAGGCCACTGTGCGCCTGCGACGCTCAGCGGTAGCATCGGGGATATCGGGCAGGAATGCTGAGCCTGGATGATGAAGGACCGCTACACGCTCGGGCTTTCCGCGTTCTACCACGACAGCGCCGCCTGTCTCCTGCGAAACGGGGAGATCGTCGCAGCCGTGCAGGAGGAGCGTTTCACGCGCAAGAAGGGTGACGCACGCTTCCCGCACAAATCGGTGGCCTACTGCCTGGAGACCGCCGGCATCGGTATCGACGACGTCGAGTACGTCGGCTTCTACGACAAGCCGCTCTTGAAGTTCGAGCGCATTCTCGAGACGTACCTGGGGATCGTCCCGGCAGGGTTCCGGTCGTTCCTGATGGCCGGTCCGCTGTGGATGAAAGAGAAGATCTACATGGATCGGCACCTGCGGGAGGAGCTCGGCTACGACGGCCGGATCCTCTACTGCGAACATCACGAATCGCACGCGGCGAGCGCGTTCTTTCCTTCGCCGTTCGGGCGGGCCGCCGTGCTCACCATCGACGGCGTCGGGGAATGGGCGACCGCCTCGATCGGCCGCGGCGAGGAGAACGACATCGAGATCCTGCAGGAGCTTCACTGGCC
>CAZFAT010000126.1:0-24355 GCA_964517075.1 uncultured Solibacteraceae bacterium
GCCGGCCGGCGCGGCGAGCCATCGGGCGCGTACGTTGGCGGCGGTCACGGGAGCCACGCGGAGGGCTCCGGCCGCAAGTCGAACAACGTCGCGGGCGTCGTCGTCGCGGGCGTGAATCGGTATTCGGAAACGGTGAACGTCGAGCCGTCCGGCCGCGCCACGTGTCGCTGGCGATTCTCGATGGTCATCGCGTGCGGCCCGCGCCGGAGGTCACTGACGCGCGTGCGCCACGCATACGCACCGGCCACGTCGGCGATTGCGCGCCCGTCAATCCACTCGCCCGGCCGGTTCCGGAAAAACTGCGCGAGCCGGTCCACGCGCGTCACGTTCACGACGCCTCGCGCCACTTCGCGATGGTTTTTTCCCAGTCATCGCGCGAGACGAGCACACGCGCCGAGCGGCTTTTCATTCCGGGCACGCGAATTACTGGAATATCTCCCCGCGAAATCAGCAGCCGGATGTGGTTCTCGGAGACGTTGCCGCCGAGTTCTTCGATGACTTGACGGACGGTGAGGGGCGCCCCCGTCCGTGGTGTTTGCCGGGTCTTCGTGGGCATGACCCACCATACGCCCGGAGGTGGATGGGGACAGTCGCTAGCCCATCCACTTTTTTCGGGGCGTCGGTCAGCGAAGCTTGAGCACGCGCATCCGGTCGCGGATGGTGCTCACCTTCCGGGTGAGCTTCCCCGCGATGTAGACGGCCATCGCGCGCGCAGACTCGTGCGGATGGCTCGCCCGATAGGTTTTTGCCAGACGTCGCACGGACGCGTCGAGCGCGACCGCGGCGGCGGGACGGTCGCGACGTCGGCGGGCGTTGTTCGTGTTCGTGGCACGCTGCCGACGCTTCAGCCGGTTCCACGCGTCGGCCTCGGCCGCCGTCCGGCGCCTGATAACCGCGACGAGCGCGGCCCCGATGTCGGCGTCGTCTGTGCCGGCTGTACGTGCGGCCTCCACGTCGACCATTGGTATCCCGGCCTCGGCGGCGAGTAGGTCCAGGTTCGTCAGGACCAGGTGGTCCCGCTGACGGGCGAGGGCGCGCTTGAGGTCCGACGTCATCAGTGTTCGTCGGGATGCGCAACCCACACGGTGTGCGGCTCAATGCGGTGAACGGTCCGCGGGGGGACAAACAGCGCGCCGCCGCACTCGTGCCCGTTGATGGTCGGCTTCACGTAGCCGTAGCCGATGGCTTCCGTGTTCACGTCCACGTCCACGATGCCGCGCGCGTGCTCGTGCGCGACGACCTGCGAATCAGGATAGGGCGGGAATTCGGCGGAGAGTTCCCCAGCCCATTGCTTGAGGGCGTCGTTACCGCGCGGGTCGCCGGTGGCGCGCAATGCCTCCAGGACCGCGGCCAGCGCGTGCCCAGCAACATCGGCATCCGTCGCGGTGACCACGACACCGGAACGGACGAACCATGCGATGGCCCGTCGCCCGGAGTTCCCGATGTCAACCGGTATGAACCCCATCGTCCCGCTCCCCGGCGCTCCCGATGCTCAGGGTCGCCGCCATGCGGCGACCACTCGATAGTGCTTGGCGAGTTCGGGCGCCCAACCGCACGGGCACGGTTCGTAATCGGTCTTCGGCTTGGCGAGCCAGATACGAAAGCCATTGAGGTTGATTTGTCGTGTCGGCCTGATGTGGTTATGAACGAGCACGCGGCCCGCCGGCACCGCCTTGGGTATCGTGTTCAGGTATTCCATGCCCTTCGCCCCCTTCCACTTCGCCAGGTGGGCGGCGAACGCGCGGGTCGCTCGCGAACGTCGTTCAGCCTTCGTCGCCTTCGTCGCCTTGGTCGTGGTGGTCCTCATCGGTGCTCTCCCCTGTGCGGGCAAAAAGAGTGCGCCCAAAAGTGCGCCCATACGGGTGCGGTTCGGTGGGTATTGTCGCCTATCGGTGGGGAAAAGTCTGTAGACGTAAGTGTCTAGACATCAATGACATCCGGCGATTTCCGGAGCAATTCTGCGAGGCGCAAAAGTGCCCCGGAGACGACTGCAAAACCTCCATCCCCGGTTCAATTCCGGGCGGCGCCTCCATTTTCAACTTCAATCTACTCAAGCACTTGCGCGATTGGTCCCGCTGTTCCTTCCTGAAACCTGGGAACAGTTGGGAACAATCACCGTTCGAGTTGGTCGATCGCCTGTCGATGCGAGCCGTCCACGACTGCGTGTAGATGTTCAGGTCGTCTGCACGCTCGCATGGCCCAATTGCTCCTGCGCCAGACCGACACTGACGTGCTGCAATCGGTGAGTCGGGATTGCTGGGGCGCCGCGTGGTTTCAGTTCGGGCGCGTGCCGCAGGTCGTTTCCGGCATGCTAAGAGACCTTCGGCACGAAAATCCGATCCATCGCAATTTCACCGCGCTACCTCTCGCGCGCGATCGACCGACCTGTCCATCCAACGTTACGAGTTGGCATCCACCGCGGGCGGACGTTCTCGACGAGTAGGCACACTGCCCACCCCCTCGAGCACCTCGAGGGCTCCGGCCGCGATGCTCAACGCGCGCGGGCCCAGGTCTGCGTGCAGGGCAGGGTCATGCCGGTTGATCCGCGCGAAGCGGGCTGTCGGAATGGCTTCAGCAATGCGTTCCATCGGCCATCGCACGACGGACGGTGTGTTGAAGCCGGAGCCAATATCCAACACGAGGAGCCTCTCGTTTGGAGAGGCCCCCACCCAGTTGCGCAACGTCCGCAACTGACGTCGCCACGGCTGATCGACGAACCAGTCGCCGCCCCTGACGTTGAAGAACACGGCACCGCCGCAGCGAGGGCATGTTGGCACACGCCTCGGGTCGCGCAACGCCTGTGTCGCCGGATCGATCTCCGGCAGCAGGCGCTCGAGAACCGGAGCGCTGGGCCAGAGGTCGTTGGAGCACGGTTTCAGACACTGAAGAAAAGCAAAGTCACCCTGGATCGAGCAGACCCGCTCGGGGTCAAAGCCATTGCGCGCGAACAGGGCGTCAACGTTGGACGTCAGGACGAACCAGTCCTTTCGGCCGACGAGTTCGAAGAGCCGTTCGTACACGCGCCGGCGTCCCTCGCTGAATCGGACCTCGTTCACATGGAGCAGCCAATAGCCCCAGAACGCTTCGACCGGAAGATCCGTGTACCCGATCATCTGATAGGCGGCGCGCAGGCCGCGCCGGACCAGCGCCGGAAACTTCGCCGCAAAGTCCGCCTCGTCGCTGTAGTCGACCCCGGCGTCCGCGGATAGACCCGCACCGGCGCCGACGAGCACCCGATCAGACTCGTCGATCCATTGCCGAAGCTGTTTCAGCGTCTGCTGAATCGGCTCCGACCTTCGGGCGGACGGTCGCCCGCTCCCGGTGTGTCTGTACTCTTCTTCGTCGGCCGCTGTGAAGACGTTGAAAATCACGACATCCAGAACCTGCGGGTGCCGCACCAGCCAGTCGCGAACGGTGGACGTCGCCACCTCTGCGGCCTCGCGTTTCGGATAGCCGAACACGCCGGTCGAAATGCCACAGAACGCGATCGACCTGAGGCCGATCGTGGCCGCGAGATCGAGACAGGCTTCGTACGAACTCGCGAGCTGCTCCCGATGCTCCGGGGTGACGCGCCCGTCCGCGACAATCGGACCCACGGTGTGCAGCACAAACTTCGCGGGCAGGTAATAGCCGCGTGTGGCTTTCGCGGTGCCCGTCAGCTCGTTGTGTCCTTGACGTTCGACGATCCGATGACAATCCTCACGGAGCCGCGGGCCGGCGGCCGCGTGAATGGCGTTGTCGATGCACCGATGCCCCGGCTTGAAACAGCCAAGGAGCCCGGAGTTGGCGGCGTTGACGATGCCGTCGACGGCGAGTGTCGTGATGTCGCCGCGCCAGACCGTCACCTGGGTTCCGGGGACCGCGAATGGAGCATCCGGTCCGCTGAGGACTTCGGCGAGATGGACGACGGGTCGACGGTCGGCGTCAGCGGCGAAGAGGTCGTCGAGCGTCTGAAGTGCCGCGGTATCGATTGGGCGCGGCGGCCGCACGGTGAGGAGCGTGGTGACGATACGGCGGCGCGCTTCCTCGTCCGCCGGCAGGACCTCCGCGTCCAGCCCGGCATCGTGCAGCAGCCAGACCGCCGCTCGCTCCAGCAGCACCTGTCGAGGTGTGGTGGACGAGACCGACCGATCGAAACCGGCGGCGTTCAGGTTCACAGTCTCTGTGTAGGAACGCGGCTCGACGTCGTTGGCCAGAGTTACCCCCCCATTCAGTTGGACGACACCGGGGGCCGGCGTGTGAAACGGGCGTGGCTGTGGCCCGACGCGCGTCGCGTTTCACAGTCCCGATGGCATCATCGTCCAATACGAGGGGTGTCATGATTCAGCGATCCGAGCTGGAAGACCTCGCCAGGCTGGCCATTGACGGCGACAAGGGCGCACTCGACCTCGTCGTGCGCGAACTCCAGCGCGATATTTACATGCTGGCGTTGCGCATGCTCTGGAACAAGGAGGACGCGGAGGACGCGACGCAGGAGATCCTCGTCCGGGTCGTCACGCGTCTGTCCCAGTTCGACTTTCGGAGTCGCCTGCGGACGTGGGCGTATCGCGTGGCCGTCAACTACATCCTTGACGTGAAGAAGAGCGCCACCGAGCGCATGCACCTGAGCTTCGAGCGCTTCGCGGACAACTTGACCGGGGGCCTCGACGTCGAAAGCCCGTCCGATACGGAACAGTCCCTGCTGATCGAAGAGGTCAAGGTCGGCTGCACGCTGGCGATGCTGCAGTGTCTCGATCGGCCACACCGGGTGGCGTACGTCCTTGGCGAGATCCTGGAATTGTCCGGGCCGGAGGCGGCCGAGGCGCTCGACATCTCGCCCGATCTGTTTCGTAAACGATTGCAGCACGCGCGCTCGGCCGTGGTCTCGTTTACGAAGGCGCATTGCGGTCTGGTGTCGGATGCGGCGCCGTGCCGCTGCAACCGCCAGGTGGGAAGCGCCGTCAGGGACGGTCGCGTTGACGTCCACCAGTTGGCGTTTGCGCGCTCCCGGTCGTCGTTCGAAGAGGCGAAGGCCCAGGTCCGCAAGGTTGACGAAGCGAGGTGGGCGCTCGAGGTCCATCGCACGAGCCATCCGAAGGCCTCCGCCGTCGATTTCGCGCGGCGTTTGCTCGATACGCTGGATGACCCGCCTGGCTAGACTCGCACGGCGTCGTCGCCCCGCCAGCGGCGGGTCCGGCCAATTGGCCAGGCGTGGCAGGCTCACGCGTCGCCGTGAGGTTCCTGAAGGGTGCCTCGGTGCCGCTGACCCGGATGTTCATTTCGTGAAGAAGCCCGCTCCCATCCTGGCCGCTGGCGAGCCCGCAACCGGGTGCAGGTACTCCCGTTTCGTGCCGTCGCGCTCGAACTCGATCGGCTGATCGACAACCGTGGTGTCGGCCATCTTGAGGAACGTGGACGGCATGTCCTGATATCCAAGTCGCGCGCCCGTTCCCGAGCCCGTGAGTCGTCGATTGTGGGCGAAGTAGCTGTTAACCACGTTGTAGTTGATCAACTCTGACGGCGCCCCGCCACGTCCACCCCGACCTCCGCGTGCGGGGACTCCTTCCCGGCCGGCTGGCGGCGCGGCGTTCTCGCGCCCGCCCTGTCGGCCGCCTCCAGTCGCGTCCGCCAACGCCGAGGCTCCGCCCTGGTACGTCCACGCGTAGTTGCAGTCGGCGACGACGTTGCTCCGGAAGTTGAAGTCAGCGGCAATGCCGGCCGTCCAGATGCCGCTGCCGTAGGCGTCATGAATCACACAGTTCGTCATCGCGCTTCCGGTGCTGCCCGGTGTCCAGTAGACGACGGTGATCTTCACGCCACGGAACAAGCAGTGGTGCACATTCACGCCATTGCCGTTGGCAATGACGGCCACGTGGCTCGGATTGGTGACCTCGTCTCCCAGGAAGGCGCACTGCGAAATCTCCAGATCCTCGAGGTCTCGCTGCAGCCGGCTCACACCGTACAGCCGCTGAATCAGACCAGCCTTCGGCGTTTCCACGACTGGAACCCCGAGGAACCTCAGGCCCTGGAGTGTCACGTGGCTGGTCTCGATCAGCATGCCGTCCACGGCGCCCTCCTCGGGGCGTCCGTTCCACGATGTGGCAAACGGCAGCGTGTGGATCAGGGTCGGCATACTGCCGGTGTTCCAGAGCGGATCGTCCGGCAGAACGTCCGCACGGATCGTCAAGCGGTCCGTTCGGGAGAACGATCGACGCGCCGGTTTCAACAACGTCGTTTCCCCGATCACGTAAATGCCCTCGGACAGAACGATCGTCAACGGGCCGGTTCCGGTGCTGACGTTCGCGCGCCTGGCTGCTTCGGCCAGTGTTCGGAGAGGGGCGTCCCTGGCGCCGGGGTTGGTATCCGCTCCCGCGGGGTTCACATACAGCGTGTTCCCAGCCGGTGAGGCCTGCTTGGTAAAGACGTCCATTCGCAGTACCGCGGCAGCAATCGTCACCGCGAAGGTCGAGGTGATGGCCTCTCGTCTGTTCATGACTGGTCTCCGGAGTCGTGCGGTTCCTGGCTGGATGTGGACATCTCGTCGCGCCGCTAGACGGGGTAGTGCTGCTTCAGCGGCTCGACGGCTACCCATTTCCGTTCGGTCAACTCATCAATTACGGCCCGGCCATCGAGGGGTCCGTAGCCGCTGCTCTTCATCACGAGCGCCGAATCGCCACATTGCGCCATCTTTAATTAGACGAGCGCCGTGACCAAGATGTGAATGCGTTGCCCGCGGCCCCCACGCAAGCACGGTGCTCCGAGCCTGCGCCCTCTCGGAGCCTCGCTTTCACGCCGAGGCCGGCGCTGGGGGCAGGCCGCACCACGTTGGTGCCTTACTGACCGGGGCTTTCCGGGAACGGAACACCCGGCGTTCACACGCCCCGTGTGGCCGTCGTCCAATGAAGCAAGGCGCGCCGCGGACGATCCGTGCTGCGACTCAAACCAACGAGCTGAAGGGGAGCAATCCAATGATGAGACGAGTGTGCGTTGTAGTCGGGGCGTTGTTCGCGGTCGTCGCGGTGCATGACCTTGGTGCACAGAACACACGGGCCCAGCACGTCACCAGCGCCGACGCCGTGAAATTTGCTCCACTCGACCCGAAGAATCCGGGTGGGGCGGCCATTTCTGTCGTGTCGGGTGACCTGCAGGGCAAGGGACCGATCACCCTGTTTCTGAAGCTGCCGAAAGGCCCAGCACCGGTCCACACGCATACGTTTGGCTATCACGGCACGGTCGTGCGCGGACAGGCAAAACACTGGCCCGCTGGCGCCGAGGCCAAGGCGCAGACGCTTGGCCCTGGCAGCTATTGGTATCAGCCCGGGAAAGCGCCGCACGGCGACGAGTGCGTCGCGACTGAGTGTGTGCTGCTGATCCAAATGGAAGGTCCGTACGATTTCGCCGTCGCCGCGCAGTAGGGACATCGCCCACCATCGACGGGCCGGGGCGGCGACCGCAGTGACGGTCGCCGCCGTAGCTCGATCGGACTCGTGATGCTGCTTGTCAGGAAACGGAAAGACAAATGAAGGGCAAAATCGGAATTCTGGGAAAAGGAAACGTTGGGCAACATCCAGCTGGGCTTCATGCAGAAGATGGGGACCAATATCGGGTTCAAGCTCGTCCGCTGACGCTGGGGCCGACCATGGGTGGCGTCACCCCGCCGCGGGAGCGCTGGCGAACACATGGCGACGGAGGAACATCGGAAACCGAGAGTCGCAGGCATCGGCGACGTTGACACGGGTTGCTGGGCGCCGGGAACCGAACTAATCTTGGGCCCAAACGAACATGGCCTCGCCTCTGGCCGATGGAGCCGGACGTCGCGCCCAGCACAGAGAGGCCGGCGTAGAATGGAGCCGTGCCCAAAGTTCGTGAAGCCATCAGGCTGATTGAGGCCGACGGCTGGCGCGAGGTGAGCACCTGAGGCAGTCATCGCCAGTTCAAGCATCCGACGAAGCCGGGGCGCGTGACGGTCGCCGGGCCCCCGTCAGACGATCTGGCGCCGGGCACATACAACAGCATCCTGAAGCAGGCCGGACATCAAGGGGTAGTGATGCACCGATTCCTGATCGTCATCGAGAAGGCCGACGAGAATTTCTCTGCGTACTCCCCGATCTTCCCGGTTGTATTGCGACGGGCGCGACTCGCGAGGAAACGGAGCGGCGAATGTACGAGGCCATCGAGCTCCACATCGAGGGACTGATAGAAGACAACCAGCCCGTGCCGCCGTCTACATCCTTCGCCGAGTACGTAGTGGTGCGAGCCTGAGGCGAAGGCAAACCTGGGAACAACTTGGGAACAGAACCGTCCGAATACCCCCTAAAACGACCGATCACGACAGAGCAGAAGGCAAGACGAGTCAACAACTTAGCGCCATCTGGATAGTCTTTCTCAACTCACCTGAAACGCATTCTCGATCACCCGCACCGTCATGGCCGGCGTCCCCACGCCGTCGATGGCGACGACATCGAAGCGGCAGCGGCGCGTGAGGCGTCCCGTCCACGCCAGGTAGTCCAGCGCCATCGCGCCGATGCGGCGGCGTTTCCAGATCGGAATCGCCTCGGCCGCTGTCCCGAATCGCCCCGATCGCCGCGCCTTCACCTCCACGAACACCACCACGTCGTCACGCTCGGAGATGATGTCGATTTCTCCAAAGCGCGTGCGGTAGCGCCGCGCAAGAATTGCGTACCCGCGGCGCAGGAGCTCGGCACATGCGAGGTCTTCGCCCAGTATCCCGAGTGACTGGCGCCGGCCGGCCGCGGGCACGCGCGGGAGAAAAGCAACCGGCGTGCCAGCCTGAGGCGACCCGCACCGGATGTGCGATCATGACGCCCTCGCGCCGGTGCCCCGGGCCCGCGCTCCCAGATTCCCTCCATGCTCCGCGGCCGCCTGGCAATCCTCGTCCTGTTGTTCTGCTGCTCCGGCGCCTGCGGCCTGATTTATCAAGTCCTCTGGCTGCGGCAGCTCTCCTTGGTGCTTGGCGTCACCGTATACGCGGCCAGTACCGTGCTGGCGGCGTTCATGAGCGGCCTCGCGATCGGCAGCCTCCTGGCGCCCCGCGTACTCCGCTGGGTCGGACGGCCGCTCATCGCGTTCGGCCTCGCCGAGATTCTGATTGGCCTCGCAGCCCTGGCGACGCCGGCGGCGCTGTCCGCGGCCGTGGCGGTGTATGAGGCCGCCTACCGCGCCGGCGGCGACACACCGGCCCTCCTCACACTCGGGAGGGTGATTGCCGCGTTCCTCGTCCTGCTGGCGCCCACGATCCTGATGGGCCTGACGCTGCCCCTCCTGAGCGCGACATCGCTCGTGCGGGGTGGGCGCATCGGGTCGCGCATCGGGCTGCTGTATGCGGCCAACACCGGCGGCGCCGTCACGGGCGCGGTGCTGGCGGGCTTCCACCTGATCGGCGGGCTCGGGATGCAGCGGACGTTCCTGGTCGCGGCCACCCTCAACACCGTTGTCGGCCTGGCCGCGCTCTGGCTTTCCCGCGGCGCGGAGCATACGCCCCTGCCAGTACCCACGCCGGACCGATCCGGACCCGACCCGTCCGCCACGCGCGCGAGTCCGACCGCGCGCGCCGTCCGGGTCGTGGTCGCCGTTTCGGGCGCGGCCTCGCTGGCCCTCGAGATCGTCTGGTTCCGCATCCTCCTGCAGTTCCTGCCCGCCACGACCTACGCATTCACCACGATGCTGGCGACCGTGCTCGCGGGCATTGCCGTGGGCGGCGCGCTGGGCGCCCGGGTGCTGGCGCGTGACCGCGACTGGCACTGGATTCTGGTCCGCATCCTCTTCGCGACCGCCATTGCCGTCGTCGTCTCCGTCATGGCCCTGAGCTGGTCGTACGCGGCCGGCTGGCGGACGTCGGGTACCATCCAGGCGTCGGTGGCCGCGATCTTTCCCGCCGCGGTCCTCATGGGCGCGGCCTTCCCCATCGCCCTTCACCTGGGCGGCCTGGCGGCCAGACGCGACTCCGACAGCAGCGTGGCCGTGGCCCGGCAGGTGGGACGACTCTACGCCCTGAACGTGGCTGGAGCGATTCTCGGCGCGCTCGCCGGCGGCTTCCTCCTCCTCCCGCTGGCCGGCAGCCGCGGCTCACTCATCGCCCTGGCGACCCTCTACGTCGTCTCGGCGCTCGTCCTGCTCGCGGCCCACGCCGACCGCCGGCGACTCCAGTGGCGGGTGGCAGTTCGCCTGGCACTCTTCATCGCCGCAGCCGCCGCGGTGCCCGATCCGTTTGCCGCGGCCCTTACCCGCCGGCATGGCGCCGATCACCAGGAAATCTGGCGCGACGAGGGCGTGCAGACGGCCGTCAGCGTGCACCAGCGCGGCACGGAACGGATTCTCTTTCTCGACGGCCTCCATCAGGCCAACGACACGGCATCGATGATCTACACGCATCGAGTGATCGGGCACCTCCCGATGGTGCTGCACCCGTCACCGGCCGACGTGCTCGTCGTCGGGCTGGGCGGCGGCGTGACGGCCGGCGCGGTCAGCCAGCATCCCGGCGCGCGTGTCCTGATCGTCGAACTGTCGGACAGCGTCCGCCGCGCGGCCGGGTTCTTCGCGCACGTCAATTACGACGTCCTGAACCAGCCGCACGTGCGTCTGCGAGTGGACGACGGCCGGAATTTCCTGCGCATGACTTCGCAGCGTTTCGACGTCATCACCGCCGACATCATCCAGCCCCACCACGCGGGCGCCGGCCTGCTCTACTCGCGGGAATACTTCGCGCTGATGCGCGGCGCGTTGCGCCCGGGCGGCCTGGTGCTTCAGTGGATCGGCGAGCGGCCCGAGGCGCACTACAAGGCGCTGATGCGGACCTTCCTGGACGTCTTCCCGGACGCGACGCTCTGGCACCAGGGGGAGCTCCTGGTCGGTAGCCTGCGGCCGCTGGAGGTCTCCCCGGCAGCCGTCCAGCTCAGGCTGGCGTCGCCCCACGCACGGGCCGCACTCGAAGCGGTCGGTTTCAAGGGCCTCGAGACCCTGGCCGCGTGGTACACGGCGGGTCCCGAGGCGATGCGGCGGTTTGTCGGCGAGGGTCCCCTGCTGACCGACGATCGGCCGCTACTCGAGTACCACCGGTCCTTCCCGGGCGGCGACCCGAACCTGGATCTGAGCCCACTGACGGGCGACCTCAACAACGAAGTGATACGAGACTGAGCGAATTCACGGAGCAGAGCACCAGCCTACTCACTTCGGCGCCGACCGACCGCCGATGCGCCTGCATCGCCCTTCGAGGCATGGGCCCGGTTCTTGCAGAAATACCGGCAGAATGGCGACTGTCCGCCCCTTCCATGCCTTTCGTTACCTAGACTGGCGCGCGTTGCTGCACGACCGCAACGCCTGGCGGGCCGCCACGGCCACGGCCATCGTCGTGCTCGTCGTCGTGTCGGCCACCTGGACGATGAGAATTCTGACCGGCGCGCGGGAGCCGCAGGCCGCCGAAGCCATGACGGCCATGCCCGCGCCGGTGCTGACGGGCCTGGCGCCCAAACAGAGGCTCCGCACACGCACGGACACGCAGCCGGTGGCCTTCGCTGGCAGTCACCTGGTCGCTCAGATGAGCGTGACGATATCGACGCCCGACAGCCGCATGGCCACCTACGGTTCGAGCTCGATCAGTAACGTCACTCCGACCGGTTTCACGCTGCGCGCCGTCTTCGACGTGCCCGGCAGCTACGACCTCCTCGTCCGCAACCCTGACGGGACACGGTCGAACGAAATCTCGATACCTGTCGCCAAGTAATGAGCGGGGCTGAATGGAACCGCCGACCTTCAGGCCGGTGGGTTCAGGTTCAGGTCGACGTCGGCGCAACGCGACTGACTGCCGTCAGCGCCTGATCGAAAATCTCCGCCACCGTGTCCGCCTGTTCGATCGTCAGCACTAGCGGCGGAGCGAAGCGGACAATGTTGCGGCCGGCGCCGAGGACGAGCACGCCGCGGCTGAACATCTCCTGGATGAGCCGGCCGCGCTCCTCGACGGCACGCTCCTTCGTCGCACGATTGCGCACCAGCTCGACGCCGATCATCAGCCCCAATCCACGCACATCGCCGATTAGCGGGTGCTTCTCCATCAGGCCGCGCAGCCGCCCCATCAAGTGCCGGCCAACGGTCTCCGCGTTGGCTACGAGCGTGTCCCGCAGCAGCCGGATGGTGGCCAGGGCCGCGGCCGCGCTGACGGGGTTGCCGCCGAAGGTGCTCGCGTGCGAGCCCGGCGGCCAGGTCATCACATCCGATCGCGCGCACGTGACGCCGAGCGGAAGGCCCGACGCAATGCCCTTGGCGACGGCCACGATGTCGACTGACAGATCGAAGTGCTCGCAGGCAAACATCCGGCCCGTGCGCCCCATGCCGGTCTGCACTTCGTCGGCGATGAGGAGCATGCCGTGGCGGGTCGTGAGATCGCGCAGGCGCTCCAGGAAGTCCCGCGGCGGCACGACGTAGCCGCCCTCGCCCTGGATCGGCTCGACGAGAATCGCGGCCACCTCGTCGGGCGAGACCAGATGCACGAGGATCTGGTCCTCGATGAAGGCCACGCACTCCGCCCCACAGGTCTCGGGCACACGTCCGACCGGGCAGCGATAGCAGTTGGCGTAGGGTGCATGGAAGACGCCTGGCATCATCGGCCCGAAGCCGCGCCGGTGCACGACCTTGCTGGCCGTGGCCGCGAGCGCGCCCAGCGTGCGGCCATGGAACGAGCCCAGAAAGGCGATGAGGTTGTAGCGGCCGGTGCGGTACCGCGCGAGCTTGATCGCGGCCTCGACGGCTTCCGTCCCGGAGTTGCTGAAGAAGGACTTCACCTCGCCGGCAATCGGCGCGATGGCCGCCATCTCCTCGGCCAATTGCACCTGTGGCTCGTAGTAGAAGTCCGTGCCGGACATGTGAAGGTACTTGCGGGCCTGGTCCACGATGGCGGCGACCACGTCGGGATGCGAGTGCCCGGTGCCGGTCACGGCGATGCCGGCCGCGCAATCGAGAAACCGGTTGCCGTCCACGTCCTCGACGACGGCGCCCTCGCCGCGGGCCATGACAAAGGGATAGTCGCGGGTGTAGGAGGGCGAGATGCGCGCCCGGTCGCGCTCGATGATGGCCCGCGCCCGCGGGCCGGGCAGCGGCGTGCGGATCAGGATTTCCGTTTCCATCTCGTGCCCGTCGCTGAGTCCTCGAGCACAATACCCTTGTCTTCGAGCTCGCGGCGGATCTCGTCGGCGCGGGCGAATTGCCGGGCGCGGCGGGCCTCGCGCCGCTCGGCCATGAGCCGGTCGATGTCCTCGACCGGCACGGGCGGCGCGGCCTCCTCCGCCCGACGCAGCCCGATGACGCCCAGCACGCGATCGAACGCCTCGAACGTGTCCCGAATGCGGGCGGCGCCCGCCGTGCCCACCTGTTCCTGGTCGATTGCCGCGTTCATTTCGCGCAGGAGGTCGAACATCACCCCGGTCGCGCCCGGCA
The DNA here is from genome assembly GCA_964517075.1 of uncultured Solibacteraceae bacterium. GTDB lineage: Bacteria > Acidobacteriota > Vicinamibacteria > Vicinamibacterales > SCN-69-37 > CAZFAT01. The sequence continues at coordinate 13,426 of CAZFAT010000126.1, forward strand.
CGTTGAGATCGCTGGCAATCATCTCGGCGAAGTCCGCCCGTGCCTGGGCGAGCCGCGCCTCGATCGGATCGGCCGGCGCCGGGCCCGTCGTCCGGTCGAGACGACCCAGGAAATCCGTGAGCCGCGTCAGCGCCGCCTCGGCCTGCGCCAATCCGTCCCAACTGAACGTGAGCTGTTTCCGGTAGTGGGCCGAGAGGAGCAGGAAGCGCAACGCCGACGGCCGGTGTCCGCGCTCGATCACGTCGGACACTGTGAAGATGTTGCCGCGCGACTTGGCCATCTTCTCGTGGTCGAGGTTCAGGAACTCGACGTGGACCCAGTGGCGCGCGAAGGCGCGTCCGGTGGCGCCCTCGGCCTGCGCGATCTCGTTCTCATGATGCGGGAACACCAGGTCGATGCCGCCGCCGTGGATGTCGATGGGGGGCTCGCCCAGCAGCCGCAGCGCCATGGCCGAGCACTCGATGTGCCAGCCCGGCCGGCCGGGTCCGACCCCGAAGTCCCACGAGGGCTCGCCCGGCCGCGTGGCCTTCCACAGCACGAAGTCGCGCGCGTCCTGCTTGGCGTAGGTGTCGGCGTCGACCCGGGCGCCCGGCTGGATGCCCTCGTGATCGAGCCGCGCCAGCCGGCCGTAGCCGGGAAACGAACCCACGCGGAAATAGACCGACCCCTCGGATGTGTAGGTATGTCCGCGCGCCTCGAGCTGCTGGATCATCGCCACCATGGCGCGGAGGTTGGCCTCGTCAGTGGCGCGCGGATAGGCCTCGGCCGGCTCGAGTCCCAGCCGCGCGGCGTCCTCCAGGAAGGCGTCGATGAACCGCGTCGTGTACTCCCGGAGCGGCTCGCCAGCCTCCGCGGCCGCGCGGATCGTCTTGTCGTCCACGTCCGTGAAGTTCGTGACCTGATGGACCTCGTAGCCCGCCTGGTACTTCAGCGCGCGGCGCAGCACGTCGAGGCTCACGAGCGTCCGGAAATTGCCGATGTGGCCACGCGCGTACACGGTCAGGCCGCAGGTGTACATCCGGACCGTGCGGCCGTCGGCCGGTGCGAAGTCCTCGTCGCTTCGCGTGAGCGTGTTGTAGAGACGCAGAGGGGACGACATCGTCAGCGGTGGTTATCGGTTCGCGGTTCCCGGCTTCTGCCCGCAGCTCCTGCGCGAGGCCATCATGACTCAGCGCTGTCCGGCCGCAATGGGATGGCGGACGACCGAGGTCCCGCCGGGGCCGGCGTTCACCACGACTTCGACGCCGGCAGGCTGCAGACTGAAGACGAACTCCAGGGGGCCGTTCGTCCGGCCCGAGAGATCGCGGAGCGTGTCGGTCAGCGCCGCGGCGAAAGCGGCGCCCTCGCCGGCCGCACCGCCCATCAGTTCGACGAACTTCCGCGCGGCGTCGGCAGCCACCGCGGCGTACGGTGCGTCCGCGGGTATCTGCAGCGTGAACGCCGTGGGCGGCATCGGTGGGCCGCCTACTCTTCGATGCGGTACAGGTGGGATTTCGTGCGCAGGAACATGGCGCGGCCCGCGATGGCGGGAGATCCCATGACCCCGTCATCGAGTCTGTTCGTCGCGAGGACTTTGAACTCGCGACCGGCCTGGATGACCGTGGTCTGCCCTTCCTCGTCGAAGAAGTACACCCGACCGGCCGCGGCGACGGGGGAAGCCGAGAAGGCGTTGCCGATCCGGTTCGTCCAGACCACCTCGCCCGTCTTGGCGTCGAGCGCGTTGAGAATCCCGCCGTCGTTGATCACGTAGATCAGATCGTCGACGAGCGTGAGCGAGGGCTTGCGCGAGGCGCCGCGCGTGACGCGCCAGACGACGTGCGACTCGGTGACGTCGCCGCGCCCGTCGGGCCGGATGGCCAGCACCTGGCCGGTGGCCCATCCGGTCGTGTAGTAGACCATGCCGAAGGCGAACAGCGGCCGCGAGCTGGTCGAATGGCTCGTGCGTTCCTCGAGGCGCCACAGCTCCTCGCCGGTCCGCGGATTGTAGCCGTAGGCGGCCTTCGCACCCAGACTGATCAGCATGGGCTGGCCGTTCACGGTGATGACGTGCGGCGTCGCGTACGCTTTCCGCAGGTCACCGTCGGCCATCGGCTTGCCGGTCTTGTCGAGGTCCTTGAAATCAATCGACCGATCGGTTCTCCAGACGGTTTTGCCCGTCCGCTTCTCGAGGGCCACGAGGTACTGCACGTCGCTCCCGTCGTAATGCATGATCATCAGGTCTTCGAAGAAGATCGGCGACGATCCGGCGCCCCGGAAGTGATTGCACTCGAGGTCGCGCCGCTGCCAGATGACCTTCGCGGTCCCGGGATCGAGGCACGCCGTGCCCGGCGATCCGAACGTCACGCACACGAGACCCGGTTCGGCCACCGGCGTCGGCGACGCGGGCGAATTGAAGGCGTGAATGAACTGGGGGGTCGCGACGTCGAAGAGCTTGATGTCGTGGAGAATCCTGCCGGAATCCTTGTCGAGGGCCAGCACCGACAGCGCCCGGCCGTCGGGCGTGGCCGTCGTCACCCACACGCGGTTGCCGAGCACGATGGGCGAGGACCAGCCCTTGCCGTGAATCGGCGTCTTCCACTTGACGTTCTTGCCCTCCGCCCAGGTGACGGGCACGGGCTCCGGCGCGATGCCGTCGCCGGCCGGTCCCCGAAACTGGGGCCAGTCATTCTGCGCCCCGAGCGGGGTCGTCAACAGGACGATCGACAGGACGGCGGCGCCGATTTTCATGGGCCGATTATGCCATACGGCGACGTTCGCGCCGACAGGCCTACAGCGTCATTCGCCCGAACAACGCGGACGCCGCCTCGCAGTCCTGCGCCATCTGCGTCCGGAGCGCGTCGAGCGTGTCGAAGCGCGCCTGGTCGCGCAGCCACTTGACGAAGAGCACGCGCAGCCGCCGGCCGTACAGGTCGTAGTCGCCGTCGAGCAGGTGCGTCTCGACCGTCCGGCGATCGTCGCCAATCGTGGGGCGCACCCCGACGCTGGTCACGGCGCGGTGCCAGGTGTCGTCGAGGGCCGCAATCGTGGCATAGACACCGTCGGCGGGCATCAGGTCGTTCTCGGTTGCGAGGTTGGCCGTCGGACAGCCGAGCGTGCGGCCGCGGCCGTCGCCCCGGACCACGGCTCCCTCGATGGCATAGTGATGCCCGAGCAGCGCCCCGGCTTCGTCAACACGCCCTTCCGCCACCAGATGCCGGATGCGCGTGCTCGACACGACGAAGTCCTTGTAGAACACCGGCTCGATCTTCTCGGCTCGATACCCCCGGTCCTCGCCGAGGGCGCGCAGCAGGGTGAAGGTGCCCGATCGGTCGCGGCCGAACAGGAAGTTGGCGCCGACCCACACTTCCGCCGCGCGGAGCCAGTCCACGAGGACGGTTTCGACGAACACCTCCGGCTCGAAGCGCGACAACTCCGGAGTGAACCGGACGATGGCCACGGCATCGAGACCGGCGCGCTCGAAGGCGATCAGCTTCTGCGCGAGCGTCATGAGGAGCGGCGGGGCCTTGTCGGGGCGGAGGACCCGCGGGGGGTGCGGCTCGAAGATCAGCGCCACCGAGGTGCCGGCCCGCTCGCGCGCCTGTCGCCGGACTTCGTCCACGAGTTGCTGATGCCCTCGGTGCATCCCGTCGAAATTACCGAGCGCCACGACCGGATGCGGCCAGCCGGGACGCGGCGCGTCCGGGAAATACACCACCTGCACGCCGTCATGTTAATGGAGCGGCGGCACTGGCTCCATCGTCAGCGTCAGACCGTCGTAGGCGAGCGACATGCCGGCGGGCAGCGACGCGCACGTGGCCGCATGGCCGAGGTCGTGGGCGATGTGGGTGAAGTAGGTGGCCCGCGCCCCGAGGCGACCGGCCTCCGCGATGGCCTGGTCGAGCGACAGATGCGTCGGGTGGGGGCGCCGGCGCAGCGCGTCGATCACGAGCGTGTCGATGCCGGCGAGGAGCGGCCGGGAAGCGTCCGGCACCGCGCTGCAGTCGGTCAGGTACGCGAACCCGCCGACGCGGAACCCGTAGATCGTCCGCGCACCGTGCCAGATCGGCACCGGCACGATCTCCTGTCGTCCGATACAGCAGGGCCCGGCGAGCCGCGACAGTCGCACATCCGGCACGCCGCCGCCGCGCGGCAGGTCCGGATCGAACGCATAGGCGAATACCCGCCGCAGATCGGCAATGGTCGGCGCGTCGCCATACCCCGCGATGGCCCCGCCGGCGAGGACGTTGAAGCGGCGGATCTCGTCGAGGCCCATGATGTGATCGGCGTGCGCGTGCGTGAAGAGGATCGCGTCCACGCGGCGGACGTTGTGGCGCAGGGCCTGCTGGCGCAGGTCCGGTGTCGTGTCCACCAGCAACCGCGTCCCATCGTCGCACTCGATGTAAACGGACGGACGGGAGCGTTGGTCGCGGGGATCGGTCGAGCGACAGACGCCGCAGTCGCAGCCGATCATCGGCACGCCATGCGACGTGCCGGTGCCGAGAAACACCACCCGCACGGGGGTCGAATGTAGCATGATCGCGTCACCAACCCGCAGGACGCGATGCCATCACGACGTCGATCGACACGCCCCGCGCCGGCCGCGCGCGCCCGCCGCGCGGGCGCGGCGCTCGCGCGCCTCGCGGGCGTCATGCACGTCCTGCGATCGCCGCAGGGCTGCCCGTGGGATCGCGCGCAGACCCACGCGTCGCTCCGCAGCCATCTGGTCGAGGAAACCTATGAGGCGATCGAAGCCATCGACCGCGGAGACCTCGACGCGCTGACCGGCGAGCTGGGTGACGTCCTGTTGCAGGTCGTCTTTCACGCGCAACTGGCAGCCGAAGCGCGGCGGTTCGATCTGGAAACCGTGATCGCGTCCATCACGGAGAAGCTCATCCGTCGTCATCCCCACGTGTTCACGCCGGCGGGCCGGCCGCTGGGCGCCCGAGCCCACCGGGCCAGCGGCATCCGCACCCCGGCAGCCGTGAAGGAACAGTGGGCCCAGATCAAAGCTCGTGAGGCGGGACGAACGCGGGCAAAGACGGGCGTGCTCACCGGCCTGCCCCGCGCGCTGCCCGCCCTCCAGCGGTCCCACGAAATCGGCCGGCGCGTGGCGTCGGTCGGGTTCGACTGGGCACGCACGGACGACGTGATCGGGCAGATCGAGGAGGAGGTGCGGGAACTGCGCGCAGCGACGGCGGAAGGCACGAACCGCATGGCCGAGGAACTCGGCGACCTGCTCTTCTCGCTCGTCAACCTCGCGCGCAAGCTCGGCCTCGACGCCGAGTCGGCGCTCCGACAGGCCAACGACAAGTTCACCCGCCGCTTCGCGGCGATGGAAACGCGGCTCGACCGCGAGGGGGTCCGCCTGGACGAGGCCGGGCTGGAGGTCCTCGATCGTGCATGGCAGGCCATCAAGGCCCGGGAATCGACCCCGCGGCCGGCACGGCGCCGGCGTACGACTCCCCCCCCACCGCCAAAGGCCAGGCGCTGAACATCCGCCGGCGTCCGGCCATCGTTTCGACACGCACCTCACGCCCGTTCGACTCCAGCCGAATCGCTCCGTCCCGGTCCGTGCGGAAGAGCTCGGCGCCCGCGGCCATCAGCCGCGCCGTGACGTCCGGCGCCGGGTGACCGAACAGATTGGCGCGTCCGGCGCTGATGAGGGCGATCTGAGGTGCCGCGCGGCGCAGGAACTCCGCCGACGTCGAGGTGCGGCTGCCGTGATGCGCCACCTTGAGCACGCGGAGCCGAACGCCACCGGGCTCGTCGTCCACGGCCAGTTGCGCTTCGGTTGCGCGGCCGATGTCACCGGTCAGCAGCAGTTCGACGTCGCCATAGCGCAGCCGGATCACGAGCGAGTCCTCGTTGCGCACGCGCTGCCGTTCCCAGTCCGGCAACGGCGGGTGCAGAATCGACAGCGCCACCCCGCCGATCTCCAGTGTGTCGCCCCCCTGCAGCCGCCGCCAGGCGATGCCGCGCGAGGCGACGAACGCTCGAAGCGCCGCTCGCCGGGCATCGGGAGGAACGGGGGTGCCTTCCCACACCTCGCGCGGCCGCATGATGGCCGCCACCGCGCGCGCGCCGTCGATGTGATCGAGATCGGCATGCGTAAAGGCGAGCCACTCCAGCCGTCGTACCCCGAGCGCCCACAGCGCAGGCACGACGACACGTCCACCCAGATCGAAACCGCTGGGCACGCCGCCCGCGTCCACCAACAGTGACTGGCCAGTCGGGAGTTGGACCAGGATCGATTCGCCCTGTCCGACATCGAGCATCGTGACTCGCAGCCAGCCACGCGACGGCGCCGACTGTTCGACCCCTGGGGCCGTGAGGATGACGAGCGCGCTGACGACCGCCGCCGCGACGCTGGGGCGGTGCCAGCGGACCGGAACGAGGCCGGCGATCGCCAGCGCGCCGGCCGTGTAGTACGCGACGACCCACAGCGCCGACGGCGGCGCGACGCGCCAGGACAGCCACGGTGCGACCTCGACCAGCGCGGCGGATCCCACGAGCGCCGTCACCGCCAGGTGGGCCAGCCACGCGAAGAATCCGGCCGCCGCGTCCCACCAGGTCGCCACCAGCATGAGCAGAATGCCGGCGATCTGGACGACGGCCATCGACGGAATCGCAACGAAGTTCAGGAGCAGTCCCGCCACGCCCAGGCGCGAAAAGATCGACGCGTTCACCGGCAGCAGCATCAACTCGACGGCCACGGAGGCACTGAAGAGCGTCACCAGCCCCTGCCACGCCTTCGACCGCATTGTCGACGCGGCGGCACCGCCGTCGCCCAGCCACGACCGAATGCGCGACGCTCCCACCAGGATACCCAGCGCAGCGCCGAACGACAGCCAGGCGCCGACGTCGAGGGCCAGCAGCGGGTTGACGGCCAGCACGATCAGCACCACGAGGCCAAGCACGTCGATGGGCGACACTGAGAGCCCCGCCCCGCGACACGCCAGATACACACACGCGGCGACCGCCGCGCGGCTGACCGATGGATCGCCCCCAACCACCCAGCCGTACGCGGCGACGAGGCCGACGGCGGCCGCCATCCGGAGGCGATGCGTCCGCACCGCCAGCCGGACCAGTCCCAGGCCAATCAGCGCCACGAGCGCCACGTTGCCGCCGGAGATCGCAATGACGTGATACGTCCCCGCCGCCTGCAGCCGCTCGGTGATCGCGAGCGGGAGACCGGCACGGTCACCGATGAGAATGGCGGTGACCACGGCCGCCGACAGGGGGTCGATAGGCGCGATCCAGCGGGTCGTCTCGCGTCGCACGTACGCTCGGACGAGGGCGGCCGCCTCGTCCCACCAGGCGCCCTGGGTAATGTCGACGAGCGCCGCACTCTTGATGGTACCGGCGAGCACGACGCCGCGCGCGAGCGACTGCCGCCGCGCGCTGGGTCCGCCGGGATTCCGCCACGTGTGCAACCGGCGAAGCAGGACGGGCGCCTGCAGCTTCCGCCCGGCGGACCAGTGCTCGAGCACTGGCCCGACCAGTGCTCCCGCCGCCAGCACCTGCACACGTCCCTGCGTGTCATGCCAGCGGGCCCCCTCGCGCACACGCTCGACGTCGACGATCAGCCGGGCGCCGCCGTCAACCAGCACCGCGTCCTCGGCGAGAATACCCTCCAGGAGCACCGGCGGTCTGGCACGGGTCGAACCGTCGCTGTCACTCGACAGTCCGGCCTCCACGAAACGGACGGCATGCGGCGCGAGCACCCGATCGCTCGCCCCGGCGGCATACGCGGCGGCGGCGGCCGCCAGGGCCGCCAGGAGCCACGCCGCTCGCCACGCCGGCTGCCGCCAACCGAGGGCGGCCGACAACGCCCCGAGGGTCACGGCCCAGGCATCGCTCGTGGCCAGCGCGGTCGCGGCTCCGAACACGGACCCGCTCGCGACGGCCACGGTGACCCACCGCCGTGCAGGCATGTGACGCGCTGTGCAAGATGTACGCTCGCCGGGTAGCCCGCGGAATTTCGCCAGTACGCGGGTTCCGTACGCAGAAACCGCCACGCCGGACCACGCCGGGCGTGACGTCTTTTCACCGGGAAGAATGGTATGCTCAGACGTTCTTGCAGCTCTTCCACAACTCCCAAGGAGTGGGTATGTTTCCGCAGGTGATCCGCGCCGTCGTGTCCGCGATGGCGGTGCTCTCTGTCCTTCTCGTCAGCAGCAGTTCCGCGCTGGCGCAATCCTCGAATCCTTTCTCGAACACCGATGTGACGGCCATTGCGCGAGGGCTCGACTTCGGCGTCACCAAGTCAGCCGTGCTGCAGGATGACGTCACCGCCCGTGGCCAGCAGGCGACAGTACAGGTGCGGGAGGCGGATGCCGGCATCGGTTTCGGCGTCATCTATGGCATCGTTCGTCCGTCGTTCAACGACGACGACGCCGAGTTCACCCTCAGCAACAAGACCGGATGGAAAGTCGGCATCTTCTTCGGCGGCAACCGGGACGGCACGGTCGGCTTCTGGGGCAAACTGCTCTACAAGGTGAAGAAGGCCGAAACGGCGTTCAACACCGAGGTCGAAACGCGTTACCTCGAGATTCCCGCCGGCTTCCGCATCAACGTCGGGTCGTCGAGCCGCAACAGCGTCGTCGGGTTCGTGGACATCGGGGGCATCGTCGACATCAACATCAAGAAGCTGGAGGATCCCATCATCGACGACGAGTACCTGGGCACGGAGCTCGGCTGGTACGTCGGCTTCGGCGTCGAAATCACCCGGCTCATCGTGGAACTGCGCTGGGACCGAATGGTGAAGAGCTTCTACGATCCCGCGGACGGTTTCGAGTCGATTAAGGGACATGAGTTCGAAGTGGAGTTCATGTTCCGGATTAACTAGTACAGACATTCCACGCACGACGAAAGGGCCGACCTTGAGGTCGGCCCTTTCCATTTTCATCAGCCGCGCTCCCCGTCTACTCTTCGCCTCGCGGAGATGTTCGGCGACGCTTGATCGCACTCCGGCGCGCCTTTCCCTCGAGCCGTTGCTCCCGCACCGCCGTCGGCGGCCGGCTCTTGCGCCGGGGCCGCGGCCGGACCTCCGCGAGCCGGAGGAGCTCGTCGAGCCGCTCGCGCGCCGCCTCCCGGTTCTGCGCCTGCGTCCGGAACTCGCGCGCCTCGATCAGCAGCACGTCGTCGGCCGACAGCCGGCGGCCCGCCAGCGCGCGCAGCCGCGCCTTCACGTCCGCCGGTATCGGCGCCGCGCCCACGTCAAAGCGCAGCTCCACGGCCGTGGCGACCTTGTTGACATTCTGCCCGCCCGGCCCGGAGGCGCGGACGAAGCGCTCGGTAGTGTAGGCGGAGAGGGAAGGACGCATCTGGCTATCGGTTATTGGCTATTGGCTATCGCGAACGGGCTATTGGGTTATCGATCGGCTATTGGGTTATCGGATCGGCTATTGGGTCATTGTTGATCGGGCTATTGGGTTATTGGGTTATTGGGTTATTGGGCGTCCGCTGTCGCGCCTGGAGAAACCTGCCCCATCACGGAGCGCTGACACTGGCGCTTTCTGCAACCACTGCGCCGATCCGTCGTGAATCCTTCCTGAATCTGCCCGTGGTCACCTGGCATCGTGCGTGCGTTGGTGCCTCTGGAGATGACCCCGCAGGAACTGCGCACGCGCCTGGCGGATCTGGCGGTCCGGGTGGCGAGGATATCGAGGCCGTTGGTGGCCGATGCGGCCGCGCGCTATGGCGCCACGCAGCTCGCGCGCGCGGCCTCATCCGCAGCCGCCAACTATCGCGCCGCCACGGTCGCCCGGTCGCACGCCGAATTCACGTCGAAGATCGGCACCGCGCTCGAGGAAGCGGACGAGACCCTCTACTGGCTGGAGTACCTGAGTCGCGTCGGCTGGCTCCCGGAGGATGCGATCTACGCGGAGGTGCTGCAGGAAAGCCTCGAAATGGCCGCCATCCTCGGCGCCTCGAAGCGCACGTCCACGCGCAACGCCCGCCTCAGGCGTTCCCACCCACGGCGCGGCCTAGGTCTGGACGACCCGCACCATCAGGCCAAAGATAAAGACAAGGACAAGGACAGGACCAAAGACCGGGACAGAGACACTCAATAACCCAAATAACCCAATAACCCGACAATCCAATAACCCAATAGCCAATCGATAACCCAATAGCCAATCGATAACCCGATAGCCGATCGATAACCCAATAGCCCGTTCGCGATAGCCAATAGCCAATAGCCGATAGCCAGATGGCGTCTACTTCTCCGCCATCTCCCTGTGGTACTCCTGCAGCGACTTCACCTTCAGCCCTTCCGTCCGTTGCGCGGCGATCGCGCTGACGGCGGCGGCGGCGCCGGTCAGCGTCGTGATCGCGGGCACGCCCTGCATCATGGCGACGCTCCGGACGGTGCGGTCGTCGAAGAACGACTCCCGGCCGAGCGGCGTGTTGATGACGAGATCGATCCGCTTGTTGCGTAACTCGTCGCCGACGTGCGGACGGCCTTCGTTGACCTTGAAGACGACCCCGACGTCGAGCCCGTGGGCCCGGAGATACGCGGCGGTGCCGCGCGTGGCGACCAGCGTGAAGCCGAGCCGGGTCAGATCCTGTGCGATCGGCACGACGCCCGGCTTGTCGAGGTTGTTGACGCTGATGAAGGCCGTGCCCTCGCGCGGCAGGTGCTGGCCGGCGCCCATCTGGGCCTTGGCGAACGCGGTCCCGAACGTCTCGGCGGCGCCCATCACCTCGCCGGTGGACTTCATCTCGGGCCCGAGCAGCGTGTCGACGCCGGGGAACCGGACGAACGGAAACACCGGCGTCTTGACGACCACACGACGAGGTCTGGCCGCGGAATGAGAATTGAAGCTGCCGCCGGCCCGGAATTGGAGTTCAAGCGGGCGGGCGGCAGCGGCGACGCATTGCGTTCTGGCCTTGTCACGTGGCTCTATCTTACAGGGCGAATCATCTTGATCGGCGATGGGGCAAACAG
>CAZFAT010000127.1:0-9743 GCA_964517075.1 uncultured Solibacteraceae bacterium
GAAGCGCCGCTGGATGAGCACGCACTTCGACTTCGGTCCGAGCGTCACGCGCACGGCATCGGCGAGCGTGTTGACCCCGTTCAGGATCTTCTCGCGCGCCTGCGAACGGAACAGCACCCGTGTGTACGACATGACCTTCTCCTTACCGCCGTCCAGAATGTCGGCTGCAACCGGCTACGGCCGGACGCTGATCGAATTGTTTGCCGAGCTCCCCGCCCACCGGCTCATGACGGTCCGCGCGCTCTCGCCAGGAAGTGCGCGCGCCGGTTGCGCGCCCAGCACGCTTCGGTGTGAGCGGTGCACACCGGCCGCTCCTCGCCGTAGCTGATGGTGGTGATCCGGGCCCGCGCCACCCCGTGGTCGACGAGGTAGCTCGTCGTGGCCCTCGCGCGACGGTCCCCGAGGGCGAGGTTGTACTCGTTGGTGCCCCGTTCGTCGCAATGCCCTTCGATGAGGATGGCCGCGTCGAGGTTCGACTTCAGCCAGTCGATGTTGACGTCGAGGATGCGCGCCGCGTCCGGGCGGATGTCGGACTTGTCGAAATCGAAGTAGATGGGCTTGAGCGCCGCCACCTCCCGGAATTCCGCGGGGGCGGGAACGGCCCGCACCGCCGGCGGTGGTGCAGCGGGGGCCGGCGGTGGTGCAGCGACAGCCGGCGGTGGTGCAGCGACAGCCGGCGGTGGTGCAGCGACAGCCGGCGGTGGTGCAGCGGGGGTCGCCGGCGGAGCCGGCGGCGCGGGGGCGGGCGCGACCGCAGCGGGAGCCTGCGTGACGGCCGCGCCCGTCGGCGCCGGCGCCGCCGCCTGCGTCATCTGGGGACGCTTGGCGCAGCCGGCGACGACGAGGGCGGGTACCAGGATGAGGATCGCGACCGCGGCGTTCACACGGGCTCCGTGCGCAGGTGGTCTTCGACGTCGAGCACCCCGGGCGTGAAGCGGGCGGCGGCGACGACCGATTTACGCTCCGCCCACGAGTGCACCGAGCCGGTGAGGGTGGCGATGCCGTCGTGCACGTCGACGCGGATACGCCGGGCTTCGCGCTCGGCCCGGCGCTCCAGCGCGTCCTCGATGGCCGTGCGGACGTCCTGCGTCACCGGCTCTGCCTCCACCACCGTGATCCGGTTCACGACGCCTTTCACCCCCGCCAGGTTCCTGACGGCCCGTTCCGCGTCCTGCCGCTGACTCCAGCGCTCCACGGCGCCGTCGAGGGTGACCCAGCCGTCCGAGATGCTCGACGTGATCTTGTCGTTGGGGACGAAGACGTCCCACTCGAGCGCAAGCCGCACCGCCTGGGCGATCTCCGTGTCGGTGCGCGTGAGCCCGCCTGGAATCTTCACCTTGATGTTGTTCGCGACGTCGAGCACGTCGATCACCCGCCGGGCCGCTTCCTCGGCCGCCACGCGCTTGGCCCAGACCGCCACCGTGCCGGTGAGCGTGACGACGCCCCGGTCGACCTCGACGCCGACCTCGGTGGTGTCGACGCGCGAATCCCACTTCAGCTCCTCGAGCACATCGTGATGGATCTGCGTGTCCGTCTTCTTCACTCGCTGTGTCATGATGCCTTCTCCATGTCTCATGAAGCTTCCCGCACCACGCGGGGCGCGGTGTCGTGGCTGTCCATCTCCTGCTCCGCCGCCGCGATCGTCAGCAGCCCCTTCACGACGGCATCGGGGTTGAGGGAGATACTGCCGATGCCCCGCTGGACCAGAAATCGCGCGAACTCCGGGTAATCGCTGGGCGCCTGGCCGCAGATCCCGATCTTCCTGGAGCGAGCCCGCGCGGCGGCGATGACGCTGGCGATCATCGCCAGCACCGCCGGGTTGCGCTCGTCGAAGAGCGGCGCCACCAGCTCGGAATCGCGATCGACGCCAAGGACGAGCTGGGTGAGATCGTTCGAGCCGATGGAGAATCCGTCGAAGATCTCGGCGAACTCCGGCGCGAGGATGACGTTGGACGGGATCTCGCACATGACGTAGATCTCCAGCCCGTGCTCGCCCCGCCGCAGGCCATGCTCCGCCATCAGCGCCACCACGCGCCGGCCCTCCTCCGGCGTCCGGCAGAAGGGGACCATCAGCTTCAGATTCGTCAGACCCATGTCCTCGCGGACCCGGCGCATCGCCCGGCACTCGAGGGCGAACGCCTCGCGGTAGCGCGGGTGCGCGTAGCGGGAGGCGCCGCGGAAGCCGAGCATCGGATTGCCCTCCTCCGGCTCGAAGTCACGGCCACCGAGCAGGCCCGCGTACTCGTTGGACTTGAAGTCCGAGAGACGGACGATGACGTCCTTCGGGTGGAAGGCGGCGGCGATGACGGCCACGCCCTCGGCGAGGCGGTCGACGAAGTACTCGGCGCCCGACTCGTACCCGCTGGTCATCGCGTAGATCTCCGCCCGCGTCGTGCGGTCGGAGACGCGGTCGGGATGCAGGAGGGCCATGGGATGAGCCCGGACGGCATTGGCGATGATGAACTCGATGCGCGCGAGACCGACGCCGTCGTTCGGCAGACCGGCGAGCCGGAACGCCCGCTCCGGGGTGCCCACGTTCAGCATGACGGCCGTGCGGGGCCGGGGCAACGACGACATGTCGACGCTTCGCTTCTCGAACGGCAGGGCCCCCCGGTACACGGCGCCCGTCTCCCCTTCCGCGCAGGAGACCGTGACATCGTCCCCGTCGGTGATGGTGGCCATCGCGCGCTCGGTTCCCACCACGCACGGGATGCCGAGCTCGCGGCTGACGATCGCCGCGTGACACGTGCGCCCGCCCCGATCGGTGACGATCCCGGCCGCGCGCTTCATCACCGGCTCCCAGTCCGGGTCCGTCATGGCCGCCACGAGCACCTCGCCCGGCTCGAAGCGCTCCAGGTCCGCGCGCGCGCGCACGAGCCGGGCGGGGCCCGCCCCGATCTTCTCGCCCACCGCCTTGCCGGTGACGATCGGCGTGCCGCCCGGTGCCGACAGCGTGAAGACTTCGACGGCGGCGGGCCGGATGGCCCGGTGCACCGTTTCCGGCCGGGCCTGGACGATGTAGAGCTGGTGATCGGCGCCGTCCTTCGCCCACTCGATGTCCATCGGCGTCGGCTCGCCCCGGCGGCGGCTGTAATGCGCCTCGATCGCCACCGCGGCGCGCGCCAGCTCCACCGCGTCGGCGTCCGTCAGGCTCATGACGGCCGCCTCCTCGGCGTCGACCGCGGCGCGCTGCGGCCGGCCATCGGCGCCGAGCACGAGCTTCCAGTCCTTGCGCCCGACGACGCGCTTGAGGATCGCTCCTTTGCCCCGCGCCAGCGTCGGCTTGAAGAGCCAGAACTCGTCGGGATCGAGGCCGCCGCCGACGACGGCTTCACCGAGGCCGTACGCGGCATCGACGAGCACGACGTCCCGGAACCCGCTGTCGGGATCCAGCGTGAACATCACGCCCGCCGCCCCGATATCGGACCGCACCATGCGCTGCACGCCGATGGAAAGCCGGACGGCGAGGTGGTCGAAGCCCCGGTCGATCCGGTAGGCGATCGCGCGGTCGGTGAAGAGCGAGGCCAGGCAGCGCCGGCACGCGCGGACGACCTCGTCGGCGCCGCACACGCCCAGGTACGTCTCGTGCTGCCCGGCGAAGCTCGCCTCCGGCAGATCCTCCGCCGTGGCGCTGGAGCGCACGGCCACCGCGACGGGGGACGTCCCGCCCCCCAGCGCGGCATACGCGTCCTTGACCGCCCGCTCCAGCTCGCCCGGCCACGGTGCTGCCTCGATGAGCGAGCGGATCGCCGCCCCCGCCGCGGCCAGCGCGGCGACGTCGCGGCCGTCGATGTGCCGGAGGAGGCTCGCGATCCGCTCGCGGAGCCCCCCGGCTTCGACCACGGCGCGATAGGCCTCCACCGTGATGGCGAAGCCGTCCGGCACACGGACGCCGGCCGACCTCAGCTCGCGGTACAGCTCCCCGAGCGAGGCATTCTTGCCGCCGACGACCGGGAGGTCGCCGGCGCCGATGTCGCGAAACCATCGGATGTACGACAACGTCAGGCCGCCTTCACCGGGATCGCCGTGCCTTTCGCCTCCGCCGCCTTCGGCAGCGTGATGGTCACCACGCCGTCCTTGAAGGCCGCCGTCACCTTGCCCGCCTCCACGGCCGCAGGCAGGCGCATGGCGCGGTAGAAGGAGCCGTAGGAGCGCTCCACGCGGTGATAGTGCTTGCCCTTCTCCTCCTTCTCCGCGTGCTTCTCGCCCTTGATGGTCAGCACGCCGTCCTCGAGCGACACGGCGATGTCCTTCTGCTCCACCCCCGGCAGCTCCGCCTTCACGGTGACGGTGTCCTTGTCCTCGCTGACGTCGACCGTCGGCTCCCACTCGGCGAGCGTCGGCATCTGCGGCCACGCGGGCTCCCCGAAACGGTCGAACAGCCGGTCCATGTCTTTCCTCAAGCTCGTCATTCCCGTCCACGGCATCAATGCACGCATCTCATCCTCCTCGGGTTGTGTTGCGACCGAGCGCGATCGCCAGACGTGCATAGCGTTTGCCATGCGTGAGCGCTTGAAAACTCATGGCTTGTCCAACGCTGGACGCCGGCGGGTGGAGCGCCGGCGCCCCAGCCGGGGCGCCGGCGCCCCGTCGATCAGTCCACGGCCGCGCCGCCGGACGTGGCGGCGGACGGTCGCGGATGGACGACGTGCTCACGCAAGAGCGCGTGCAGGGCATCGAACTCATCGCCGCGCGACGCCTGGCCGACGGACCTTTGCCGGCGCAAGCGCTGTACCACAACGCCTTCTCCGTGAATTCGTGTGGTTGCTCAGCCAGGGACTGGAAGCGAATGGGGCGATGCGGTCTCACCTGCGGCAGGGACGCCACGATCACCTGTTCGTCGACAGCGCCGGTTGTAGACCCGACACGCGCGCGTGACCGGCTCGCTGCGCACGATGCAAAATCGCCTCGCCGTGACGGGGACCACGACGCCGAGCCACAGCGCGCAGGCGCCGATGAGGTCGATGACGACGCGCTCGATCCGTCGGAGACACCCGACGCCGGGGGGCAATCCCGTCCCGGATGAGGCGATGACGCCGCTGGTGAAGACGGCCGTCTTCAGCGTCGTCCTGCCGTCCGAGGACGCCGATGACGGCGGCAGCGGAATCGAGCATCGTCCTACGTGGTCCTCGTTCCCGACCGCTGACAGCGCCGTCGTCATTCCGAGCCCTGCGGTCGCCGACCGCAACGCGACCATCGGGTGCCGAGGGTGGTCTCGCCGAACGCGGCGCCGTGAATCCGGGGCGGTGATGCCTCACGATCGGGGAGCCGGCGCCACGCATCGCCTGTGTCGGTGCGGGCAAGCGCTCCATTCTGTTGCCTTTCCGCCCGGCACGGAGGTTGCTCCGCCATGCACGCGTTCCATGTACGCCACAGGAGGACACGCATCATGATCATGCGACGTCGCACATTCATCGCGCTCGTGGGCAGCTCCGTGCTGGCGGCGGCCGGCGGCGCGGTCGCGCAGAGCGCGTCACCGGGCAGGCCGCCCGGCTGGGCGGTGAACGCCGAGAGGGAGTTCCGGCTTGGCGCCGGCATGGGCCCCAGGCTGATGACCGAGGAGGAGTGGACAGAGCACCAGGCGAAGATGCGCACGCTGACCGGGCCCGAGCGCGACACGTATCGACAGGAGATCCACGACAGGATGGTCGCGCGCGCCAAGGAGCGGGGGGTCGACATGCCAATGACCGGTCCCGGCGCCGGCCCGGGCCGCGGCCCGCGCCGCTAGCATGAGTTGGATCAGGCGCGAGGAGTGGCCCTGGTGGCAGGGCGGGCTGCTCCTCGGCCTTCTCAGCATGTTCGCCTTCTACACGGCGAACTATTACCTGTCGGCGTCGACGACCTTCTCCCGCGCGGCGGGCATGATCATCGGCACGGTCGCGCCCGAGCACGTCGCCACCAACGCGTACTACCGGATGGTGAAGCCGGTGGTGGACTGGCAGTTCATGCTCGTCCTCGGCCTGCCGATCGGCGCGTGGCTGGCGGCACGACTGGCGCGCCGGGAGATTCACTTCACCACCGCGCTGCCGGAGGCGTGGGTGAACCGCTTCGGAACGAGCCGGGCTCGCCGGTGGACCCTGGGGCTGCTGGGTGGCGTCTTCGTCGGCTTCGGCGCGCGCCTGGCGGACGGCTGAACGTCGGGCCATGGCCTCAGTGGAGGCCTTCAGCTCGCCGTCAGCAGCTGGATCTTTCTGGGCTCGATGATGCTGGCGGGGATCGTGGCCGCACGCTTCATCTTCCGGAGGGCATGAGATGGGACCGCTCGACATCACGGGCATCCCGCGCCTGTTGCTCGGACTGCTGACCGGTGTGCTGTTCGGGTTCATCCTGCAGCGCTCACGGCTGACCCGGTACGCGACGATCGTCGGGTTCTTCCGGCTGACGGACCTCACCATGCTCAAGGTGATGATGGTCGCCATCGTCTCCGGCATGATCGGCGTGTACGCGCTGCACGACCTCGGCCTCGTGAACCTTCACGTCAAGCCGCTCCTGCTCGGCGCCAACGTGATGGGGGGCGTGATCTTCGGCGTCGGGATGCTGCTGCTCGGATTCTGACCCGGCACCTGCGCGGGCGCCTTCGGCGAAGGCCGCCTCGACGTACTACGGGGGATCGGAGGCATCCTCATCGGCGCCGCCATCTACTCGGAGGTGTACCCGTACATCACCGGCAACCTGCTCGAGCTCGGCGGCTTCGGCAAGCTCACCCTGCCGTCGCTGCTCGGCGTGAACCACTGGCTCGTGATCGTGCCCCTCGCGGTCCTCGTGGCCGTGATGCTGCGCTGGGTCGACCGCAAGAGGGTGTGATGACGGCGTCGCCCAGCGCAGCGTCGCCCTCGCCACCCCACCGCCCGATCGCCGCTCGTCGGCGCGCTCAACGTCAAGGTGCCGTCGCGGCGGACCGGGGGCCCGCCCATGCATGACGCCAGCGCGGACGAAAGCGGTCAAGCGGGTCCAAGGCAGAGTGCGCCGCCATTGATCGTCACCTCCAGGAACCTGATCGTCGAGAATGTCGGTGGTTTTACGGTGGCCGCCAGGTGGGGCCCGGGCGCCCCACCGCCGAGGCAGCGCCGCGCCATCTCTGACGTGCGCCGGCGACACCGCCTTTGTCCATACCACTCTACGTCTGGTGCGGTGTATGCAACTGCGGTTGACCTGAGACGGGACGACGCTGGCGCCCCGGCGGCTGCTTCGCGCACGCGTCCATGACCGCGCTGGTGGGCACAGCCGTTCCGGCGCGGAAGGAGAGCACGATGAGACGACAGATCCTGGCAGTGACGGCGCTCGCATTCGTGACGGCGGTCGGCCTGGCCGCGTGTGAGGACAAGGGGCTCATGCAGAAGGCGGGAGAGAAGATCGATCGCGCCACCGATCAGGACCAGGTGATCGGCAAGGGTCCCCTCGAGAAGGCGGGCAAGAACGTCGACGACGCCGCCAAAGACCTCACGAAGTGACGCGCGGCGCGCCGATGATCGTGCTCGCGGCGCTGCTCGCCGCGAGCACGGCCTGCACCGCCGTCATGGACCACCCGATGCCTGCGCATCCTGTTCGCCGGTCCTGACGAAATGCTGAGGCGGGCCTCACCGAAGATTAGGTCCACCCCTTGCGCGCTCATATGCTCCGGCTTGGGGTCGCCGCATCGCCGGACGATCTCGTGGGCGCGGCGGACCGCCCTCGGCGAATCTACTCTCAGATCCGTCGGCGGTGGGCCAGTCGTTCACGTCATACCCGTCGGTCGTCCGGCGGGCTCGCCAGAGCGCGTACGCGCGCTCGGCGATGTCCTCAGTCCTCGGCTGACCTGCTCGATGCAAAGGGATTGATCGACATTCACCTGCCGAGCCAGCCCTCGACCTTCTGACGGCTCGGCACGCCGCCCGCATGGACGACTTGCCCATCGATGACGACGCCCGGGGTGGACATGATGCCGTAGCGACTGATGTCCTGCATCTCTTCGACCTTCTCCACCTGGATGTCCACGCCCTTGTCGCGGGCGACCGTTTCGAGCAGGGTGATGGTGTTCCGGCAGTTAGCGCACCCGGTGCCCAGGACTTTCACGTTCATCATGACGTTCTCCTTGTCTGTGACTACAGCACCGCGTTGAACACGTAACCGACGAGCAGGATCCCGGCGGCCACCACCGCGACGAAGGTCAGGATCAAACGCACCTTGAGTACTTTCCGTAGAATGACCATCTCGGGCAGCGACAGCGCGATCACGCTCATCATGAAGGCCAGCACGGTGCCCAGGGCGGCGCCCTTGGCCAGCAGCGCCTGCACGATGGGAATCACCCCGGCCGCGTTGGCGTACATCGGCACGCCCACGAGCACGGCGAGCGGCACTGCCCACCAGGCGTCCTTCCCCATGATGGAGGCCATGAACGCTTCGGGCACGTAGCCATGGATCGCCGCGCCGATCGCGATGCCGGCAAGGATGTACGGCCAGACCTTGCCGACGATCTGGCGTACGGCGGCGAAGCCCGCGCCGATACGTTCCGAGAGCGTGATGTCGGTGTCGCCGACCCGCGCGGTGACACGTGGCATGAGGCGCACCCAGTCTTCGAGATACGCCTCCATCTTGAGCCGCCCGATCACCCAGCCGGCCACGATCGCGACGGATAAGCCGAGGCCGAGGTAGAGCAGGGCGATCCGCCAACCGAATAGACCAAACAGCAGGGTGAGCGCCACCTCGTTGACCATCGGGGCGGCGATGAGAAAGGAGAACGTGACACCGAGCGGCACCCCCGCCTGGACGAATCCGATGAAGAGCGGTACCGCCGAGCACGAGCAGAACGGCGTGACCACCCCGAGGCTCGCCGCCATGATGTTGGCGACCCCTTCCGTGCGGCCAGCGAGCAGGGCGCGCGTGCGCTCGGGTGTGAAGTAGGAGTTCACCATCCCCATCACGAAGACGATGCCGGTGAGCAGGAGCAGGACTTTGGGCGTGTCGTACAGGAAGAACTGCAGAGCACCGCCGAAATGACTCGCGCGATCGACGGGGAGGGCCGCCACCAGTGCTTCGGAGGCCGGGTTCAGGATGCTGTAGAGGGCCACCCAGAGCACGCCCGCGATTGCCAGGAATTCCCAGGGATGGGTCTCGGGCCAGCGGCGGGTCGCCGCGGTCATCGTCATTTACGTTCGCGATGCGCCAGGCCGCGCGCAGACGGTCATGACTGGACGCGGTAGTTGCGCATCATCCCCAGGTCTTCGTGCTCGAGAATATGGCAGTGGTAGAGGTACAGGCCGGTATGGTCCGTGAAACGCATGAGAACGCGCACCCGCTCTCCAGGCCTGACGATCACGACATCCTTCCAGCCTTCGTCAACCAGCCCGGCCCCCATGGTGTCGTAGACGGAGGCAAGGCCTCGACCCGGCAGACGCTCGATCACCCTGAACTGCAGGTTGTGCACGTGCATGGGGTGGGACATGGGGCCGGAGACGTTGGAGAACTCCCACACCTCGGTTGTACCGAGCTTGACGATCTCGTTTTGAGCCACAGCGCCCATCTCGAACGTGCGGCCATTGAGGGTCAACCGTCCCCGACCCATCTCCACGCGTATGACGCGGGGCGTGTGGCGATTCGCCGCCTCCTCGATGCGTGGCCCGGGGATGCTGGACAGCCTGGATGGGAGGGCGCGGGCGGCTGCCGCGACCCGGTCCACCCGCACGCTCAGCACGTCGAAGGCGGCGCCATTCGCGAGCGCGCCGCTTCCGCGCATGCCCGGACCCATGCCCGACCCCATCATCCCC
>CAZFAT010000128.1:0-2680 GCA_964517075.1 uncultured Solibacteraceae bacterium
GGCGCGGCCACCGAGACCGAGATGAAGGAGAAGAAGGCCCGCGTCGAGGACGCGATGCACGCCACCAAGGCGGCGGTCGAGGAGGGCATCGTGCCCGGCGGCGGCGTGGCCCTGCTGCGCTCGGTGAGGGCGATTGACGGCCTCAAGCTCGAGGCGGACCAGAAGGTCGGCGCCGAGATCGTGCGCAAGGCCATCGAGTCGCCGCTGCGCTGGATCGCCAGCAACGCCGGCGTCGAAGGGTCGATTGTGGTCCAGAAGGTCAAGGACTCGAAGGACGCCAATTTCGGGTACAACGCGGCCTCCGACGAGTACGAGGACCTGGTCAAGGCCGGCGTCATCGACCCGACGAAGGTCGTGCGGTCCGCGCTGCAGAACGCCGCGTCGATCGCGTCGCTGCTGCTCACGACCGAAGCGATGGTGTCGGAGATCCCCGAGGAGAAGAAGGACGCCCCGGCGCCGGGTGGCGGCGGCATGGGCGGGATGTACTGACCCTCGGTCAGAACGTCGACGTTCGAACGTCGAACGTCGACGTTTGAAGTCTGAACGTCGAAGGCCCGGAGGGGGAAATCCCCTCCGGGCCTTGTTGTTTCCGTCTGACATGGAGCGGCCGACCTTCCGCCTTCGCCGAGGCTTCGGCGGACCGCCGCAGCTCTAGCGTAGGCGGTCAGGTCGGCGGACGAGAGCGGCTCAGTACAACCGGAAATCGAGGATCAGCGTCACGAGGGCCTTGACAGGCCGGCCCTGTGCATCGGTTGGCGGACGGAACAGCCACTTCCTGGCCGCTTCAATCGCCTTCTGATCGAGCCCGTGGGTCCGGTCGAGGGGCTTGGTGACGCGCACGCGACCCACCGTGCCGTTCTCCAGCACCTCGGCCTCGAGCTCGACGGTGCCCTGGATCTTGGCGCGCATCGCTTCGCTCGTGTATTGCGGCTGGACCTGCAGGACGGCCGTGATGCCGCCGCCGCGGTAGTACTCGCCGCCGCCGAAGCCGGCGTCCCGGCCCGGGCCCACGCCAGCGCCATCACCGGTTCCCACGCCTCGGCCGCGGCCCCCGCCGCCAGGTCCGGGCGGCGCGAGCGACACGTTGCCGCTCGCGTTGAGCAGATTGGCCGTGTTGGTCATGACCGGCGCCTGCAGTTGGGGCGTCGGCGGAGGCGGAGGCACTTCCACCGGCGGCGGCGGAACCACGGGCGCCGGCGTGACCTTGGGCTTCGGAATCTCGACGGGCTTCGGCGGTGCGGGCGCGGGGCTGCCGCCGCCTCCCCCGCCGGGGCCGGGCGGCTGCTGCAGGAAGACGACACGCATGTGTTCGATGGGCTGCGTGATGACCTCGGGCTTCATCGTGAGGATGACCAGCAGCGCCAGGAGGGCACCGTGCACCGCCATCGAGGTTCCGAACGCCCGCCCGAACCGGCGATCGTCCTTGCGATCGAACGTGGAATTCGCGGCCAGCCAGCCGGTGGACACCACGCCCCGGTCCATGTCGGTCTTTTCCGGGCCGCCGTTCGGCGTGTGCTGGGTCTCCATGGGCTGGCTCGATTTCGTCAGGTGTTTCCAGTATACGCGCTGTCGCCGCGCCGAGCCGGACGGTTGCACGTGATAGTGCAAGCCTGATGCCGCGGGCCGTGCGCCTCACAACGCCGCTCGCGCGGCGATTCCCGGTATCCGTTAGACGCTCCGTGTCCTCCGGCGGCCGCAATCGCCGGTGCTAGAATTAGATGCGTCGAATCCGCCCGAAGGAGTTCTGAGATGTTCCAGTTCGGTCTCCCCGAAGTGCTCGTCATCCTGGCGATCCTGCTCGTGATGTTCGGCGGCAGCCGCCTGCCCGACCTGGGACGGGGCCTCGGCCGTGCCATCCGGAACTTCAAGGATGCCGCGCGCGACGGCACGGCGCGCAAGAACGAGTCCTAGCGACCCCCGATGGAGGACCGAGGCGGTCAGGTCGGCTCGGGCTAGCGTTTCCGGCTCCCGCGGCCCCGCCGCTCGTGCCTGCCCGATCCACGCTGACGGCGGCCGGATCGACGCCGATCGTCGCGCGCCTCGGCCGCCCGCGCCGCGGCCGGCCGGCGTTGGGATGGCCGGCGGCCGCTCGTCTGTCCGCGCACGGCCTCGAGGATCTCCCTCAACCCCAAATCGATCTGCCGCTGCTCGAGGTCCACGCGGATGACCTGAACGGTCACGCGGTCGCCCAGCCGGTACTCGCGCCGGTTGTTCTCGCCGCGCAGCACGTGCGCGCGTTCCAGGAAGCGGTAGTAGTCGTCGGCCATGGTGGACACGTGGACCATGCCCTCGACGAAGTGCTCCACCAGCTCGACGTACAGCCCGTAGGCGCTGACGCCGGTGATGTAGCCGTCGAACTGGTCGCCGACCTTGTCGGTCATGAACCGCACTTTCTTCCACTGCACCAGTTCGCGCTCAGCGTCGTTCGCGCGACGCTCGCGTTCGGAGGTGTGGCGCGCGATTTCGGGGAGGTCGTCGGCCAGGTCGGCGCGCTGGTCGGCGTCGGCGCCCTGGCGGGACGCCCGCAGCACGCGGTGCACGACCAGGTCCGGATAGCGGCGGATGGGTGACGTGAAGTGCGTGTACGCCTCCGCGGCCAGCCCGAAGTGGCCCAGGTTCTCCGCGTCGTAGCGCGCCTTCTGCATCGTGCGCAGCATCAGCGCCGCGATGGGCCGCTCCT
>CAZFAT010000129.1:0-7586 GCA_964517075.1 uncultured Solibacteraceae bacterium
CGGCAGACGCCGGTGCGTTCGCTCGAGATCGTGGAGAAGGGTGGCGGCGGGCGGATGCCGGCGATGTCCGCCGACGTTGCGGCGGGGCCGCGGCGGGCGGTCGTGGACTTCCTGCACGGGATCGAACAGGCGGCGTCGGCCTACCAGACGGGCGGACGCGGCGGGGGAGGGGGACGCGGCCGGGCCGGTGGCCCGCCGTACGCGTTCGTGGGATTCCGCCGCTGGCTCGACCGCGAAGGCTATCCGGCGATTGCGCCGCCGTGGGGCACGTTGAACGCCGTGGACTTGAACACGGGCGAGATCAAGTGGAAGGTCCCCCTCGGCGAGTATGCGGAGCTGACGGCTCGCGGCCTGCCGCCGACGGGTACGGAGAACTACGGCGGACCAGTCGTGACCGCCGGCGGCCTGATCTTCATTGGTGCGACAGCTGACGAGACGATCCGCGCGTTCGACAAGGACACGGGTCGCACCCTCTGGCAGGCCAAACTGCCGTTCGGGGGCAACGCCACCCCAAGCACCTACATGGTGAACGGCCGCCAGTATGTCGTGATCTCCGCGGGGGGCGGCAAGTCGGGCCGTCCCTCCGGCGGCAGCATCGTGGCGTTCCGGCTGCGGAACTGACGCCCGGACTCGCTGTAGTATGACGGCCGCTTCGGTGGCAGGAAAATCCCTGGTTCTCGGCATCGATATCGGCACGGGGGGGACGCGCGCCCTGCTCGTGGGCCCCGATGGCGCCATCGTCCGATCGGCGACGTCGGCGCACGCGCCCTTCGCGTCGCCCGGCCCGGCCTGGGCCGAACAGGATCCGGCCGACTGGTGGCGCGCCTGTCAGGAGGCTGTGCGGGAGGTCGTGACTGCGAGCGGGCGCGCCGGTGCCGACATCACCTGCGTCGGGCTGTCGGGGCAGATGCATGGCGCGGTGCTGCTCGACGCCCAGGGTGCCGTCGTGCGGCCCGCCTTGATCTGGTGCGATCAGCGGACCGCCGCCGAATGCCGGTGGCTGGACGCTACGCTCGGTCCCCGACTGCTCGAGCTGACCTGCAATCCTGCGCTGACCAATTTCACGCTGACGAAGTTGTTGTGGGTCCGCACGCATGAGCCTGGCGCATGGGCGCGCGTGCGTCATCTCCTGCTGCCGAAGGACTACGTGCGCTGGCGCCTGAGCGGCACCCACGCGATCGACGTCGCCGACGCGTCGGGGACGCTCATGCTGGACGTCGCGCGGCGCGCCTGGTCGCGCGACATCCTCGACGCCGTCGGCATCGATGCCTCGATACTGCCCGGGGTCTTCGAGTCGCCGGAGATCTGTGCGCGTGTGTCGCCCGAAGGGGCGCGAGCCACGGGCCTCGCGCCCGGGACGCCGATCGTGGCCGGCGCCGGCGACCAGGCCGCGGGCGCGATCGGCATGGGCATCACCCGGCCGGGCGCGGTCAGCGTGACGATCGGCACGTCGGGTGTGGTGTTTGCCGCGACCGAGAAGCCCACCCTCGATCCGCGCGGCCGGCTGCACACGTTCTGCCACGCCATTCCCGGCCGCTGGCACGTCATGGGCGTCACGCAGGCCGCCGGCCTCTCCCTGCGCTGGCTGCGCGACCAATGGGGTTTCTCCGGCACCGGCGACGAGGCGTATCAGGCGATGACGAAGGAGGCCGGGCACGCGCCGCCGGGCGCCGACGGAGTGCTCTGGGCGCCGTACCTGATGGGGGAGCGCACGCCACACTGCGATCCGGACGTGCGGGCGGGACTGGTCGGCCTGTCGGCCGCGCACACCCGGGGCCACATTGTCCGCGCCGTGCTGGAGGGTGTCGCGTTCAGCCTCCGCGACAGCTTCGAGATCTTTGCGGACCTCGACGTGCCGGTCACGAACGTGCGTGTGGGCGGCGGCGGGGCGCGGTCGGCGCTGTGGCGGGAGATCCAGGCTGCCGCTTACGGCCGCGACGTGTCGACCGTCGCCGCCGAGGAGGGTGCGGCGTACGGCGCGGCGCTCCTGGCGGGCGTTGGCGCAGGGTTCTGGTCCTCGGTGGACGACGCCTGTGAGCGCGTCGTCCGCACCGCGGGCACGACGACCGTGCCGGCCGACGTGCAGGCCGCGATGAACGAGCAGTACGTCCGCTATCGGCGCGTATATCACGCCCTTCGCGGAATCTACGAGCCCACGCTCTGAGGAAGGACCGGAGTGATGTCAGACCCCTACGCCCCTCGCCCGGAACACAAGTTCTCGTTCGGCCTCTGGACGGTCGGCAACCGCGGCCGCGATCCGTTCGGTGATGTGGTCCGTCCGGTGCTGACACCGGTGGAGGCGGTGGCGCTCCTCGCGGAGGTCGGCGCCTGGGGCGTCAACCTGCACGACAACGACTTGGTGCCGATTGACGCGACCGTCGCGGAGCGCGACCGGATCGTCGCGGAATTCCAGCGCGCCTGCCGCGACCACGGCCTCGTGGTGCCGATGGCCACGGTCAATCTGTTCTTCGATCCGGTCTTCCGCGACGGCGCGTTCACGGCCAACGATCCCCGCGTGCGCGCCTACGCCGTGCAGAAGACGATGCGCGCCATGGACCTGGGCGCCGAGCTGGGCGCAAAGATTTTCGTGCTCTGGGGCGGCCGCGAAGGCACGGAAACCGATGCCTGCCGGCGTCCGGACGACGCGGTGAAGCGGCTGCGCGAGGCGGTCAACTATCTGTGCGAGTACTCCCTCGACCGCGGCTACGGCTTCAGGTTCGCGCTGGAGGCGAAGCCGAACGAGCCGCGCGGGGACATCTACATGGCCACGACGGGTGCATATCTCGGGTTCATCGCGACGCTGGCGCATCCCGACATGGTCGGCGTGAATCCCGAGGTCGCACACGAACAGATGGCGGGCCTGAACTTCGTTCACGCGGTCGCGCAGGCCTGGGAAGCCGGCAAGCTTTTCCACATCGATCTGAACGATCAGGCGCCCGGCCGCTACGATCAGGACTTCCGGTTTGCCTCCTCGAACGTCAAGGCGGCGTTCTGGCTGGTCAAGTTCCTCGAGGATGTCGGCTACGAGGGGCCGCGGCACTTCGACGCCCACGCCTACCGCACCGAGGACTACGCCGGCGTGCGCGAGTTCGCGCGCGGGTGCATGCGAAGTTACCTGATCCTGCGGGACAAAGCGGTGAGATGGAACGCCGACCCGGAGATCAGGGCGCTCCTCGACGAGATGCAGGTGCCGGCCCCCTCGGTCGCGCGCTACTCGCAGGCCGCCCGGGAGTCGCTCCTCGGCGAGTCATTCGACCGCGGCGCCCTGGCCTCGCGCGGCCTCGCCTACGAGCGGCTCGACCAGCTCACCATGGATCTCCTGCTCGGCGTGCGCTGAGGGCGGGCGGGCCTTCAGCCGAGCCCATCGCGGCCGATAAGGGATAATGAAGACACCGCCCGTCTTA
Organism: uncultured Solibacteraceae bacterium; assembly: GCA_964517075.1. Classification (GTDB taxonomy): domain Bacteria; phylum Acidobacteriota; class Vicinamibacteria; order Vicinamibacterales; family SCN-69-37; genus CAZFAT01. The sequence goes on from CAZFAT010000129.1 coordinate 3,405, forward strand.
TGTCGCGCGAGCAGCACGTCCGCGAGGCCGTCGATCGATTCATCTCCCGTCTGCGCCAGGCGACCGACACCCACCTGGAGGCGCTGGCGGCCGAGCTGCTCCAGCTCGTTCAGGGGGACATGCGTACCAGCCGCGCCGATCTCGATCGCGCTGCGGTTGAGGTTGCCCGCGCCGTGGCCAAGGGCGGCTCGCACGCCCGGCACGATCTGATCTCGCGCGTCGCCGATGCGGTCCGCCGTCTGGACGACGCGACGAGTCTGCGCGGCGTGCTGGACGCGCTCGCGGACGGCGCGTCGGCCGAGGCCTCCCGCGTGGCCGTCATGCTGGTCGACGGTGACACCCTGCGCAACTACCGGCAGTACGGGTTCGCGCCGGGCGTGGCGTCTTCGCAGCTGCCAGTTTCCGCGTCGCCGCTTCTCGCCGCCGCCGTCGGACTGCGTCAGGTCACGCCGGTGCCCGCCGCCGAACGGCCCGACCCCACGATGCCGGCGTTCATGCGGGTGTCGGCCGGTCAGGTGGGCCTCATCCTGCCGGTGGCTGTGCAGCGGGAAGTCGTGGCGCTCGTCTATGCGGACGGCGCCGATCGTGAGACCAACCAGGCCGCCGCACCCGTCTGGACCGAGCAGGTCGAGGTCCTCGTGCGCCATGCGGCGGCCCGGCTCGAGAATGTGACCTCGCAGCGGACCGTCGAGGCCCTGACGAGCGGGACCTGACGTTCACGGCACGCATGATGGCAGGACCTCGACGGTTTGCGGGACGTCGCACCATCGTCAGTGTCGTCGCCCTGACGGCGTTGTCGGCGCCCGCCCCGCTGGCCTCGGGTATGCAGGACACGGCGGGCCGGCCGCTGATCGCGACCGAACTCTGGCTGCACCCGGCGCCGGATACGCGCGTGGATCCCGGCTTCAATCGCGGCGTGACCGATCTGGAAGAGGGACGGCCGGAACGTGCGCTCGCGTCGTTCGGCGCCTTTCTTGGCGATCCGGTGCTGGGCGGTTACGCGAGGCTGTACGTGGGCCGCAGCGAGCTCGCGCTCGAACGTCCCGCCGCCGCGGTCGCCACCGCCCGCCAACTCATCGAACGGCGCCTCGACGGCGCTCTTGTCGAAGCCGCATGGTGGCTGCTCGCTGACGCGGCGGTGGCCTCGGCGAACTGGCCCGAGGCGGTTCGGGCGCTCCGCACGCTCGCCGCCATGCCGTCCTCGCGGCCGGCCGAGGCTTACCGGCGGCTGGGCGAGGCGGCCCTTCAGATCAAGGACACCGATCTCGCGCGGAGCGCGTTCCGGACGGTGTACTACGATCACGCCCTGTCGGCCGACGCGGCGAGCGCCGGCCGTGCCCTCACCGCACTCGAGTCGCCGCCGGTGCCCGCCGCACAGGACCTGGCCCGGGCCGAGCGGCTCTACGCCGGCGGGCAGTACACCGAGGCGCGCCGGATGTTCGTGAACGTGCGGCCGAGGGTCAGCGGTGACGAGCGCGCCCTGGTCGATCTCCGCCTGGCGGAGTGCGACTTCCATCTGAAACGGTACGCGGCCGCCCGCGCCGCCCTCGAGGCCTTGCCCGAACAGTCGGGTGCGCGGGCGACGGAAGCCGAGTTCTACGGGCTGGGCACGCTGCGCGCGCTTGATCGGGACACCGCGTATCTCGCCGCCGTGCGCGCGTTCGTCGATCGCCACGGCACCGATCCGCTCGCCGAAGTCGCGCTCAACGATTTGGGCACCTTTTACATCTTGACCGACGACGACGATCTGGCGGCGGGGGTGTTCCGCGAGATGTACGACCGCTTTCCGCTCGGCGTGCACGCGGACCGGGCCGCCTGGAAGGCGGGCTGGTGGGCGTACCGGCAGCGCGACTTCGCGACCGCCATCCGGATCTTCGAGTCGGCGGCCGCGGGCCTCCGGCGCGCGGACTACCGGCCCGCCTGGCTGTACTGGGCCGCCCGCGCGCGGGATCAAGCCGGTGATCGCCACGCGGCGTTTACGGCGCATCGGCGTGTCGTCATCGACTATCGGAACTCGTTCTATGGACGCCAGTCGCTGACCGAGATGGCGCGGCTGACGGACAGCGGCGTCGCCGTGACGACCGCCGCGTCGGACCCGCCGCTGACGTCCTGGTCCGTCATCGCACCCGGCGCGAGGCCGGCGAATGCGCGCCTCATCCAGCGCCTCCTGGCGGTCGGACTGTATGAGGAGGCCATCCTCGAGCTGCGTCGGGAGCAGCGGATTCACGGGCCGTCGCCCTTCTTCGAAGCCACCATCGGGTACGCGCTGCACCGGAAAGGCCAGTGGCGGCTGGGCATCACCGCGCTTCGCCGCGCCTATCCGCAGTTCATGGCGGCGGGCGGGGAACGGCTGCCCATCGAGCTCCTCCAGATGATCTTCCCACTCGACCACTGGGACCTGATCAGGAAGTACGCGGCAGCCCACCGGCTCGATCCGTTTCTGATGGCCGCGTTGATGTGTCAGGAGTCCACGTTCCAGGCCGACGTCCGGTCGCCCGCGAACGCGTGGGGGCTCATGCAGATTCTGCCGTCGACCGGCCGCCGTTACGCGCAGCGTCTCGGCATCCGTCCGTTCACCACCGCCCGGCTGACCAGTCCTGAGGTGAACATTCGCATCGGCATGGCCTACTTCGCCGATCTGCGCGACCAGTTCGATCACCTCGCCGACGCCCTGGCGGCGTACAACGCCGGAGAGAACCGGGTCGTTCGCTGGCGGGCGGAGCGGCCGGACATCCCGCTCGCGGAGTTCATCGACGATATTCCGTTTCCCGAAACCCAGCACTACGTGAAGCGCGTGCTGGGAACGGCCGAGGACTACCGTCTCCTCTACGCCCACCTGCAGCCGCCGGCGCGGCAGGTGTCCGGGCGCTGAGCGCGCGGGCGCGCGCGCCGGTTCCAGCCGCATGACCCGACTTCGCACGTCCCGGAAAGCCGCGCAGTTCACCGAGTCGGTGATCCGCGAGATGACGCGCCTCGCCCAGCGGCACGGGGCGGTCAACCTCTCGCAAGGGTTTCCCGATTTCCCGGCGCCCGCCGCGCTCAAGGATGCCGCGTGCGACGCCATCCGCGCCGACGTCAATCAGTACGCCGTGACCTGGGGCGCCCGGCCGCTGCGCGACGCGATTGCCCAGGACCTCCTGGCGCGCCATGGCCTGGCGATCGACGGCGATCGGCACGTCACGGTGTGCTGCGGCTCGACCGAAGCCATGGTGGCGACGCTCCTGGCCATCGTCGACCCGGACGACGAAGTCATCGTCTTCGAGCCGTTCTACGAGAACTACGGGCCGGACGCCGTACTGTCGGGCGCGACGCCTCGGTTCGTCCGGCTGCGCCCCGGCATGACGGCTGGACGGGCGGACTGGACGTTCGACCCTGACGAACTGGCGGCGGCCTTCTCGAACCGCACGCGGGCGATTGTCATCAATACGCCGAACAACCCGACCGGCAAGGTCTTCACGCGCGACGAGTTGCAGACGATTGCCCGCCTCTGCCAGCAGTGGGACGTCATTGCCGTCACCGACGAAATCTACGAGCACATCGTCTATGACGGCGCCCGGCACGTGCCGCTGGCGACGCTGGACGGCATGGCCGACCGGACGGTCACCATCAACAGCGTGTCCAAGACCTTCAGCGTCACGGGCTGGCGCGTCGGGTGGGCGGTCGCCCCGCCCGATCTGACGGCGGCGATCCGGAAGGTGCACGACTTCCTGACCGTGGGCGCGGCCGCGCCGCTGCAGGCCGCCGCGGCCGTGGCGCTCGGATCGGGCGCGGACTACTACCGCGAGCTCGCGTCGGCGTATCAGGCCAGGCGCGATCGCCTGATGGGCATTCTCGAGCGGGCGGGGTTCGTCTGCTACGAGCCGCGCGGCGCGTACTACATCATGACGGACATCGCGGGCTTCGGATTCCCCGACGACGTGTCGTTCGCGCGGTATCTCGTGGAGGAGGTGGGCGTGGCGAGCGTCCCCGGCAGCAGCTTCTTCCGCGACCCGGCCTCGGGCCGGACGGCGGTCCGCTTCTGTTTCTGCAAGAAGGACGAGACGCTGGCGCTGGCGGACGCCCGGCTGGCGGCCATCCGCCGCGTGGCCCGTTGAGGTGGCATGACGTCGGGGGGGGGTTGGGGGGGTAACGACGCCCCACGTCGGGGGGCGAGAACCGGAACCCCGCCCGGGACCGGGAGTC